>CACYNH010000006.1 GCA_902775735.1 uncultured Erysipelotrichaceae bacterium
CATGACGCTGGAAGCGAAGGAAACAGCGATCGGCGCCCTCAGCGAAGCGGATGTGTGCACATACATCAGCCTCAAGGGCGTGGAAGTCACCGAAGTCTACGACAATAACGGCGCTTACGCAAATCCCAACATCACCGTCACCGATGGCACCGACAGCATCCAGATCTACAAGGCTGTCATCTCCAAAACAGACGACGCCTGGGATATCGCAGCTGGCGATAAAGTTGACATCAAAGCCGCGGTCGGCATCAACAACACAACCCTGCAGTTAAGAAACACACTGGCTGAGGAAATTGTCAAAGCTTCTGACGAACCGGCACCGGAATACTCCGCGATCGCCGAAGCGCTTGCCGGTGAAAACGGAACAGAATTCACCGTCAGGGGCGTGGTCACCCTGGTGGATGGCAGAAACATCTACATCCAGGATTCCACCGGCGGCATTGACCTGTATCTGGCCGCAGCGGATGACAGTGTCAAGCTCGGCGATACCCTGATCGGCACCGGCTCAAAAACTGTATACCGCGGACTGCCTGAACTTGCGGACGCTGTGATTGAAAAGTCCTCCGGCCTGACGCTGGAAGCCAAAGAGACGACAATCGGCGCGCTGAGCACAGCGGATGTCTGCACATACATCAGCCTTAAGGGCGTGGAAGTCACTGAAGTCTATGACAACAACGGCGCTTACACAAATCCCAACATCACCGTGACCGACGGTACAAACACCATCCAGCTCTACAAAGCTGTCGTGAACAAGACAGACGGAAACTGGGATGTCAGCGTCGGCGACACACTCAATATCAAAGCGGCTGTCGGCATTTACAACACGACCCTGCAGTTAAGAAACACACTGGCGGATGAAATCGAAATCGTCAGCAGCGAACCCGAAGACAAGGGCGACATGGTCACTGATCTTTCCCAGCTGACCGACGGCACAAACGTCGTCATTTACAGCCGCTCCCATAAGACGGTGATCTCCTCGAAACCCAACGGCGACTGGTATCTCAAGGCTGAACCGGGATCAGTGGAAAACAACCGGGTAACCCGGTTCACGGAAGAGATGGTCTGGACCGTCAAAGTCAACGAGGACGGCACCTACAGCTTCTATGGCTACAATCATGACGACCGCTCCATCACTGTCTGGCCGAGCGGAAACTACGCGGAACTCAGCGTAAACTACGCATCCTATCCGGACAACACATGGACACTGACACCGGCAAAGACAGCTGACTGCTTCTATATGAACAGCCCGACCGTTTCCGGCACAAACGGCCCCGCCTATGTCGAGGCTTATCTGCGCAACGGAACGGAAGTCTTCTCCGGCTACTTCACAAGTCCCTCCTCGAACAGATTCACCGAAAGCGAATTCGCCCTGACATTCTATCTGGTCAACGGCGAAGACGCGGTCCCGCCGTATGACGACGGCGAATGGGACGGCGTGCTGAACAAAGGTGAGCAGTACATGATCTACAATGCCAGCGCCGCTTCCACAATCGGTCTGCTTGACGAGGCGAATTTCTCCATGAAGGCGATTCCTTCCGAAGTCACAGACGGCGTCAGTGCCGGCGGCAACGGCACCTATGTCTTCACGGTTGACACAACCGGCCGCTATTACACATTCATGACCGGCGGAAAGTATCTTGCGACGAACAATTCCGAAGATCTCCTGCTGGAAGAACCGAAGGCAGACGGCTCGGCTCCCGAAAACGCCAAGTGGTTCCTGACCTATATGGAAGGAACGGATGAGGAAGGGGAGACAGTCAGCGGCTACATTCTTTACAACAAAGACGCCAACTACAACGGCACGCCTGTCTGTATTGAATACTATTCCTCCGTCTTCTCCGGCTGGACCTACAGCACTAGAAATCCGCTGGGCATCTATGTCTTTGAATTTGTGAAGCCCGCGGAGGATGTGATTACACGCAATGACATCGTCCAGGCTCCCTCGATCCTCATCGACAGCGGCGACTTCCGCTACGTCGGCCAGGACTATGAGGCGGAACTGAGTCTCGATGACCTTGCCGAGTCGGTTGAGGAAATTGAAATCACCTTCGAAGCCGGTGAAAAAACAGGCACCGTCACAGACTATGAAGGCAATGACAGAACATTCAGCTTCACCATTCCGGCAGAAGAAATCGATGGCGATAATGCACCGGAATCCTTCACCCTCAGAGTCACTGTCACCAACAGCTATGGCATCACCTACAGCGCTGAAAAGGTGATTGAAATCCGTGACGAACCGTTTATTTCCGACATGAAGCCGGCTGCCAACAGCCAGACCGGAGATGATCTGAAACCCGTCATTTCCGCGAAGGTCCTCAACGCCGGGGAGAATCCTGAAGTTTCCATGGAGATTAACGGCGAAAAGGCGGACGCGGTATTTGAAGACGGTGTGATCAGCTATACGCCGGCCGTTGACCTTCCTGCCGGAAGAACCGAAGTCAGGGTCACCGCGGTTCGCGAAGACGGAAAGAGCGTCACGGCAGTCTGGACATTCACTGCCGGCTATTCCGATTACCAGCTGTACTTCGGCCAGCTCCACTCCCATACAACATATTCCGACGGCTCCGGTTCCCTGGACGCCGCCCTTGACTACATCGCATCCCTGCCTGAGAGCGCCAATGTTGATTTTGTCGCTTTCACGGATCATTCCAACTATTTCGATTCCGCGACCGCAGCCAACCCGGCCGCGGCGATGAATGACGCTTCGCTCATGACAGATGCTTCCCGCGCTCTCTGGAATGAGTACAAAGAAAAAGCGGCAGCGTTCAACGCAAAACAGAGCGATGTGATCGCCATCGCCGGCTATGAAATGACATGGTCCGGCGGACCCGGTCATATCAATTCCTACAACACCGACGGTCTCGTCTCAAGAAACAACGCCGAACTCAACAACAAGACAAACGACGCCGGCATGAAGCTGTACTACCAGACCATGAATAATGATGACGGCGAAACACTGCATCAGTTCAACCATCCGGGCACAACGTTCGGCAACTTCACTGATTTCTCCTACTGGGATGAGCAGACAGACGATCATATGTTCCTGGTTGAAGTCGGCAACGGCGAAGGACAGATCGGCGCCGGCGGCTACTATCCGAGCTATGAAGAGTACACACTGGCGCTTGATCAGGGCTGGCATGTGGCACCGACCAACAACCAGGACAACCACAAGGGCCGCTGGGGCAACGCCAACGACGCCCGCGACGTTATCCTGACAAATGATTTCAGCGAGCAGGGCATCTATGATGCGATCAGACAGAGACGTGTCTACGCGACCGAAGACAAGAACCTCTCGCTCACCTACACCCTCAACGGGGAAGTCATGGGCACCATCATCGAGGATCTCGATCCGTCCGAAAAGATTCATCTCGCGGTAACGATCTATGATCCTGATGAGGCTGATTCCACAGCCAAAGTCGAAGTCATCGCCAACTCCGGCACCGTCGCGTATACATGGGACGATCCGGAAGCACTTGCGGAAGGCAGTCTGGAAGCAGACCTCGATCCGCAGTATACCTATTACTACATCCGTGTCACCCAGGCTGACGGCAACCTCGCGGTTACCGCCCCGGTTTGGACCGGCAAAGCGGCCCGCATCGGCATCTCCGGCATCACAGTTTCTCCTGAGCAGCTGATCGTCAATGAACCGGCAGTGCTGACAACAGAGCTCTATAATGAAGAGTATCCCGACGCCACAGTCACATCCGTAACCTATACGGTTGACGGCGCGAAGATTCTCGGCACCGACACAGAAGTTCATACCCTGGAAGGCGAAGGAACTCTCGAAATTCCGTTCACCTTCACCCCCGACACCGCAAAGAGAATGACGATCACCGTCACCGCCGTGATCGACTACGAAGGAACCCAGCTGAAAGTATCCAAGGATATCACTGTTTCTGTCAGAGAGACAGCAGGGGATCTGCCGGTCACAGACATCGCCGATGTCATGAAAGTGACGGAAGCGGGCTATGAATTCGCGATCGAAGGCATTGTCGTCTCCAACGCGTCGGGCTATGACAAAGACACAGCGTTCTTCGACTGCATCTATGTCGAGGACGAAACCGGCGGTATCTGCTGCTTCCCTGTTTCCGGCGAATTCAAGATCGGCGACAAGGTGCATGTGGAAGGCTATACAGACTTCTATCAGGGCGAACCGGAACTGCAGGTTGAATCCATCGAAGTCATCGGCTCCGGCACTGTTGAACCGCAGGAGGTCACAGCAGAACAGATCAATGATCTCTCCGTCCTCGGAAAGCTCGTCACCATCAAGGGAACCGTCGAAAGCTTCGAAGCCGTCAACGGCCTGATCCAGACAATCATGGTCAAAGACGAGGCGGGCAATACCGCAAGAGTCTTCATCGACGGCTATATCACAACCGGCTATGACGTTGAAAACTGCGCGGCAGGCGTACCGGTCACAGCGACAGGTCTTGCGTCCTATGACGACACATGGCCTGATACGGATCACTTCGCAAGAATCAGAATCCGCGACCGTAAGGACGTCGTCTGCGGCGGTCCGCTGGAAATCAGCGAAACCGAAGCGGAGATTCCGACGAGAACTACACTCCTGCTGTCCGCTTCCAAACCTGTCACATGGACAAGCTCCGATGAAAAGATCGCGACAGTTGATGAAAACGGTCTTGTCACTGCGCTGAGATACGGCAGAGTCACCATCACAGCCACAGCTGAAGACGGCGAAACAGCCACATGCGAAATCCAGACAAGATACTACGATGTCAACGATGACAGCAAGTATTACTGGAAGCCTGTCTACTGGGCAGCCGACAACGTCATCACAAAGGGATATGACAACGTTTACTTCGGTCCGCAGAACAACTGCACCAGAGAAGCGGTCGTCACATTCCTGTGGAGACTTGCAGGCCAGCCTGAGCCCAAGAGCACAAAGAATCCGTTCAGCGATGTTAAGAGCGGCAAGTATTACTACAAAGCAGTTTTATGGGCAGCCGAAAACGGCATCACAAAGGGCTACAAAGACGGCACATTCAGACCGGATGACACCTGCCTGAGAGAACATGTCGTGACATTTCTCTACAGATATGCGGGCTCACCGTCAATCAAGCCTGTTTCCAACCCGTTCAATGATGTGAAGGTATCCGACTACTACTACAGAGCAGCGGTCTGGGCGAACCAGGAAGGCATTGCCAACGGATATTCCGAAGGCGAGCATGCCGGCGGATTCGGTCCCAAGCTTGACTGCCTGAGAGAGCATGTCGTCACGTTCCTTTACAGATACGCCGTGAAGTAATTCACTTCAAAGGCACTATAAAAGGCAATGGTCAAGCGGCCATTGCCTTTTTTAAACGGATTCTATTTTTCCTTTTTCAGAAGAAGCGCGGACACGAAGGCGCCGACCGGAATGGCGAGAATCATGCCGGCGGAACTGGCGATGCCGCTGATCACCTCGATCGCCGCGTAGGCGGAAGAGAACAGCTGGTAATGATTCAGCCCGAGTGAGAAGAGATAGAGGATCAGGGTGAAGCCGCTGCCCAGGAAGGCGAGGATCAGTGTGTTGGTCATGGTGCCGACCATGTCCGCGCCGATGTTCATGCCGGAGCTGAACAGCTGCTTTGCGCTCATTTCAGGATTTGCGGCGTGCACTTCTTCAAGCGATGAGGAAATCGACATCGCCACATCCATGACGGCACCCAGGGCGGAGATCATGATGCCGGCGCTGAGAAGTCCCCTGAGACCGACCGGGATCCCGGCCTGACGCATCTGCAGAAGCGGTTCGACATCGGCGATTCTGAGCCCGTCAATCCGGGCAAGTTTCTGTGCCGCGATGGCAAACAATAACGCAAAGGCGGTTCCGGCGGCGGTGGCGATCATGGCGCATACCGTTTTGCGGTGCAGGCCTCCGAGAATCACAAACGAGACAGCCGTGATGTACAGGCAGCTCAGGAATACCGCCGGCAGGGTCGGGGCTCCTTTGAGCAGCCATGGAATCAGGATCATAAACAGAAACGCGACGGTCACCGCCAGGGAAACCAGTGATTTCAGACCTGTTTTTCCTCCGACAAGCACAGTGATGAGAACAAAGGCGAACACAGCAGCGAGCAAAGCGCCGGTGCGGTTGTATTCATAGACGGTGGCTCTGACACTGCCGTCTCCGTAAGTGTTTATAATCAGGACGGCTTCGTCTCCTTCCTGAAGCGGTACGCCATAGAGCGGGCCGATATAATTGTTTACGAGAATTGACTCCCCGCTGTAGCGGCCGCTGCTGACCGTCACCGCCAGCGTCTGTTCCCCGCGCCAGCCCCCGTCCGATGTCTCATCGCTGTATGAGGTGTCGGAGAGGATTTCAGTGACCGTGCCTTTTTCATATTCGGCAATGTCGGTGCCGGTGCTGCTTTCCTGTCTTCCGGCTGAAAGCGCCGTGCGGGCTGCCAGGAAGATGATCAGAGCGCACACCAGGACAGCCAGTCCCCATTTTTCACGTTTTATATATTCCGTCAGTCTGTTCTGAGGGTTCGTCTTTTCCATTAGAGACCTCCTTAAACGGCAGTTTCATTCATTTTCTCATATTCTTTTAAGAATTGACAGAAACGGCTTTAATCGTCACCGGCGCTTCGTCGGGGGCGGGATTCACTGCTATAATGTTTCCGTATGAAAAAACTGATGATTATAGGGTCCGTCCATACGGAACTGTTAACACATGTCAAAGCGCTGCCCAAAGGCAACGAGGAGGCCGAAATCCTCTCGGTGAGCCAGCAGGTCAGCGGCGGGGGATACCGCTCTGCGGCCGTATTTCAGTCGCTCGGCTTTCCCTGCGACGTGATCTGTGATCCCGGAGAAGGCGTCTATGGCGCTTACGCAAGACAGGAGGCACTTAAAATCAATCTTGAACTGCCTGAAGGCAGTGAGGAAACAGGCGGCTGCACCTACCGGATGATTGATCCCCGGGGCAATGACGCTGTTTTCTGCGTCGACGGCAGCGAATATCACTTCAGCCTGGCGCAGATCTATGATATTGATCCGGCCGATTACGGTGCGATTGCCGTATACAGCGAAATGCTGGCAGGGGACTATGCCGACGAGCTGATCGAAGCGCTGCGTGAAATCGAACTGCCTCTCTATGTGATCTGGGGAACCAGGGCGCAGGAAGTCTATAACGAAACGCTCGAGGCGCTCGCTGATCTTTCGCCGGTCATGATTCTTGACGAAAGGGATGCTGAAGAGCTTACCGGCAGAAAGAAAAACGCCGAAGAGACAGCAGCCTCACTTGCGGAAATCACAAAAGAGGCTGTCCTTCTGCTTTCGGATGAAGGCGTGCTTTACAATGACGGCGAAGACGCCTGGGTGGCCCCGTGCAAAGTGAAGCCGGAGCGGGAAGTCTACGCCGCTTACTACATCGCTTCGCAGATGGCGGGCGCCGATAAGAAAAACGGCATGATGTTTGCGGCGGAAGCAGGTGAGCATAAAGATCCTTCCCGCATGAAGGAGCGTCTTGCCGGAATGATCCTCCACAGGTAATACACATGTACAGCAAAGGACTGAGTTCACAGGAAGTCACAGAGCGGAGAGAACAGGGTCTTGTCAATGTCAGACAGAAAGGCATGACCGAATCGACCGCTGACATCATACGTCACCACACGCTGACGTATTTTAACTGTGTCAACACGGTCCTTTTTATTATTGTCATTCTGACCGGAAAACATACCAACAGCCTTTTCTACATGACCGTCATCATCAATACCGTGATCGGCATCTGGCAGGAGATCAAGGCGAGAAGGCTGTTAAGGCAGATGGAAATCCTCAACGAGGAACCGGTGGCGGTCAAGCGCGACGGCAAGTGGATCAAGGTCCATCCGGAAGAGCTGGTCATGGATGATCTCATCATCCTTGACGCCGGTCTTGAGGTTCCCGCCGACGGCCGTATCATTTCCGGAACGCTCGAGCTCAACGAGAGTCTTATGACCGGAGAATCCAAAACCGTTTCCAAAGCGGAAGGGGCCGCCGTCTATGCCGGCACCATCGTGACCGCCGGCAAGGCGGAAGTCATGATCGCAAGAGTCGGTGAAAACAGCCTGGCTTCCATCATCATGGAAGAGGGCCGCAAGTACCGCCGTGTCCGCTCCCAGCTGGCCGGTGAAATCGAAAGGCTGCTCAAAATCATCTCCGTCATGATTGTGCCGACCGGCATCATCATCTTCCTCACCCAGTGGCTGCGCACCGGCATGACCTGGCAGGATTCCGCCCTGTCCACTGTCGCCGCTGTTGTCGGCATGATTCCCGAAGGACTGGTTGTTTTGACTTCGGCCGCTCTTGTCGTCAGCACGATCCGGCTGTCGAAAGCGCAGGTGCTTGTCCATGACCTTTATTCGATTGAGTCACTGGCCCGCATCGACACCCTGTGCCTGGATAAAACCGGCACCCTGACAAAAGGAACCATGAAGGCCGAGCAGTTCTTCCTTCTTAACGATACTGATGAGGAAACCGTCATGCGCGCAATCCGCACACTGCTCAAGGCGACTGCTGCCCATAACGCGACCTCAAAAGCGCTTCTGGACGCTTATGGCACTGAGGGTGGTGAAGAATGCACAAGCTTTGTGCCGTTCTCTTCAGAACGCAAATACTCGGCGGCCAATGCCGTGAGCGGCACCACTTATCTTCTCGGAGCTCCCTCGGTTCTTCTGGATGAGCGGTATGGCGATACTCTTGAATTCTGCCTTGAAAAGTCGAAAGAAGGAAACCGTCTTGTCCTGCTGGCGGAAAGCGAGAGGGGAACAGAGGAGGCATTGAAGCCGCTGGCGGTCTTTATGATCTCGGATGAGCTGCGCGACAATGTCACGGAAATCATGTCGTATTTTGAAGCACAGGATGTGACCCTCAAGGTTATTTCCGGCGACGATCCCGCCGCCGTCAGCGCCATCGCAAAGCGCGCCGGCATCAAAGGGGCGGAAAAGTATATCGACATGTTCGTACCCGATCCTGATTATGATTCGATCGTGGATGAATATACCGTCTTCGGCAGGGTGCAGCCTCTGCAGAAAAAGGAACTCATCGAAGCCCTGAAACGCAAAGGCCACAATGTGGCGATGACCGGGGATGGCGTCAATGACGTCCCGGCTCTTAAAAGCGCCGATGTCTCGGTGGCGATGGCCGCCGGCGCCCCGGCTGCCCGCGACAGTGCTTCATTTGTGCTTATGGACAATGACTTTTCCAGAATGCCCGGAATCGTGAATGAGGGCAGGCGTGTCATCAACAACATCACATGCGCCTCCTCGATGTATCTGGTCAAGACCGGCTTCTCGGTTCTGCTTTCGGTCTATGTCATCATCCTTGCCCACACATATCCCTTCGTGCCGATTCAGCTGACGCTCCTGTCCACCTGCGGGGTCGGAATCCCCACGGCGGTATTGCAGCTGGAGCCGAGTTTCAGGCGCTTTACGGGGAATTTCCTGCGTGACGCGATGCGGAAGGCACTGCCTTCAGCGGCGGCTGTCATGTGCGCTGTTTTCGCCTGTATCGCGGCCAGAAATCTTCTGCATCTGAGCCCGGAAAGCTATTCCGGCATCCTGCTGGCGGTAACCGGAGCGATCTACGTCTGCACGCTTTTAAAGGTTTACAGGCCCTATACAAAGCTGCGTCTCAGTGTCATCGGGGCGATGGCAGCCATGCTTGTGAGTGCAATCCTGCTTGCAGGAAAATTCTTTGGTGCTACACTAAGAGGGCCGGACTTTATCACAGCCGCCGCACTGACAGCGGCCGTGCCGCCCGTCATCAGGCTGCTTTCAGCCCTGTATGAACGGACTGAAAAGCGGATCCTCCGGCAAGCGGAGAGAAGAAATGGAAACGACAAAGACAGAGGCCCAGTGGCTCGTTGATCACAAAAGAATCCGGAGTATCATCACCGCCAACCGCGATAATGAGGACAGCGTGATTTACATGTTCCTGGATTTCGACGGCGTGATCAACATCTTCCTGCTGGAGGGCACTCCCGAGTATGAGAAGGCATTGGAAAAGCGGGAATTCGACTTTGCCAACCGCGATTGCGTCAAGCGTCTCAACCGGCTGTGCAGAGACTACCCGATGATCAAGGTCATCGTCTCCAGCTCGTGGCGCTATGCCGGACTGCCTTACTGTCAGGATTATCTGGAGAAGGCGGGCATGGATCCGTCGATCCGTCTGGCTGATATGACCGACGCGGAAACGATGCTGCCGAGGGAGGAACATATCACCGACTTCCTGTTTGCCCACCCGGACTTCAGGGGGTTCATCATCTTCGACGACATGAGGATGAAACATCTCAACGATTATCTCGTGCAGACTGACTGTCTGATCGGCTGGAACGATGAACGCGACGGCTACGCAAGAAAAATTCTTGAAAAATATGTCTAGACAACAGTAGAAGTCTGTGATATATTCTTTCTTGCGATGCGGATGTGGCGGAATTGGCAGACGCGCATGATTCAGGTTCATGTGGGGCGACCCGTGCAGGTTCAAGTCCTGTTATCCGCACCATGGAAAAGCTTCCGGAAACGGGAGCTTTTTTATTGCCTCTGCGGCGGTATGCTGTGTTCAGCGTGCCGGCTGTATTGGATTATGATGCTGTGGTATAATCCGCATGAAGAAAACGGAAATGCCGGACCGTGAAGAAATCAGGCTGAAGAAACCCGGCTGACTTTGCGGTGAACGGCAGGATTCCTCTGCAGTAAACACAGGAGCCTACAGATGAAAACACCGAAAAACTACAGTTTCCATGTACGCAGTACCCGAAAGGAGCTTCTCATGGAATATTTCCTTCCCTTACTGGCGGAATTCGCAATTCTTTTTCTCTGTATTCTGCCTTTCCGCTTTGTAAAAGCTGCCGGTCCGCTGATTGAAGAACCGTCTATGGTCGGCAGAGAACTGACCAAACCCACCGCCGGAAGGCTGGGATTCGGAATTCTTGCGATCCTGCTGTGGCTTGTATTCACACATCTGGCATCAAAGGCGGCAGAGAAAGAGAAACACTATACTTCCTCGTTCCTGGGCTTTGCGGCAGGGATTCTGCTGTGGCAGTTCATCGGTGAGATCTCATGGCATTATTCAGTCGGCGGCGTGCACTTTGTGCCTTTTGAAAGTGTCACAACCTTCCCGGTTGCCATCCTTTTCATCCTGCTGATGATCTATGGCAAAAAACATCACAGTTTTGACTGGGGCGTCTGGTGCATGCTGATGTCATTCGCGTTCAACTGGATGGGGCATTATGTGATGGAAGGGACGTATCCGTTTGTCGCCTCTGTTTTTGATCAGCATACATGGTATATCGGCGCGTCCGCCGTTTCCGGCATACTCGGATTCATCTACAGCATTATTTTCCTTCTGTTCCGCGTCAAAACGAGAAGGGGAAGAATCATGGCGTCGATGCTGACGTACATTTCGATCGGCGTTCTGATGTTCGGCCTGATGGAAGGATAATCCGCAGCAGATACAATGAATTTCAGCTTCCGGAAACGGAAGCTTTTTTATTGCCCGCGCCCGCATTGTTAAATTTGAGTAATAATTCAAACGATGCTTTGTGAAATTTGGTATGATATTGACAACAGGAGCACAGGCTCCTTGTAACATCAGAGGGAGTAAACAATTATGGCAATTACAATGATGGATTATCCCAATCCCAAGAATTCGCTGAAACTGCGTGTCGCCAAAGGCCATTTCGCCACAAGCCACAGCCACATCAACTACTATGTGGATCTGACTTTCACGAAACACCGTCTTTCCGAGGCTAAGGAAGCCGCAAGACAGCTCGCTTCCCAGTACCGTCCCACCACGGTCATCGACTCGATTCTGTGCCTCGACGGCACGGAAGTGGTAGGGGCCTGCATGGCTTCCGACCTGACCAAGAGCGGCTTCAGAAGCATCAATATCCATAACACGATTTATGTCGTCACCCCGGAACATACCACCGGCAGCCAGCTGCTGTTCCGCGATAATGTCAAGCCGATGATCACCGGCAAGCATGTCCTGATCCTGGCTTCCTCGATCACCACCGGCTATACGGTCCAGGGCGGCATTGAAGCGGTTCAGTACTATGGCGGCAACGTCGCCGGCGTGGCTTCCATCTTCACCATGGTGGATGAATGCTGCGGCTATAAAGTGCAGTCCATCTTCAACGCGAAGAACATTCTCGACGACTATCAGTCAAAGCCTTCCCACGAGTGCCCGCTGTGCAAGGCAGGCGTCAAGCTCGACGCTCTGGTCAACACCTACGGCATCTCAAGCTTCTGATCTGAAACACTCCGCATCCAAAGGACCGCGTCACGCGGTTCTTTTTTACGGCCGCTTAAAGAAATCTTAAGGCTGAAGCTTCTTTTTTCTTAAAGCCCGGCTTCATAGAATAGAAGTGACAGGAGGTAACATATGACTGCCATTCTGATTGTGGATGACGACCCTGATATTGTCAGGGCCCTGAAAATATACCTTTCCGGCGAACCGTATGAAGTATACGAGGCTTCCACCGGCGAAGAGGCGATCGAAAGGATTCATGATAAAAAGATCGACCTGATTCTGATGGACATCATGATGCCGAAGATGGACGGCATCGAGGCAACTTCAAGAATCCGGGCGGAGTCCAATGTTCCGATCATCCTGCTGTCGGCAAAAAGCGAAGACGGCGACAAGGTGCTCGGTCTCAATATCGGCGCCGACGATTACGTCACCAAGCCGTTTTCACCGGCTGAAGTGATCGCCCGCATCCGCTCCCAGCTCAGACGCTACCAGAACCTGGGCGGGGAAGTGAAGAAAGAAAATGTCCTGAAAACCGGCGGCATCCTCATGGATGACAGCGCCAGGGAAGTTACGGTGGACGGGGAACCGGTGTCCCTGACGCCGATGGAATACGGCATCCTGAAGCTGCTGATGCAGAATCCGGGCAGGGTTTTCTCCAGCAGTGAGATTTATGAACAGGTCTGGAATGAGTCCGCCATCGGCAATGAGAGCACGGTGGCTGTCCATATCCGCCACCTCAGGGAAAAGATTGAGATTGATCCTTCGCAGCCCCGCTACATCAGGGTGATCTGGGGACACGGCTACCGGATGGAGGTGCAGAGATGAAAAAGTTTTATCACAGCGCGGTATTCCGTATCGCTGCGGTTGTAATGCTGCTGATGAGCGCGGTGTTCAGCGTATTCTGCCTGACCGGACTGGTCATGATCGACAACGGCTACTTCATTGATGATGAATCATATTTCAGCTCACCGATGGCTTACAGTGAGGTTCACTCGCTTGCCTGGGAAACCGCTGTCGCTGTTGTGAGTGAAGACAGAGATCCGACGCAGTATGACAATACCGGCTGGCTCGTGCGGCAGTATGATTTATCAGCGGATTCCCTGAATGTGATCAAAAGAAAAAGCCTTTCCGGATATGAAACAATCGAAAGCTTTCTCTGGTATCTGGACAGCTATGGCGGGATCAACGTCTGGTCCATGGATTCTGAATCCGACTATATCAATGAACTCAGGGAAACACTTGAACAGAATAAAGGCGGCAGCGCCGGCCGGGTGGACCTGTATTTCACAACACCCCGGAAAAGCAGCGATCTTGGATACAAGGAATACCAGACATATTACACGATTGCCGCATACAGAAATCTGTACGCTCCGGGCCTGGTGGCCGGCGGGTGTCTTACCGCTCTTCTTTTACTGCTCTGCGCGGCACTCAGCGGCACCGGCAGTGATGTATACGGAACAAAGCTTTATTTCGTTGACCGGATTCCGCTTGAACTGCTTGCCGGAGTCTGCGGCGGCGCAGCACTTACCTGCGTGATCTGCGGGGCTGAACTGTGGTCAAATGTGTTCAGGAGTCTTGG
The DNA here is from genome assembly GCA_902775735.1 of uncultured Erysipelotrichaceae bacterium. Lineage (GTDB taxonomy): Bacteria > Bacillota_I > Bacilli_A > Erysipelotrichales > Erysipelotrichaceae > Bulleidia. The sequence continues at coordinate 13,811 of CACYNH010000006.1, forward strand.
TTTCGGGCTTGCCATTATCACTCTTACAACCATTGCGGCGATGGTGTTTGTGCTGATGTTTGTTCTTTCGCTCGGCAGGCGGATCAAAACCCGCACGCTGCTCTCCACAACTCTTCTTTACATGCTGTACAGAACAGGGGAAAAAGCAATTTCCCTGATTCCGGAAATGCCGCTGACCGTGGGATGCGCCGTGGGACTGTGGCTGCTGAATGCCTATACCGCCTTCATGCAGAGACCGGGTCTCTTTATGACGGCGGTGATGATCCTGAACCTTGCCGCGGCTGTCTTTGTCCTCTATAAAACCTGGTGCTCCAACCAGGCGGCGACAGCGACCGGCCTTGTCGTCGGCGGGGATCTTAAATACCGCATGTCACCTGAGCAGATCGCGGCGTTAACCCCGGCCGAAAGACGGATCATGAACAATCTCGGTTCCATTTCCGAAGGTATGGCGAAAGCGGTGGATGAACAGATGAAATCGGAGCGGATGAAAACCGAACTCATCACCAATGTCTCCCATGACATCAAAACGCCGCTGACCTCCATCATCAATTACACGGATCTTCTGCGCAAAGAAACGGATGAGGAAAAGAAAAAGGAATATCTTGAAGTACTTTCCCGCAATGCCGCAAGACTGAAAAAAATGACCGATGATCTGATCGACGCCTCCAAGGCCTCCACCGGCAATGTCAATACCGAAATCGTCAGCGTCAATCTGCGGGAGATGGTTGAGCAGGCGGCCGCTGAATATGAAGAAAAGCTTGAGCAGGCAGAGCTGCATACTGTGATCAGCCATGAGGACCCGAACGTCTCGGTCATGGCCGACAGCAGACTGCTGTGGCGCGTTCTTTCCAACCTTCTTTCCAACTGCGTCAAATACGCCCATCCCGGCACAAGAGTCTATATCGACACAAAGCTCAGGGATGAATACAATGTGATGATCAGCGTCAAAAACATCTCCCGCGAAATCCTCAACATCACCGAAGAGGAACTGCTTGAACGCTTCGTCAGGGGCGATCAGGCCCGCTCCAGCGAGGGAAGCGGCCTCGGCCTCAATATTGCCCGCAGCCTGACTGAGCTGATGGGCGGCACCTTCACCATTCACATCGACGGCGATCTCTTCCGGGCTGATGTGATTCTGCCAAAAGCAGAGGAATATTCAGAACCGCAGGAAGAGGAAATCACAGAATGATCCACAGGGGACCGGACAATTGTTCCGGTTCTTTTTTCTGTGCCGTTGACATGAAACAGTCAAGTTAGTATAATCTAACTAAAGAAGTTAGGCAAAACTAACTTTGTAAAGGAGGAAGAATGTCAGACACGGAGATCATCCGCTACTGTTCGCCGACTCTGGCCGGCCTGAAAACAGCCAGTCTGTTCACAACGCCATGCGATGATTATGACTCTCTGCGTCAGCAGATCCTCAGGATCAACGCCAAACTGCGCAGGTGCGGTCTGCGTCTGATCCCGCTCTCACTCCGCAAAGGAAGGGCTCTGATCTACATCTACCGCGAGGCGGCCCTGGCAAAAGACATTCTGCGCACCGCATCAAGCCGCGTGCTTGAAACGCTGGGCTACACGCCTCAGGATGTCGCCCGCAGCGTCTGCCATCTGTCCAGAAGAATCCGGGAATGCGGGGATTTTCCCCACGAGATCGGCTTTTTTCTGGGCTATCCGGAAACAGATGTCATCTGCTTCATGGAAGGGCGGAAAGATTATGTCTGCGCGGATGTATGGAAGGCTTACTCGAATGAGGAGGAAGCGAAGAAGACATTCACTCTTTACAGAAGATGTACCGAACTATATACAAAACGGCTGGAAAGCGGGGAACCGATTGACCGGCTGATTGTAAAAACAGCTGAAAACTGAAAGGAAGAAAAAGAAAATGAGCAAAACAGCAATCGTATTCTGGAGCGGCACAGGCAACACTGAGGCTATGGCCCAGACAGTCAGAGAAGGCATGGAAGCCAAAGGCGCGGAAGTCACCGTCATGGGACCTTCTGAATTCAACGCGGGTATGGTCAATGACTTTGACGCCATCGCGTTCGGATGCCCGGCAATGGGTGCCGAAGTTCTCGAGGAATCTGAATTTGAACCGATGTTCGCCAGCGTAGAATCCTCATTGGCAGGCAAGAAAGTCGGTCTGTTCGGCTCCTGGGGCTGGGGCAACGGCGCCTGGATGGAAGACTGGCAGGCCCGCACCGAGGCTGCCGGCGCTGACACAGTGCCTTATGCCATCTGCATGGAAGCTCCGGATGACGCGGCTCTGGCAGAATGCAGAGCGCTCGGCGAAGCACTGGCTTAAAGAACTGATGGAATCCGCAATCACAGCGGATTCCTTTTTTTCTTCTTCCAATCACAGAAACAGGTGCTATACTCTTGTTGTTTAAAACGGAGGAAAAAAAGATGAAGGAATACACACCTGTCAAAGAAGGCAAGGTCCGTGAAATCTACGATGCCGGCGATGAACTGATCATGGTCGCAACCGACAGAATCAGCGCGTTTGATGTCATTCTCAAAAACAAGGTCACAGACAAGGGCAAAGTTCTGACCCAGCTGTCGAAGTTCTGGTTTGAGCTGACAAAGGATATTGTGAAAAACCATATGATCTCCACCGATGTCAATGACATGCCGGAATTCTTCCGCAATGAAAAATTCGAAGGCCGCTCCATGCTGTGCAGAAAGCTGAACATGGTTCCGGTCGAGTGCATCGTTCGCGGCTATATCACCGGCAGCGGCTGGGCTTCCTACAAAAAGGACGGCACCGTCTGCGGTATTCAGCTGCCTGAAGGCCTGCAGGAATGCCAGCAGCTCCCCGAGCCGATCTACACGCCCAGCACCAAGGCCGAAATCGGCGACCACGACGAGAACATCTCCTTTGAACAGTCCGTCGAAGTGCTTGAAAAAGCGTTCCCGGGCAAAGGAAGAGAATATGCCGAACAGATCCGCGACTGCACCATTGCCCTCTATAAAAAGTGCGCCGACTACGCCCGCACAAGAGGCATCATCATCGCCGACACAAAGTTCGAGTTCGGCGTTGACGAAAACGGCGAAATCGTCCTGGGCGACGAAATGCTGACGCCGGATTCCAGCCGCTTCTGGCCGGAAGAAGGATATGAGCCGGGCAAATCCCAGCCTTCCTTCGACAAGCAGTATGTCCGCGACTGGCTCAAGGCCAATCCGGAAAGCGACTACTGCCTGCCGGATGACGTCATCGAGGCAACCATCGCCAAGTACCGCGAAGCCTACAAGCTCATCACCGGAACCGAGCTCTGATCTCATGATTCTTAACAGCAGAAAGAAAAATTCTGCTGTTTTTTTGTGGAATCCGTGAACTTCACTGCCAATAAGAAAGGCAGGAGGTCAGAGAATGAAACATCTACATCAGCGGCTTCTGCCGCTCACCGCTTCACTGGCGCTGCTATGCGGCAGCGTCATTCCTCTTTCTGCCGATTCCGTCACATTCAGCGGAAACGGCATGACATACTTCCTGCAGAATGACGCCCTCAATGAGGGCTGGTCCATCCATGAAGGCATCTTCACAGTAAACGGCACCGCCGCCTATTGCATTGAGCCTCAGGAGACCGTCGTCATCGGCCAGGATCTCTATCAGACCGGCTCCTGGGAAACCTACAGCGCCTACAGCAGCGAACTCAAAAACAGAATCCTTGAATATTCTTACTTTGGCTACGGCTACGGCGGCTTTACCGATATGGAATACTGGTACGCCACCCAGATCCTGATCTGGCAGGCGATCAATCCGGCTTTTTCCGCCACCCGCGTCCACCGCGATCCCGTCTATGCCGGCGACGGCTTCAGAAGCCCGCAGGCGGTGGACATCACAGATTCCATCAATGACAAAAAGAATCAGATCGAAGAAACCGTCCGTCTTTACCATGGCGGTCTTTCCCCCAAAATCACCGGCTCCAATGGCAATGCTATCAGTGAAGACACGCCCGTTTACGCCGGGGAAACAATCACACTGAGCGATGATCATCTTTCCCACTGGCAGCTGTCCGAAAAGCCGGACGGCTTCAGCCTCAAAGGAAACACGCTTACAGTCAGCGCGAAGAAAGCCGGCACTTACCGCTGTTCCTTCCGTTTCAAAGGGACCGATCAGACCATCGAGTCAGCCCCGCTTGTGCTCAGGGCCAGGGACGGCTCCAGAATCCAGACCCTGATCATCCGCGGCCATGCCGAAACAAAAACATATGATTTCAGCTTCACGTTCAAAGACTGCGGCATGAAGATCGCCAAAAAACTTCATAATCCCAATCATGCCGTCTATACATCCGCTTCCCTGGAAGGCGCCCGCTATGAACTGTTCAATGAAACCGAGAACACTTCCGCCGGATTCTTTGTCACCGGCGCTTCAGGCGTTTCCGGAATCCTCACAGGACTCAATAAAGCCGACATCTACACATTAAGGGAAGTCAGCGCGCCCAAAGGCTGCGTGCTTGATGAAACACTCAGAAGGTTCAGACTTGACGAACTGGAAGGAAAGGACGGGCTATACAGCCTGGATACACAGGATGAAATCATCCATGGCCGCATCGCGGTCCACAAGGTCATCACGTCCCGCACCTCCTCCGGTCCCATGCAGGATGAAGAAGGAGCAGGCTTCACCATTCTTCCGGATCTGTTCATTGAAAAATATGGCTCCTTTGAAGAGGCTCTGAAACACATCAGTGAACTCAAAGAAGAAGAGTACGATGTAATCACGACAGACAAAAGCGGCAGGGCGGAAAGCCGTGATCTGATCTATGGAACCTACACCGTCACCCAGACCGCCGCCGCAAGCGATGATCTTGAATACTGCAAACCGTTCCATGTCAGCGTCGATGGTTCTTCCTTCATCAGCACCTTCGAGCTTTCCAATATCCAGAATGAATATGAACTGAAGATCATCAAGACCGACGCCCTCACCGGGAAGAAAGCGGCCATGCATTCAGCTTCCTTCCAGCTTTTCGATGAAACCGGGAAACCTGTCACCATGAAGATCGGCGCTTCCGTTTACGACACCTTCATGACCCGCTCAAGAGAATCCCACGCTTCACTCCCCGCCAATGTTTATCTGGAAAAAGCAGGGGAAGAAGGCACCGTCACACTGCCTTCACCGCTTTCACCCGGCTCCTATACCGTCAAAGAGGTCAGCGCCCCGTCCGGCTATCAGCTCAATAAAAAACCCCTGACTGCCGAGATCAGCGCCGCCTCACTCGCTTCCGAAGCAGGACAGCTGATCACTGTCACAATGGCGGATCAAAGACGCTATGGGTCGGTTTCACTTCAAAAGACCATTGCGGAAACCCAAGGCGATGCTTCCTTAATTGACCGCAAAGATCTCTCCGGTTTTGTCTTTGCCCTGATTGCGCGTGAAGATATCCTGGCGCCGGACACCGGTGAAGTCATGATCAAAGCGGGCACTGAATTCAAACGTCTGACAACAGAGTCAGACGGCACACTCATCTTCAATGACATCCCCCTTGGCTCCTGGGTTTTAAAGGAGGTCAGCGCTAAAGCGGGGGTTCTGATCAATGAAGAAGAGATCCCGTTTGAAATCAATGATGAGAAAACAGAACATTCTTTCACAGTTGAAGATCAGCCGGTCCGCACCGTCTTCTCCAAAAAGCAGGCATCCGGTTCAGAAGAACTGCCCGGCGCGAAGCTCAGCGTCAGAAAGGCAGACGGCACCCTGATTGATGAGTGGATCTCAGGCGCTCAGCCTCATGTGATCGAAGGCCTGAACGCAGAAGAAACATACATCATGCGCGAAGAAATCACGCCGCGTGACAGTGAAGGAAACGACGAAGGCTATGTGCAGGCGGAGGAAATCCGCTTCACCCCTTCACAGGGCACCCTGGTAACAATGAAGGACCAGAGGGTGCGGGTGGTGAAAACAGACGAAAACGGCAAACCTCTTCCCGGCGCTTCGATGCAGGTCATCGATCAGGAAGGGACAGTCGTCGACAGCTGGATTACAGAAGAAACGCCCCATTATGTCAGGGGACTGAAACAGTCGGAAACCTATCTGCTGCGGGAAACTGAAGCGCCGGCCGGATATTACCGGGCGGACGATATCACATTTGAAGTAAAGCCGCAGGATGGCGATCTGACCCTCACCATGACGGATACCCTGATCCGCTTACGCATCCGCAAAATTGACGAAAAGAGCGGAAAGGATCTTGCCGGGGTTGTCCTGACACTGTTTGAAATCGGCGCTGAAGAAGAAACGAAGATCGCCTCATGGGTGACTGACGGCAGTGTGATCGAAGCTGACGGTCTGCTGAAAGCAGGCACGTCTTACCGGCTTGAGGAAACAGCCGGAACCCAGGGCGTCTATACCGCCGCCGATCTGTTCTTTCAGACAGATGCGTTCGATCCGGGCGATCCGCAGCCGCTTATGATCATGATGGTTGACTCGCCGGTGGAAACCGCAGCCGCCAAAACCGATCCTGCCGGCAATTACCTGGCCGGTGCGCACCTCTGCCTGCGTGACAGCGATGGCAATGTGCTTTATGAATGGACAAGTTCCAAAGACGGTCCTGAAGATCTTTCCCCCTATGTAAAAGGCGGCGAACGGTACATCATCGAAGAGATCAGCGCCCCGGAAGGCTGCGCTCTTATGGACCCGCTGTCCTTTACCGTCAGCGGCACCGCTGAGCGCCATCAGCTCATCCACGCTGTCGACAGACCTATCAGGGTCCGCCTGCAGATCATCAAAACCGACGCCGCCGACGGAAAGCCGCTCAAAGACGCGCACTTCCAGATATTCTGCGCCGATGGTTCAAAGGCCGCTTCTCTTTCCGGAGAAAACGCGGAAGTGATCACCGGCGAAGACGGAAGGGCGGAAGTGACTCTGCCCTATGATCCGGAAGGATACTATGTCCTTGAGACAAAAGCGCCGTCCGGCTACCGTCTCAACCGATCCCGCTTTGAAATCTCACCGCAGCCGGAAGTATCCGCGCCTTTAATCAGCGTGAAGGTGGAGGTGAGCGATGAAAAGAAGACAGTCGAAACAGGCCTTTACGGCAGCCGTGGCAGGCTTATGATCCTGCTGGCCGGGGTTCTTGCGTGCGCCGCGCTGCTGCTGCACAGGCGGCACTGATTCTTTCCGCCTCGCTGCTGTTTGTCTCAGGCGTGCAGAAAGAAGCCGGGGATTACAGGCAGGCGCAGAAACAGAGGCAGGTTCATGAACAGACGCGTCTTTTCCTCCATGAAGAAGAGGGAAGGGTAAGTCCTGATTTCGCTTCACTGAAGGAAATCAATCCTGAATTTGTCTGCTGGCTGTCTTTTGAAAGCGGGCTGATCTCACTGCCATGCGTTCAGCACAGCGACAACAGCCGGTGGCTGACCCATCTTTTTGACGGCACTCCGGGCGATACCGGCACATTGTTTTTCGACACCCAGTGTGAAAGAGAGGATGAGGTCAGGATCCTCTATGGTCATTCCGTTTTTTACGAACCGTCTTTGATGTTCACGCCACTGCATACGCTAAAGACGGAAGAAGCTTTCTTCGCAAACCGGAAGTTCTCGCTTCTTTACGAGGATGAATCCGAAGAATATGAAATCTTTGCCGTAGCTGTTGTGGATGAAAGAGATGAAAGCTTTCCCATAAGATTCCGCGGCTTTGTCACAGAGGAAGAGCACTCAGGATGGCTGGGGCGTCTGAAATCATCGGCGCTTATTTACGATGAGGATCCGCCGGAAGACAGGAAACTGCTCATTCTGCAGACGTGCGAAGAACAGGAGTCGGCACTGCGGTTATGCGTCTTTGCGTATAATCTGAGAGCCTGAATGGAACCGCGGGGTGTTTGGGTGTAGAATAGGGCAAAAGAAGGAAAAGTCCATGAATCTGAACAATGAAAAACTGAATGCCCTGCGTGATGGCTACCTCGCCGATGAAAAAGCCAGAGTCGTCAGAAACGCGCTGACGAAAAATGACCTGGCTTCAATCAGCCGCCGCTTTGAAGCGGAAAACGCCAATCCCAACATCTTCACCATCGACATCAAAACCATGAGCGCCACCGCCCAGAACCAGTCCGGAAGGTGCTGGATTTTCTCAGCCATGAACGTGCTGCGCGAAGTGATCGCCCGCCGGTTCAAAATCAAGGAATTCGAGCTTTCCCAGAACTACGTCGCTTTCTATGACAAGCTTGAAAAGGCCAACTGGTTCATGGAATGCATCGTGAATGAAATCGATGAACCCCTCGGTTCCGAAAAGACCCGTTTTCTTCTGGAGAGCGCGGTTTCCGATGGCGGCCAGTGGAACATGCTGGTGAGTTTAGTGAAGAAATACGGCATCTGCCCCAAAACCGCCATGGGCGAAACATATCAGTCAAGCCACACAAGAGCGATGAACGGCGTTCTGAACACAAGGCTCAGAAAATTCGCCATCGACGCTCATAAGGCCCATGAAGAAGGACGTGACAGCGACATTCAGACACTGCGTGAAGAGACGATGAAGGAGATCTATTCCCTGATCGCTTCCTGCTTCGGCCTGCCGCCGCAGGAATTCACCTTTGAATATTACGATTCCGATAACAAAGCCCACGCCGAATACCATGTCACGCCGCAGGACTTCTATGAAAAATACCTGGCCGTCGACATCGGACAGTATGTCAGCGTGATCAACGGTCCGACCGCCGACAAGCCGTACCACAAGACATTCACGGTCGAGTATCTGGGCAATGTGGTTGACGGGGAGAAGGTTGTTCTGCTCAACGTGCCGATGGAAGAGCTCAAGGCGGCCATTCTTGCGACCCTTAAAGACGGGGAACCAGTCTGGTTCGGCTGCGACTGCGGCAAGGACGGCGACCGCACCACCGGCTTATGGGATGATCAGCAGTTTGACTATGAACATACATTCGATATGAACCTTGCCATGACCAAGGCGGAAATGCTTGACAGCCGCCACAGCGCCATGAACCACGCGATGGTACTGACCGGCGTCAATCTTGTCGATGACAAGCCGGACAGATGGAAGATCGAAAACTCATGGGGCGACAAGGTTGCCAACAAGGGCTATTACATCGCCAGCGACACATGGTTTGACAAATATGTCTATGTCGCCGCGATCAATGTGAAGTATCTTTCCGAAGAGGCGAAAAAAGCCCTTGATGAAGAGCCTGTGCTCTTATCGCCATGGGATCCGTTCGGCACCCTGGCTGATTAAACTAGTCAGACACAAACAAAGGAACACAGAAGGAAGAATGTGCCCCATTCTTCCTTTTTGCGGGGATTTGCTATAATATAGCGTACGGTTGACGGAGGTCTTTTATGAAAATCGGTGTTATTTCGCTGGGCTGCGCAAAAAATCTGGTGGATACGGAAAACCTGCTCGGCATTCTCACTGCCAGCAATCAGGAAATTGTCCGCTCCTATGAGGAGGCGGAAGCCCTGATCATCAATACATGCGGCTTTATTGAAAGCGCGAAGACAGAAGCGATCGACACCATACTGAACGCTGCCGACCTGAAAGAAAATAATCTGAAGAAGCTGATCGTCATGGGCTGCCTTTCCACCCGCTACAAACCGCAGCTGGAAGAGGAAATGCCGGAAGTCGACCGCTTTATAGCCATCGAGGAATACGGGCATCTCGGCGAAATCCTGACTGAAGTTTTAGGTGAAAGAATCGTTAACAGCTACGGCAAGTCACCGCGCGTGCTTTCCGGCAAGCCATGGATGGCGTATCTGAGAATTGCCGACGGCTGCGACAACAGATGCAGCTACTGCGCGATCCCGCTGATCCGCGGCGACATGCATTCCGTGCCTGAGGAAGCCGTGATTGAAGAGGCCAAGCGCCTGATCGCAGGAGGCGTCAAAGAGCTCAACCTCATCGCCCAGGATTCCTCCCGCTACGGCTATGACCTTGACGGACAGCTCCATCTTTCTCCCTTATTGAGAAAACTGAACGCCCTGGAAGGCGTCAAATGGATCAGGGTTCTCTATCTGTATCCGGATGAGATTCCCGACGACCTGATTGAAACGATGAAGGAATGCGAACATGTCCTTCCGTATTTCGATATTCCCGTCCAGCATGGCAATGACCGCATCCTCAAAGCCATGCACAGAAGGGGAAACCGCCGCCTCATCATTGAGCGCTGCGCGAAAATCCGTGAGCAGCTGCCCGACGCGGTTCTCAGAACAACCCTGATCACCGGCTTCCCGACCGAAACCGAGGAAGAGCATCAGGACACACTTTCTTTAATCGAAACCGTGCGCTTTGACCATCTCGGCGCCTTTACCTATTCAAGCGAAGAAGACACGCCCGCCTATGAAATGGAAGACGACATTCCGATGGAGACAAAGGAAAGAAGACTTGCCGAAATCATGGCTCTGCAGCAGACCGTATCCGAAAGCCTGCTGGAAAAGAGGATCGGCACAGAGGACGAGGTGATGGTCGAAAGCAGGGATGAGCTGACCGGCATGTATGTCGGCCGCAGCGCCCTGTTTGCGCCTGACAATGTCGACGGCTGCGTGCGTTTCCGCAGTGCGGAAGATCTTCAGGCAGGCGACTTCGTAACTGTCCGCTACAGAAAAGCAGCCGGTCACAACCTGATCGGCGATCTTGTCACTCCCCGGTGAAAGGAACTCTATGTACCATATTTCTGACTGTAAAAAATACAACCGCTGTCCGCGCCTGTTTGTGCTGGAAACCGAGGCCGAAAAGGCCGAATTCCATCCCTATGTGCGCCTGGATGAGGAAATCACGGATCTGGCTGCTGAAAAGCTCGGCGTCACCGGGAAGGTTTTCCTTGGCGCAAGAGGCGATGAAGCACAGAAGGCGATGGAAGCGGCGGAAACATATGACTGGCTGATCAAGGCCCGCTTTGAATACGGCGGCCTCAGGATCAAAGTCCCTTTCCTGCACCGCAATGAGACAGGATGGGATCTTTATTTCCTGTTTGCCGGTCTGTATCCCCACTCTGACGACATGCAGTTCTACTGCGATACCGCCTGGGTGCTGGAAGGCTGCGGCATCCATGTCACGTCCTGGCAGGTGATTCACCTCAACGGCAGCTATGTCCGCGGCGATTCACTCGACCCACAGCAGCTCTTCATCGTCAGCAGCTGTTTCTACAATAACCGCAACAATCCGGGAATCTCCGTCGAAGAGGCGATCAGAAACGGCATGAACTCGATCATTCCTCCAATTGAGGAAATGGACAGCTGCCTGGCCTCGAAAATCCCCCAGCCCGTGCGCACGCCCGCCTGCACCGGCCGCTCCAAATGCCGCTGGTACAGTGAGTGTTTCCCGCATGAAAAGCAGGAGGACGACAATTCCATTGTGACCCTGATCGGATCCCAGCACCGCTTCGCGATGAAAAGGGAAGGGCTGACACGCCTGCGCGACGCCGATGAAAAACGCATCGAAGGCACCCGCCAGCAGTACGCCCAGATCATGGCCGACGGAAACGGCACCGGCATGTTTGTCGACCGGACAGCCCTGCACGCCTGGCTTGAGGATATCAGGTGGCCGATCACGTTCATCGATTTTGAATGGGAGCGCTTCGCGGTTCCTCCTTATAAAGGAATGAAGCCCTATGACGTTCTTCCGTTTGAATATTCCATCGATATTCTTTATGAAGACGGTCACCGCGACCACAACGTCTGGCTTTCGACCGGCGACGACCGGGAAGATCTGGCCCGCAGTATGATCCATGACATTCCATCCGAAGGAACGATCATGGCCTATAACGCGGAAGGGGCGGAGAAGATCCGCATCCGCGAGCTGGCCGAGCTTCTGCCCGAATACCGGGAAACGCTGCTTTCCTTCAATGAAAGAATGGAGGATCTGCAGCTGCCGTTTGAAAGCGGCACCGTCTATGACATACGCATGAGGGGCCAGTGGTCGCTCAAGGTGATCATGGCAATGATGGACGACCCCGGCTATCATGACCTCGATATCCAGCAGGGCATGGACGCTGTCTTTGAATGGCGCCATCTCGATCTTTCCGAGGATGTGAACAACCGCCAGGAGATCATCGACAATCTCAAAGCCTATTGCGGTATGGACTCCTACGCGATGACGGTCGTGTTCCGCTGGCTCATGGAAATCGACAGCAGTCCCCTCAGCTGAGGAGACTGTTTTTTTAAATTGTGAAAATTTGAAATCTCTATATGTTTTTGAAGGCAATTACGCTAAAATAAAGACAGAGGAAGAAGTATACCAAAATAATAATTTAAGCGGGGAAAAATCCTTTTCCCTTTGCCGCAATATGCAGTAGAAATGGAGGCAGAATATGCGGTTTGAAATTGTTGGAAAAAACATCGAAGTATCTGACGCAATGAAGGAAAGCATTGAAAGGAAGCTGTCCAATCTGGACAAATACCTTCTGATCAATTCTGACACCATTGCCCGGGTGGTCGCGAGGATCTATCCGGATTCCGAGAAAGTCGAGGTGACAATTCCCACCAAAGTAGGCATATTAAGAGCGGAAGTCGTCGACAGAGACTTCTACGCTGCCCTCGATGGCGCCATCGACAAGCTTGAAGACCAGATCCGCAGACAGAAGACCAGACTTTCCAAAAAACACCGCGAACATCTGGCGAAGGCATTCATTGAGGAAGCGGCGATCGCCGAAAATCCCGAAAATGACATCCCGGTCAGAACCAAGACAATCACGGCTGACGAAATGACACTGGACGACGCCATCATGCAGATGGAGCTCAGCGGTCACACCTTCTACATCTATACGGATGAGGAGAGCGGAAGAATTTCCGTTGTCTACAGAAGAAGCAGCCAGGGCTACGGCCTGATTGAGGTTGAACCGGAAGAATAATGCTTCACCTGAAAGGCGGCCCGCACGGGCTGCCTTTTTTGTATGCAAAAAGGCGGCCGTCTGACCGCCTTTATATTCAGATGATTGACAGGATCATCACCGCCAGATGCACCAGGGTGACTGCCGTGATACCGGGGATGATCGAATGCGACTGGTTGTAGAGATAAGAGAGGATTCCGACCGCGATCATCCAGTAGAGATAGGTGCTCAGCATCAGCAGGGGACGGGGTTCGGTGAATAACAGTGTCATCAGCAGCCCGAATAGCACCGCCGAGAACAGGATTGCCTGCAGTTCCCTGTTTCTGACATTGAGATGGTCGGTCAGGTTTTTGAAGCCGATGTTCACCATGCACGCCTCCATGATGGAGAAGGCCGCCAGCATGCCCGGCCGGGCGTAGCCGATGCCGATTAAGGCAAGCGGTTCCGGCAGCAGCAGATCCGCCTTGAGGAAATCCTTCGAGATCCACGTCCATAAGCCGAAAACCGCCGTGCCGATCACCGTGAACAGCAGGGTGTCAGGCAGGTTGTCGCGGATCCTGCCGCAGTGTCTGTCGATGAGCTGCCAGTTGTATACGATCAGCGCCGCCGTGCAGACATTGACCGCGAACATCAGGGCAATCGCGTTCTGGGAAACAAAGCGGTCGCACAGAACGGCAATCAGCCGGACCGAAATGATCAGCGCGGTTGAAATCACGATATGCTTCGTTGATAAGGTGGATACTGTTTTTTCTGACATGACATCTCCGTGAAAACTCTTTAAGCATAATATCATACTGCCCATATAGCGGGCAAATATAAGATTTTCCTCAAAGTGTTACGCAAAAAGTAACAGTTACCCGCTTGATTCCGCTGTAAGGTTTGCCCGGAGGCATACCGACAATGAAAAACGAACTGACTTATCACCAGAAACTCAACCTTATGACGCGCCTTGGCGATCTGTACCGCTGCTGCGTCCGCCGACTTGACGTGGCTGAAGCCAGCGGCAGAGACCTGCGCTCTCCCTCGATCCGCGACGATTATGAAATGAAAGTGCTCATGGAAAGAACCCTGGCCGACTGCAGCCGCGAGACCAGACTCATCACCACCCGCGACTTTCTTGAAGTCTCCAGCCGCGACTGGTACCGCGTCTATTTCTCCCGGTCGCAATACTACCGGCTCAGACGCAAAGCGGTGGATGAGTTCCTCCGCTGCCTGGACAACAGCTGATCCGCCTGAAAAACAGTTCAATGAAGACCTTCCGCGACAATTTCAGATAGTTGAGACATTGACCTGTCTGTGCTAAAATTAACACAAGGAGTGTCCCTTTAAGGCTGACACGTAATCACGAAACCCGGAATCATTGGAAAGGAAAGAGAGCACAGCCCCGCACAATTGGACTCATATGTCGAAGAAGTAGGCTGTGTCTGTTTTCTGAAGAATCATCCGGAATCTAAGCGCTTACAGATCATCCGCGCGGGACATTGTGAAGAATGCATTGAGGAGGTTATAAAAGAATGCTGAAAGGTATTGCTGCTTCACAGGGTATTGCTGTTGCAAAAGTCTACAAACTCGAACAGCCGGTTCTTGACATCGTAATGAAGAATGCCAATCCGGAAGAAGAGCTCGCCAAGCTTGATGCTGCTTTCGTCAAGACAGTCGCTGACATTGAAAAGATCAAGGAAGTCGCTTCCAAGTCTCTGGCTGCTGAAGAACTCGCAGTATTCGACGCACATCTGATGATGGCCAACGACCCGGAACTCCGTTCCCAGATCGAAGACATGATCAAGAATGACAGTGTCAACGCTGAATACGCAACTGAACAGGTTGCCAACATGATGGTTACAATCTTCGAATCCATGGAAGATGCCTACATGAGAGAAAGAGCGGCTGACATTAAGGACGTCACATTCCGTCTGAAGTGCAACCTCTGCGGTAAGGTCATCCCGAACCTGGCTACCATCGACACACCGGTTGTCATCGTTGCCAAGGACCTCACACCTTCCGACACAGGTTCCCTGAACAAGGAATTCGCAAAAGGCTTCGCTACCGAAATCGGCGGCCGCACAAGCCACAGCGCCATCATGGCACGTTCCCTTGAAATTCCGGCAGTCGTCGGCGTTACAGGAATTCTCGATGCTGCAAACGAAGGCGACGAAGTCATCCTCGACGCCATCAGCGGCGAAGTCATCCTGAATCCGACAGCTGAGCAGGTTGCTGAATACACAAAGAAGGCAGAAGAATTCAAGGCTCAGAAAGAAGCTCTCAAGGCTCTCAAGGACAAGGAATCCGTTTCCACAGACGGTCACAAAGTCCTGCTCGTCGGCAACATCGGTTCCCCGAAGGATGCTGAAGGCGTTGTCGAAAACGGCGGCGAAGGCGTTGGTCTGTTCCGTACAGAATTCCTCTACATGAAGAGTGAAGACTGGCCCGATGAAGATACACAGTATGAAGCTTACAAGGCAGTCCTCGAGACAATGAAGGGCAAGCCTGTCGTCATCCGTACACTCGACATCGGCGGCGACAAGAAGCTGAAGTACTATGAATTCGAAGAAGAAATGAACCCGTTCCTGGGCGTCAGAGCTGTCCGTTTCTGCCTCATGAGAAAGGACATCTTCCGCACTCAGCTCAGAGCCCTGCTCAGAGCTTCCGCATACGGCAAACTCTGCATCATGTTCCCGATGATCGCCACTGTTCAGGAATTCAAGGATGCCAAGGCATGCTACGAAGCAGCCCGCGCTGAACTGATCGCTGAAGGCGTCAAGGTCGGTGACGACGTTGAAGTCGGCTGCATGATCGAAATCCCGGCTGCAGCTGTTCTGGCTGACAAGCTCTCCAAGTACGCAGACTTCTTCTCCATCGGTACAAACGACCTGATCCAGTACTCCATGGCTGCTGACCGTATGAGCCAGCCTGTCTCCTATCTGTATCAGCCGCTCAACCCGTCCATTCTCCGCCTTGTCAAGATGACAATCGACGGCGCTCACAAGAATGGCAAGTGGTGCGGTATGTGCGGTGAGATGGCCGGCGACGAAACAGCTGCTCCGCTGCTGCTCGGTCTCGGACTTGATGAATTCTCCATGTCCGCAACTTCCATCCTGAAGGCACGCCAGATCATCACAGGCCTCAGCTATGAGGAAATGAAGGATCTCGCTGCCAAGGCAGTTGAATGCGACACAATGGAAGAAGTTTCTGCTCTCTGCGCTGAAACACTCGGCAAATAAGCATTCCCACTCAAAAAGGCTTTCCGTCTGTGAATCATCACTCACAGGCTGAAAAGCCTTTTTTTGTTTGTCAGGACAGCAGGGAGGAGCCGCTTTCCTCCTGCTCCCTGGTGAATACCATGACAGCGCGCAGTTCGTTTCCTTTCCGCGGCATGACTGTCTCGAAATGCCAGCCCTGCGCTTCCATCTGCTTTGCGATCTCTGCCGCCTTGCGGTCAAGAATTGCCAGTCTTTCCTTCAGTGTTTTACCGGAATTTTCGGTTTTGTTCTCAACCGTCACAAAAGTCATTTCCTTCATGCCTCATACCTCTGTTCTTTTACGGTGAAGGCAAGACGGCGGTAGGGTTCCTCCCCGTGCCCCGCGCGCAGAACGCGGTTGAGTTCCTCCTCAAGCGCCGGCAGGCAGCTGAACAGCTTCGGCAGCATGTATCCCGGGCAGGAGACTTCAAAGACGATCATCTCATCAGTGACGGACACCGGGAAGCAGCCGTCCTGCAGGATTTCTTTGCCGATGCTGTCCTCTTCGTCCATGACGATATGGTACTGCGCAGAGATCACTCTCTGCATCGGCGTCGGGGACTTCGGTCTGACAAGGCAGGTGTGCTCTTCATCATACAGTTCAAGCAGTTCATCCTTCTCTTCAGGGCTGAAATCTTTCATGTCCATTCCGGCTTTGTTGAAACGGGCCAGCAGGTCTTCGGTATCCTGTGACTGCATCAGGCCGCTGACATCGTCAAATCCGCGGGCGACCACCGCCGCCATAACGGCAGGATTGTCAATTCTGTTGATGCAGACAAACCGGCCGCGGTCTTCATCATAGGCAAGAAGAAGGCTGTCATCAAACTTTTCAAGAGCCTCTGCCGGACTGACCGTCAGTGTTTCCTCCGCGATCCCGTCTTCCAGCAGCGCGGCAATGGCGCCTTTGAGAGTCGGGGCGGTATAGATCTGTTCATAATGGTGAAGACCGACGCCGCAGATCACATGCAGGAAACATGCCTCGAGCCTGCGTTCCGTCGCCTGCTCATCCTTTCCATCTTCATTGCCGTCTCTGACACAGGCGGGATCGGCGTCAAGAAGAAGCGTGAAGGGCTCTTGGGATGTCTCCACATCAAACATGTAGATGTGATGGCACATGATGGATGGGTCGTTAATTTCCCTGAAGTCATCGCGGCGGATGATGACCGGTCCGCCTTCGGCGTGGATCGTGATCTGATCCTCCTCTGTTTCGATGGCGGTGATCAGGCCTTCTGTATCGCATGCGTCGGGATCGATCATATCATCGGTTGTGCAGAGTCCCGCGCAGCTGCGGTGGGTGATCTGCTGCAGAAGGGCGATGTCCGCCATGAAATCCCTGAGACCGTCAAAGTCATTGATCCCATAGAATTTCCGGTTGAGTCCGGTATTGAGCGGCGGGTTTTCCTCACACTCATCAATATCAGATGTGTTCATATACAGCATGGCGTTCTCGTTTTCCAGCTGCAGCCTGAAGGCCATGACGCCGGCGAAGAAGGAAACCGGCTCGACTTTGAGAATCTCCTCCTCATGAATGAAATACACGTCCTCTTCCGGGGAGGAAAGGGCGAAGCCGTTGCTCTTCGTGGCGTCAGCCGCGAAGTCATTAAAAACAAATACGGTGGAATCTTCATGGACAAGGAGTCCGGAGCAGCTGTCTGTCTCCGTTAATGCGGTCATCAGGCAGGCAAGCAGGTCAGGCCGCCGGATTCTTCTGAAGAGTCTGCTGACAAGGGCTCTTCTGGTTACATACTCTTCGCTCAGGTCCGCAAGGTCTCTGGGACGGCATCCGATCGATTCGGCGGTTTTGGCGATATTCATTTTTTCGGGATTCATTTCTTCACTCTCTCTTTCTGTTCTTTAACGGGATCCGTCTGTTGAAACAAAGACGGATTTTGATGTGATGCGCTTCTGCTTCTTCGCAAAGATCAGAAAGAGAGGCCGTTTCACTGATATCAGCCATGAAAAGAATCACGCAGATCCTTTCTTCAGCCGCCTTGTCCTTTAACCGCTCTTCCCCGATGAGGGTTTCCAGCAGCGTCCGGCAGCTGATCAGCGGGGTAAGGGAAGGGTCGAAAGCCGTGTTTCTGAAATCATCCCTGTGAATCAGGGAAAGACCGTAGCGGACTTCCCTGATCGCGGGATACCTGTCAAAGAGCAGACGGACCGCCTGACAAAGCTCATCTTCATGAGCGGTATAAAAGGGGTCCGGTTGGATGCAGATGATAAAGATCATGCCATCAGCCACCGCTCGCCGCTGCTGTCTGCGCAGCGCAGCGGGTTTTTCTCAAAGCGGCTGATCAGGAACTCCACGGTTCCAAAGATTTCCTCGAAGCAGGCCCGGATGTCGTCGGGTTCTTCCTGCCACGCGGCAAAGGGGAGGCTTCTGCGGGTCAGACTTTTGGCGGCGCTGCTGAGGCCGATCGCGGAAAGATGCACGCTGTTTTCAAAGCGGATGGCCGCGAGTTTTCTGCTGTCTTCGCTGTCGGCACAGAGCCCGGAGCCGCTGACCCAGAAATAATGGGTTTCATAGCTGGTTTCGGGATCTTTTCTGTGCTTTTCACGCATCACTTTTTCCTCGGTGAAAAGAGGGGTGAATGTGCAGCATTTGGAAAGGTCCGCCTGCAGCGTCATTTCCAGAAACTCCTCCTGGGTCAGGCACCATTCGGTTTCATGATGGCCTGCACGATGGTCCTTGTGGTCATGCATGGTACTGCCGCTGTAGAAAACAAAGCGGATGTCCGCCTGTGAGCTCTTCGTGCCAAGACGGTGAAGCAGCACATTGACGCTGCGCAGGTACGTGATCCCGGCTTCAGGAAAGCGTTCACCTGTCCAGGGATACAGGTCGATCAGAAAACAGAATTCAAGTTTCTTACTGAACATGGCGCGCCTCCATTTCTTCGATCAGCGCACTGAGCTCTTCACGGAAAGAGTCAGGATCGAATGGATCGCCTTCCGCTTTTCCTTCAAGGATTGCTTCCATCCGCTGCTCAATCCGCTCCGTGTCGTCATTGACGAGCACGGCGTCGTAGAGCCCTGCCGCCTCCAGTTCCCGGCATGAGGCCTTCAGCCTTGCCAGCAGTGTCGCTTCGCTTTCGCTGCCCCGTCCTTCAAGACGTAATACAAGTTCTTTGGGGCTCGGTACTGCGACGAAGAAACTGACGGTTTCATGATGGGCGAAGAGGGGATGTTCCTTCATCTGCCTGAAACCGGCTGCGTCCACTTCCAGCAGCGGTCTTTCCCCGCGCTTTTCAATGCGCCGGATTTCCTCTTTTGAAGTGCCGTAATAATGGCCGGCGAAGCGTGTATATTCGATAAATTCATCCGAAGCGATCATCTGCGAAATCGCCGCGGTATTGACAAAGTAATAGTTTTCTTCCGGATTGCGCATCGGTCTGTCGGTATACGAACAGGCCAGCCTGGTATCTCTGTTCCGTGTGAGAAACCGTTTCACCAGGGTGCCTTTGCCGGCTCCGGAAAGGCCGGAAACGAAAATGATTCTGCTGTCCTTCATCCCCGTAAATCCTCCGTGAATGAAAGGGCATCAGCGGATTTCAGCGGTGAAAGGTCTGTTGAAAAAGAGCAGTCTGTCCATAAGACACATTTCCCGCGGAAGGCTGTGAGATTCACCCCGCTTTCTGTGCCGATGAAAACAGCTGCTGTCATGAAATTGTTCTTCATGGGCTGTCTCCTTTTGTTTATTGATTGTATTTAAGAATTAAGAAAAGAACTCTGTCTGAAAAGAATATAATGATCGCTTTTTCAGAAGGAACATCAGCATCTGTTCCGGTTACAGAATCCGGATGCGCGCGCGGACTGAGAGATTCGTGTGCATCGTAGTTGACATTATAAGAATGAGGGGGTGCTCTTTCAATAAGGGAAAATATAAAATTCACAGGAATTTCACACTTCTTCAAAAAAACCGCAATTATTTTCAGAAACAAAAAAAGGCCTCCCTGAGGAGACCGCAATGATTGACTCAGCGCCTTCTGTTCATGCCCGGGATCGGGTAGGTGGAAGGAACGTAGAACTCCGCCATGTCATCCAGACGCAGACAGCCCAGCGCCCTTCCGAAGACACAGCCGCAGTCGATATGGAGGATCGTGTCATCCTTGCCGTGGATGATCTTTCCTTCATATTCAGGACCGTACAGGAAGGTCGGCGAATGGCCGACGATCAGGGTTGCGTTTTCGACCGGGTTGTCGTCGATGCCGATATGGGCCCAGACAAGAATCTGTTCCGGAATCTGGGAGACGCGGATTTTCGGACCGGCGAACTCTTCGGTGATTCCGGCGTGGACCAGCAGGAACTTTCTGCCGTTGACCTTCAGGTACTTGTAGAGAAGCTTGTCTTCAAGATAGAGCTTGATGTCATAGCACTCGGGGAAATCGAGATCCATGAACTGGTCCATGGTCGAATAGCCGCCGTTGTAATGAAGCCAGCACATCAGGTCGTCGGTCATATCGATGGAGTTGTTGTCCTTTTTGGCGTCAATCAGTTCCTGGCAATAGCGGGCCAGCCAGACATCGTGGTTGCCGAAAATGAGATGCATATTGTCATACGACATGATTTCCTGCAGCAGGGGAATGGAATACTTTCCTCTGTCGCAGACATCGCCGACAATCCACAGCTCGTCATATTCATTGAATTCGATCTGTTTCATCATGGCGTCAAATTCTTCCTTGCAGCCATGGAGATCGCTGATTACATATGTTGACATGATTGTTCTCTCTTGAAAGATTCACTGTTATTGTAGCACATCGTCAAAGGTCTTTGGTGCACAATACAGTGAATTTAGTGAGACTCTCTTTTTTAATGCATGCATTCAGACTGCGTGATTTCCTCCTCGTCCATCCTGTGCATGACGGTCTTGCGGCCTCTCAGTGTGATCATGACACGGTCGTCTTTTTCCAGCCGGTCAATGTCAGCGGGCTCATCCCCGTCAAACAGGATCAGATCGCTTCCTTCCTTCACTTCAATTCTTCTGCCGCTTTCCCATTCATTTTCACCGGAAGAAAGGGATTCCTCGACTTCGATCACAGCGCTGTCTTCATCGCACTCCACCACAACGCCGCTCAGTATTTCCGGCTCCTCTTCGGCGTGGACCGCGCAGCCGCTCAGTATAACCAGGCACGCAAGTGCCGCTAAAAGTTTTTTCATGGCTTTCACCTCTTACATTGTTCATGGTAAGTGTCCGTTCTGTTTTTCAGGTGGAAGAAAACTGAACAATATGTGAAAAGGGCAGGAACCATGCGTTCAGGCAGGCAGAGTAAAACCAGTTCACAATCAGCACAGGATTTGATATAATGTTCGCGTTAAAAATGAAGGGAGTATCTTATGGGAAGAGCACATGAAGTCCGCGCTGCCTCCATGGCAAAGACCGCGGCAATCAAATCCAAGCTTTATTCAAGATTTGGAAAAGAGCTGTATATCGCAGCCAAGAGCGGTGTCCCTGATCCGGATATGAACCTCGCATTAAAGAGAAAGATCGCCGAGGCAAAGTCGAACCAGATCCCTGCTGACGTCATCAAGAGAGCGATTGACAAGGCGAAGGGCGGTTCCAATGAAACATATGATGAAGCCCGTTACGAAGGCTTCGGTCCCGGCGGCAGCACAGTGATCGTGGACTGCCTGACTGACAATACAAACCGTTCCCTGACCGGTGTCAAGACAGCCTTCAACAAGAGCCGCGGCGCGAAGATCGCCAATGCCGGTGCTGTCTCATTCAATTATGAGAATGTCGGTCTGTTTGTTTTCCCTTACGAAGACGAAGAGGCTATGCTTGATGCGATGATGGAAGCTGAAGTTGATGTCCAGGACATCACAGTCGAAGACGGCGAAATGACTGTCAAGACAACCTTCCAGGATTTCGGCAAAGCTCAGGAAGCCATTGAAGCGCTGATTCCGAATGTTGAATTCGACACATGCGAAGCGACAATGCTGCCGAACGAATATGTCGATCTGACGGATCCTGAAGACATCGAAGCATTCCATAAACTCATGGACATGCTCAACGAAGTCGACGACGTCAACAAGATTTACCACAACGCAAGAATTCCGTCCGAAGAAGAGTAAGACATAAGACACAAGAAAAGCCGGGTCAGACGATCCGGCTTTGAACATTTAGCGGATATAGCGGGCTCCTGTGATTTCCTCCTGCAGGAGTCTTTTTCTTTCGCTTTCCTCAAACGCCGAGGCATAGATGAGGGTGGAGCGGTATTCCATCTCCCGCTGCCGCTCACTGATCTGCGTGAACTTTGAGGCAAAGGGGATTTCCTTTTTCTTCAGTTCTTTAAGATACGTGCGGCCGGTGTCATTGAACGCAAGCACGCGCAGGTCTGCTTTGCCAAGGGCTTTGACCTCTTCCTTTGTGACCTGACACATTGCCTGCAGGCATGTTCTTCTGATCCGTCCTGCCGTATAGCGGTGGGTGACGGCGGCTCTGAGAAACCCTTTCCATGTGTCTTCTTCAAGAGCGCATTTCTTCAGATGCACTTCAATCCCTTCGGAAAACAGGAACATTTCATTCAGGCGCTTTCTGTCCGTTGTTAACAGCAGGGTGCGCAGATAGGGATAATAAGCGGGCCAGAAGGCAAGGGGACCTTCTTCAAGAGTGTCTGCCATCGGGGTTGCCTCATGCACATCCTCATGGTCAAGCAAAGCTTTGCGGATCGCCATCGCGCTGGCGTTAACACCCATTTCCTCATCCAGATAGCCGCCGGTTCTCTGCACGATCAGAGGTTCAATGCATGTGCCTGCCATCGCTTTGAGATAGCAGACAGCCAGGATATCATTGGGCTCCATAGCGCTTGTTAAAAGACTGTAGGCTTTTGGAAACGACATGCCCGAGCTCATCGTTTCCCTTAAGTGATCCGGGTTGACCGGCGCTTCGGCAATATCCATGAGATTTTCAAGATTGCCGCATTCCGAACCGAAACAGATCTGATTCACGCCGGCTCTGTTCAATAAAGAGACGCCGCCCGCCGCAAATCTTGAAGCGCTTTGCACCGCGTAAATATAAGGAAGTTCAATGACAAGATCCACGCCGTTTCTGACCGCCGCCTCAGCCCGCTTCCATTTATCAATGACCGCCGGCTCGCCGCGCTGCACAAAATTGCCTGACATGACCGCGATCAATACATCGCAGCCGCTGAGCTTTCTGGCCTGTTCAATATGATGGATGTGTCCGTTATGAAGCGGATTGTATTCCGCAATGATTCCGCAAACCTTCATCTGTTTCCTTTCATCGTGACGATGAGATAATGATACAATATTTGCAAAGAGACAGGAGTACAAAATCATATGAACAGAAATCTGGCTTACACGGTCTACCGCCCGGAAGGGGAAGTGAAGGCAGCTGTGTTTATTGTGCATGGAATGCAGGAACACCAAAGGCGCTATAAAGGATTCGCGGAATATCTCAACACCCGCGGAATCGGCGTGGTCACCTATGACCTGCCAGGTCACGGCGAAACGTCAAAAGGGGAAACAAGAGGCTGGTTCGGCGATGAAAACGGCTGGCGGAACCTTGTCTCAAGCGTGACTGAAATCTGCCTGCTGACAAAGAAGGAATTCCCGGATGTGCCGGTGGTATGCTATGGCCATTCGATGGGAACGATGCTGGCAAGAACATTCATCCAGCTTCATGATGCGATGATCGACGCTTTGATGCTGTCGGGGGCACCCAACTATAATCCCGGCGCCGCGCTTGGCCGCACCATCGCCAATCAGAGAATCCGTGCCAGAGGGCCCAGAGGCGAATCCACACTGCTGGCTTCGCTTGCGACCGGTTCCTTCAATTCGGGAATCAAAAATCCCAGAACCCCGCTTGACTGGCTCAGCTACAATGAAGAAAACGTCGACCGTTACATTGCTGATGAGGACTGCGGCTTCCCGTTTAAAAACAGCGGCTACCGCGACCTGTTCGAAGGCATGATCCAGATGGCGGACGTCAAGGCGTTCAGACGTCTCAACAAGAACCTGCCGATTAAATTCTTCTCCGGCGAGGATGATCCCTGCACCGGCGGATCCAAAGGCATCTCCGACAGCATTGCCCGACTTTCCAGAGCCGGCTATATCGACATCACCTACAAGACCTATCCGCACATGCGCCATGAGATCCTCCAGGAGAAGGATAAGGAAACAGTCTATAAGGATATGGCGGACTGGATCCTTGAAAAAACAGCGGTGAAATAAGGCATTTCCGATTTTTTCAGGTGAATGCGGTATTTCGTTGACTTTGAAAAACACTTTGCTATAATTTATAAGCGTTAACGAGCGAGGAGACTGTCGTGAAGTGGACAAGATCAGAACTGCTGCGTCAATCGCAGAAGGTTACATTCGATGAAGATGTGAATATCGATGCTTCAGCGTTTGAAGGCAACAGCCGGATTAACTCCGTGAAAGACGTCCGCGTCGACGGCAGCGGCTGGCTGGATGATGAAGCCGACTGCTTCTATGCCGAGATCCACGTGACCGGAATTATGCTGTGTCCGGACGCGATCACCGGCGAAGAGATTGAAGTGCCGTTTGAGACAGACAGTGATGAAGTCTATGTCTTCGAAGATACCGATGAAGACGGTGCGCGCATCGTTAAGGACGAAGTCATCGAGCTTCTTCCGGCAGTGATAGATGATATCCTGCTGGAGGTTCCGCTTCAGGTGACGGAAGCGGCCGAAGGGGAATATCCCGAAGGAGACGGCTGGAAGATTTACAGCGAAGCTGAGTACCAGGAACTCCAGAAGGAAAAGATCGACCCGCGGCTGGAAATTCTGAAGAAATTCGATAGTGAACGGTAGGAGGTGCAAGACATGGCTGTACAGCAGAGAAGAAATTCCAAGACAAGAAGAGATAAGAGAAGAACTCATTATAAGCTGGTAGCTCCGACACTGGTAAAGTGCCCGAACTGCGGTGCGATGAAGAAGCCTCATCACGCTTGTCCGGAATGCGGCAACGTTGGTCCTGCAAAGGGAACAAACTGAGCTGACTGAAACATCAGAAAAGAAAGAGAAGATCGAAATGGTCTTCTCTTTTTTTGTCTATTCATCTTCTCTGTAATATGCCGTGAAGGTATCGGCGAACGCCTTCATCGCGTGCGAGATATACCGCCTTTCCGACATGATCAGATCAAAGTTCCTGTCAAACAGCGGGGAGCCAATCCGGAAAAACCACACCGATTCGCTTCCTTTCGTGACAAGACGGTCACTGATGAACGTTGCCGCGAGCCCTTCGCAGGCCAGATGCCAGGCGGTGGCCAGCTGGCTGATCGTCATCACAACCTGCGGTTCCATCTTTTCTCTTTCAAACAATTTCATGCAGCGGTCATAAAGATTGTTGCCGCGGCTTAAAAGAATGAACGGAAGAGAGCTGAACAGCGAAACCGGCAGGGCTTCCGTCTCTTTTTCAAGATGCTTTCCGGCAAGCACATCAAGATTGGTGAGTGCCGCTTTTTTTATTCGCTCATCCAGCGGAAATGACTTCGGCATGCATAACAGCACCGTGTCCCTGAAGCAGGGGATGCGGATATAGGGATCCTTCGCGCTCAAGCCGCTCAGGAATGTCAGATCAATCCGGTTTTCCTTTAACAGCGCCGGCAGTTCATAGCTGCCCGCCTCGCTCAGTTCCAGCTGAATGCCGGGATAAGCGGCATGAAAGGCGGTAATGACCGGCGGCAGGATATAAGAATTGAAATAGTTCGTTCCGCCGATATGAACCGTGCCCGTCAAAAGGCCCGAAAGGTCGCTGACCTGCCGGTTCAGTTCGTTTTCCAGATCGCGGATTTCATAATACTTCCGGATGTAGAGCTCTCCCGCCTGCGTCAGGGTCAGCGAACGGGCCGAACGGTCGAAGATCTGGGCGCCGAGCGCCTCCTCCGCGCGTCTGACCGCAAGGCTCAGTGCGGGCTGTGTGATGTACAGCTGTCTGGCCGCTTCCGAGAAGCTTTTGCACTTATAAACCGTGTATACATATTTCATTTCCAGGTCCATAGCCACCTCATAAATAATATTAATAGTTTCATTTATTTTATAAATTTCATTTTAATATCAGCCTCTGCTATTTTCAAAGTGTAAAGAGAAAGATTTCCGTAAAAATCTTTGGAAGAGGAGGACATATGCGGATCAATGCGCTGATGATGGACATCACCGATAATGTCGTGACAACCATCACCGAAATCCACAAAGGCGAACAGATTATCTTCAGAAAAGGGGATGAGCTGGTCAGCCTGGAAGCGGCAGAAGAGATTCCTTACTGCCACAAAGCGGCTGTACGGCCGATCGCAAAAGGGGAGGCGGTCATCAAGTATGGCGAAAGCCTTGGCGAAACATCGGAAGAAATCCCTCAGGGCGGATGGGTTGCCCACCACAACCTGTTCAGTGTGCCCAGGGATTACGACAGCGAACTGGCTGACGAAAACTTCGTCATGTGCGCAAAGCAGTCGGCCGGCGACCCTGAGAAAAAACCGTTTCAGTTCTGGGGCTACCGCCGGAAAGAAGGAAGACCGGGCATCCGGAACCATATCCTGATCCTGCCGACATGCGCCTGCGGTTCGGAAAGCTGCAGAATCGTCGCGTCCCAGGTCAGAGGGGCGGTCAACATCATTTTCAACACCGGCTGCTCGGACGTTCAGGCCAACACCGACATGAGCCAGAAGGTGCTCACCGGCTTTGCCTGCAATCCCAACGTCTACGGCGTCGTGATCATCGGCCTGGGCTGTGAGACGGTCGGCCATGAACAGCTGAAGAAGAAAATTCAGGCGATGACATCCAAGCCGGTTGTCTCCTTCGGCATCCAGGATGAGGGCGGCACCCTCAAAACAATTGAAAAAGCAGTCCGCGCGGCCAGGGACATGGCGATGGAAGCGGGCATGCAGCAGAAGGAGCTGTTCGATGTGTCCGAGCTGTTCATCGGCATCGAATGCGGCGGCTCCGACGCGACAAGCGGCATCGCTTCCAATCCTTCCGTCGGTGAAATGAGCGATATCCTGGTTGACCTTGGGGCGACCGTGATGATCAGCGAATCCATCGAATGGATCGGCGGCGAGCATGTGCTGGCAAAAAGAGCGGCGAACAGGGAAATCCATGATCAGATCATTGAAGTCTGCCGCGCCTATGAGGAACATCTCAAAGCGGCAGGCCAGGACTGCCGGGCCGGCCAGCCCACTCCCGGCAACAAGGCAGGCGGTCTGTCCACCCTTGATGAAAAGAGCCTCGGCTGCATCCGCAAAGGCGGCACCAGACCGGTTAACGAAGTTCTTGAACAGGCGGCCCGTCCGACAAAGAAGGGCGCCATCGTCATGGACACAGCCGGCTATGACATCTCTTCAGTGACTTCCATGGTGGCTTCCGGCTGCCAGGCGGTAGTCTTTACAACCGGCAGGGGAACCCCGACCGGCAACGCCATCGCTCCGGTGCTCAAAGTCACAGCCAACGAAAGAACCTACCGGAAAATGGAAGACAACATGGACGTCGATCTCAGCGCGGTTGTGCGCGGCGAGAAAACCTACATGGAAATGGGCTCTCAGCTTGTCGATACCGTTGAACAGATCGCAAACGGAAGAATGACCAAAGCGGAAGCGTTCGGCTTCAGCGACATCGCCGTCGACCATGTCTGCCGCTATGTATAAAAAGTGAAGAGTGAGGAAGAGAAAATGATGGAACTCAGACAGCTGCCGCAGAACGCGGGTGATCTTGAAATCGACTTCAGAAATCCCAACCGTGCTTTGATTGCCGGTCTCTATGAAGAAACACTGACCGTAAACGGAACCGTAAGACACTTCTATACTTATATCCCTGAAAATACAGAATACTGCAGCCCGTGCCTGGTATGCGCCATGCCTTCAGGAAAGAATCCTCTGGAATGGATTGAAGAATCCGGCATGAAGGAATTCGCTGAGGAAAACAGCCTGTTCCTCCATACCGCAGTCCCGGCGGAAGGCGGCTGGAAGAATGACGGCAGCGACGCCGACTATCTCAACGGCGTCTATGTGAAGATCCAGGCCCGCGACTGGTATATCACGATGCAGGACAACATTTATCTCTGCGCGTTCGGCGACGCTTCCTTTGCGGCCCATCAGGCGGCCAGAAGAATGGCGAGCGAATGGAGCGGCCTGATGACCTTTGGCGATCTTTCCGCTGATCTGAAGAATGAAAAGAACATCGTCAGGGGCGAAGAGGACCAGGGACAGGTCGAGCTCAAGATCCAGGGCTCCGCGGCCCAGCTGCCGGTCTGGATGCTTGTCAGCAATCTTGAAGGAAACAATCTCTCTGCCGCTGAATACTGGAAAGAACAGAACCATGTTCTTGATGAACCTTACAGCGGACACGGCTGCGATTATATCTGGGTGCCTTCACCCGTCAGATACACAAATGAAATCAACGAGGAAAAGATTTCACAGGTCAGGGTGGCGCTCGGCGGAACCTTCACCGCGGAAAAGCTCGAAAACGCCTGGGGTTACATCTCTTTGGCAAGAAGACACCGCGGCCAGGGCGGCAAGTGCCTGCGCTATTACAAAGATCCCATCGCATCCGGCGCTGTGAAAAAGACCATGGATGTCGACGGCATGACAAGAACCTGGTTCGAATATGTTCCTTCCTCCTGCACGGAAGGTCAGAAATATCCGCTGGTTGTGTGCATGCACGGACGCGGCGGCAGCGCGGAAACATTCTTCGATCTTTCCGGCATGTCTGTTGTGGCGCAGGAGAGAAAATTCATCGCCGTCTTCCCCCAGGCAGGCATTCACCAGCAGAAAAAGAACGGTCTGCGCAATGTCCTGTTATGGTGTGGGGAATACAAAGGCGAACCGGTCGATGATGTGAAGTTCATCCGGGAAATGGTGGCGGACATTGAAAAGCGCCTGCCTGTCGATCACACCCGCATCTATGCCTGCGGCCAGAGCAGCGGCGGCATGATGAGCGACCTGCTCGGCTATACGGCTGCCGATCTCTTTGCGGCAGTGGCGCCCTGGAGCGCTCTGCGCTCCCCCAGCCGCATGTACGCGGATTTCCCGCAGAGTGAACATTGCGCCCCGACCATGTGGATCTATGGCGACAAAGATTTCCTGTGTGCCGCAAAGGGCGAAGATCCCGAACTGCCGTTCGCGCTGGACGGGGAGCTGCGTCAGACCCTGGCGGAAAAACTGGATCACTTCCATCTTGATATCCGCTCCCAGATGCATCACGAAACCTTCCCCATCACATGGTGCACATTCGCGGACAGCGAAGGCACTCCGCTTGTTGTGATCGGACGGGTTGCCGACATGATTCACGCCAACTATCCGGAACTCAGCTGGATCAGCTACGATCAGTTCTTAAGCCGTTACACAAAGGATGAAAACGGTCAGTTATACTACTGCGGCAGAAAAGTCAGCCGCTGAAGAAAGGAAATAGGGATAATATGAATACACAGCTCATCATCTGTCTTGCCATCTGTGTTCTTGTCATCGCCGGCTATGTCTGGAACAAGCTGTCGGTCGGCACAGTCGGCTGCCTCGGCATCGTTCTCTTCCTGATCACCGGCTGCATCGCTCCCAAGGATGTTCTCGGCAACATCGGCAACGCCAACCTGATCATGATCTCCTCCATGTTCATTATTTCCGAAGGCTTCAAGCGCACCCAGGCGATCCGCCTTGTCGCTGATACGGTCCGCAGAATTTCCAAAGGCTCAATGACGATGGTCATGCTGGGCTTCACCCTGGCTTCCGTCATCGCCGCCACATTCACCGGCAGCGCCGTCGCCGCTTTCTGTATCGTCGCTCCGATCGTCACCGCGACATGCGAGGAAATGAACATCTCCGTCTCCAGAACAATCTTCAGCGTCGGTCTTGTCTGCATCGCCGCCTGCGGAATCATCCCGGTCGGCGGATCGCTGAGCATGCTGGCGGAGCTGAACGGCTATATCGCCGCCAACGAATATGAACAGTTCACTCTCGGCGTCATGGATCTCTTCAAGAGCCGCGGTCTCTCGCTGGTTGCTCTGATCATCTTCTCAACATTCATCGGCTGGCGCTTCTCCCCTGAAAAACCGGTCGTTGCGACAACCGGCTCCGAAGATCTTTCCAAACGTGTCGCAAAACACGAAAAGCTCACAAAGGGCAGGGAAAACACAGCCATCGCCGTCTTCTGCCTCGTCACACTGCTGCTGGTCTTCAACACCCAGCTCAATGAGCTTCTGACCAAAACCGGCGTCCAGCCGCTTGTCTCCTGGGAAATCGCCTTCATCGGCGCTGTCATTCTGGTCGCGACAGGCGTCTTAAGTTCAAAAGAAGCCTGCGGCTCCATCCCGATCGATCTCTGTCTGATGGTTGTCGGCGGCTTATGCATGGGCACAGCCCTGGCCAATACCGGGGCGGGCGATCTCATCGGCAATGCCATCGCGGGTGTCGCCGGAAAACTCGGCAACGCCTATCTCATCGGCGCCGTCTTCTATCTGATCCCGTTCTTCCTGACCCAGATCATGCAGAACAGAACCGTCATGGCTGTCTTCGCGCCGATCGCCATCCTTGCCTGCAAGAGCATGGGCGTCGACTGCACAGGTCCACTCATGCTGGTGGCAAGCGCCTGCTGCACAGCCTTCATGACGCCGATGGCAACTCCGACCGTACCGCTTGTCATGGGAATCGGCGGCTATGACCTGAGCTCCAACATCAGACAGTCACTGCTTCCGGCCCTGATTCTTTCGGTCGCCAACATCCTGTGGATCATGACGGTTTACCCGCTCTGAATGTGCTGAAAATCACAATGTAAAAAACAGAGAAGATCAGTATAATCTGGTCTTCTTTTTTACTGTTTCGCACTAAAAAAACTTGATATATGGCACTCTGGTGGTAAAATTGTGGTAGAAAGTGGGGAATAGTGGGGACTCATGATACTTACAGGACAGTTCAGGCACAACCTGGACTCAAAAAACAGACTGATTATTCCTGTTAAGTTCCGTGAACCACTGGGTGAAGTGTTTATGATCACACAGGGCCTCGACGGCTGCCTGGCTGCCTATACGATGGAAAAGTATGAGGCAATGATCGCAAAGCTCACAACGATTCCTTCGACAAAGAAGGAAGCACGTATGTATCTGCGCGCACTCACCGCCAACGCGAATGAATGCACCCTGGACAGCCAGGGGAGAGTTCAGCTGCCCCAGTTTCTCATGACACATTTCAAAAAGAGCTGTGTCATTGTCGGCGTCGCCGACCATATCGAGATCTGGCCGGAAGAGCAATGGAATTCCTACAGCGATCTCGCGTCCGAGTCGCTGGAAACTGTTGCTGAAACACTGACGGAGTTTATCGCATGATGCAGCATACAAGCGTGCTGCTCGAAGAAACTATCGATCTGCTCAACGTGAAGCCGGAGGGTATCTACGTTGACGGAACGCTGGGAAGGGGCGGCCACGCAAAACTGCTGATCTCGAAACTCACAACCGGACACCTGTATGCATTCGATAAGGATTTACAGGCATTGCGCGAATCGGAAGTAAACCTTTCCGGTGTCGCCGACAGGGTCACTCTTATTCATAACGACTTCCGGTCCGCGGAGGAGGAACTCCGCAAACGCGGGATCGAAGGTGTCGATGGATTCATGATGGACCTTGGTGTCAGCTCGCCGCAGTTCGACGATCCCGAACGCGGGTTCAGCTACCGCTTCGAGGCGAGGCTGGACATGCGCATGAACCGTGAGCAGGCGCTGGACGCATACCAGGTTGTCAACACTTATCCTGCTGCCCAGCTGACCAGGATACTCAGGGATTATGGCGAAGAACGCTATGCTTCACTGATTGCGGGAGCGATCGTGAAGAACCGGGCAATCAGACCGATTGAGACAACCTTTGAGCTGGTGAATGTGATCAAAGAAGCGCTTCCCGAAAGAGAGCTGCGCAAGAAGGGCCATCCGGCCAAGAAAACCTTCCAGGCCATCCGCATTGAAGTCAACGATGAGCTTGGCGCCCTGAAGCAGGGGCTTGCGCAGGCGCTCAATATGCTGAACGAAGGCGGAAGATGCGCTGTGATCACTTTTCATTCACTCGAGGACCGAATCGTTAAAAATACTTTTAAAGAATATTCCTCTGCTCCATTTGTTGAGCCCAAGCTGCCGCTGACGGAACAGCAAATGGAGCAGGCCTCCTTCCACCTGATCACAAAGAAACCGGTCATCGCTGGCGAGGAGGAAATCGAAAACAATAACAGATCTCACAGCGCAAAGCTGAGAGTCATAGAACGCATAAGGGGAGAATCACATGGCTAAGGGGACAAAGAAGAGAAAGATCAGAAGATCTGTCGCACTGCTGAATTTATCAGTTTCAATGTTAATACTTTCATCATTCCTGTATCTTTGCAGCGCGCTTTTCCTGCGCTCCTACAACAATTCACTGAGCACCCAGGCTCAGGAGATCTCCCGCCAGATCGCCGTTCTCGAACTGCAGAACGACGCTGTTTCCGTGGAAATTGCCAAGCTCGCTTCGGCTGACCGTGTCGATGAGATCGCTGCCAACAACGGCCTGAGCAGAAACTCATCCAACGTGATTTCCATTACAAACGGGGAGAATGGAGACTGATCCATGAAGCCGAGGAACACTCATCACTCGGTGCGCGAAATCTTTCTTGTAACATTGGCGGCAATTGCTTTACTTGCGTCCAATGTTTTTTTCGTGACGATCGCCAAGGTGCATATCCGTTCCGGCCAGGATCTTTCGACCTATGCCGACAACGCCAACTATGTCCATGAGGTGACCAAGGCAATGCGCGGGAATATCTACGACCGCTCCGGCAACGTCATTGCCCAGGACAGCCGCACCTACAATATTGTCTGTATCCTCGATTCAAGCCGCAAAGGCATCGGCGATGAAATCGCCTATGTCCAGGACAAGGAAGGAACAGCGGAAGTTTTATCCAAAATCCTCCGTATGGATTACGGCAAGATCCTCGATTTCCTGAACCAGGATCTCTACCAGACAGAGCTTGGCTACGGGGGAAGAAAACTCTCCAAAGCCGTCAAGGACGAAATCGAGTCCTATGACCTGCCCGGCATTGAATTCACCGACAGCGTCCAGCGCGTATACCCGATGGGCCAGTTCGCTTCCAACCTGATCGGCTACGCCCAGTCGGACGAAAGCGGCAGCACCGTCGGCCAGATGGGCATCGAGCTGTTCATGAACGACTATCTCTCCGGAACCGACGGATCAAGAACCTACCAGGCTGATGAGCACGGCTACGTGCTGCCCGGCATGAAGGAGACAACCGTCAGCGCCATCAACGGGGATAATGTCTATCTTACACTCGACGGACCCATACAGGAAACCCTTGAAGACTCTTTCCGTCTGACAAATTCAACTTTCGACACCCAGAGAGTGTGGGGCGGGGCCATGGAGATCGCCACCGGCAAGGTGATTGCCTGGGGCCAGACGCCTTCCTTCGATCCCAACACCCTTGAAGATATCACCGACTACACAAACACCGGCGCCCAGATGCCTTATGAACCGGGCTCCACAATGAAGTCATTTGTCTGGGCCGCCACCATCAACGAAAACAAATATGACGAAAGCCTCACCACCGACGGCAACGAGTTCTGTTTTATCGGCGATGAGAACAACAACCCGGTCAGATCCTACAGCGACAATGTCTACGGCTGCATCTACAACGCCGGCGAAAAGAAATACGGCGCGGTCGATCTCGACCATGGCATGATCTACTCACTTAACACCGTCGCGGCAACTCTTGAAAATGAACTGATCACCCCGGACATCTATCTGGATTATCTGAAGAAGTTCGGCTTCTGGCAGCCGGTCGACACCGACGGCTTACCGGAAAGCACAGGCATTCTCAACTTCACATGGGCCTACGATAAAATGAACCTCTCATTCGGCCAGGGCTCCACCGTGACAATGCTGCAGCTGTTCCAGGCCTACAGCGCCATCTTCTCCGACGGCACAATGGTCAAACCTTACTTCATCGAATCGATCCGCGATTCCTACGACAACCAGATCATCTACCAGGCCGAAACGCAGCAGACCGGCAAGCCGATCACCGAGCAGACAGCCAAACACATGCAGAAGATCATGTACCGCGTTGTCAATGAGGACGACGGTACCGCCAAATACTACCGTATTCCTGAATGCGACCTGATCGCCAAAACCGGAACTTCCGAAATCGCGATCGACGGTTCCTATGAAAACCAGAGAACCATCACCTCCGTCATGGTGGCGATGCCGGCGGAAAACCCGCAGGTTCTTGCCTATTACGCGTTTGAAGCGGATAACGCAAAGGATTCTCATTACTATACAGAGGCCCAGACAAACTTCTTCCGCAAGATCGCCGTCTCCTACGGCTTCTCGCAGGGCAGCTCCCAAAGCGGGCAGACAGTCTATGATCATGTGACTGTCAGCGACATGCCGAACCTGGTCAACCACAGCATTGACTACGCGAAGGCAAAGCTTGAGCCGGCTGAAGCCAATGTCATGGTGCTCGGAGAAGGCGGCACAGTCATCCGCCAGTATCCGGAAGCAGGCGAGACCGTCACAACCGGCCAGCATGTCTTCCTGATCGCCGACACCCAGACTTTCACCATGCCGGATATGACCGGCTGGACAAGAAAGGATGTCGCCGGCTTATGGGCCGCAAGCGGCTTCGGATTCCAGCTCTCGGGAACCGGAAAAGTGGTTTCCCAGAGTGTTCCGCCGGGGACCGCTGTAACCAAAGGAACAGAAATAAAGGTTGTTTTTGAATGATGATTGTGTATCATAATTCAGGTATCGGAGGTATTTATGCCCTTTAAACTGATATTGAGCCTGCTGGTCAGCTGTGCCATCGTCATGGTGACCATGCCGGCGTTCATAAAATTTCTGAAGAAGCTCAGCTTCCGGCAGTCCATCAGCGAATATTCGCTGGAGGAGGACCAGAAGAAGGCGGGCACGCCGATCATGGGCGGCATTCTCTTCATTCTCGTTCCCCTGATCGTCACGCCGGTGATTGTGCCGGAGGTGTTTCATCAGATTGACACTCTTATTGTCATGCTGGCGTTTGCCGGCTATGGCGTCATCGGCTTTATCGATGATTACCTGATCGCGGTCAAGAAAAACAACGAAGGCCTCTCACCCAGAGCGAAGCTCATCATGCAGGTGGTGCTGGCGGTTGTCTTCTTCTTCCTTTACAGAGGACACGGCTCCACGGACCTCTTCCTGCCCTTAACCGGCGTAACGCTGCATCTTGGCTTCATGTATTTCTTCCTTGTCTTATTCATGTTCGCGGGAGCTTCCAACGCGGTGAATCTGACCGATGGCATGGACGGCTTATGCGCGGGCGTGACAATCATCGCCCTGATTCCGTTCCTGGCGGTCACACTGATCCAGAAAACAGGCGAAGAGTATACGCTTTCCGTATTCATTATGGCTTTGATCGGCGCATTGCTCGGCTATCTTTATTACAATAAGAAGCCGGCCCGTGTCTTTATGGGCGATACCGGCGCACTGGCCCTTGGCGGCGTGCTGGCGGCAATCGCGATGGTCACCAAAAAAGAAATGAGCCTGATCCTGATCGCGGGCGTTCCGGTCATCGAAACACTGAGCGTCATCCTGCAGGTGGCGGCGGTCAAGACAATCCACAGGAGAATCTTCCCTTATACGCCGATCCATTATTCATTCCGTCTGAAGGGAATGCCGGAGAAATCCGTTGTTTATCTGTTCTGGATGGCGGAAGCGGTGTTCGCGCTGCTCGGCTTCTTCCTGGCGATGAAATAACATGAATCAGCACCTGAGGTATCCGCATAACTGCGGATGCCTTTTTCATTCCTGTCC
Organism: uncultured Erysipelotrichaceae bacterium; assembly: GCA_902775735.1. Classification (GTDB taxonomy): domain Bacteria; phylum Bacillota_I; class Bacilli_A; order Erysipelotrichales; family Erysipelotrichaceae; genus Bulleidia. The sequence goes on from CACYNH010000006.1 coordinate 49,581, forward strand.
TTTTGGCCACCTTTTTGAAAATGAACGGCAGGGGAAGCGGTCAGCCCGTTCGGAAATCGTGTACGTGGTTCTTTTCATGCCTGAATTCAGGTGATTTTTTGTGGACTGAAAAGGCAAAAAGACAGATAATTGTAAGGTGTACGCGGGACAAAAGAATATTTATATCCGAAAGAAAAGATTTTTGATATAATACTTTAACTGTCAGGAGGAAGGCATGTCTTCGGAAAAAATAGGGATAGAAAATACGCTGATTCAGCTGACTATGGTCCTCAAGCTTCAGCAGCTGAAACGCGGCGGATTGCCTTCGCTCACGTATGACAATCTTGAGGACTATATCAGCGGGAAGCTCTGGCTGAAACAGGCGCCGGACTCATTGCACACGGCGGCTGATGAGATCCTTTCCATTGAGCCCGAGGAAATCATCCGGTTTCTCTCGCGGCAGGCGATTGTGGAAGGATCGGCGAAAAAGCTTGAGGATTTCTCAGACATTATAGGAGGGTAAGCAGTTTTATGGCAGGCAGCAAGCAGCAGAACAAAAAGGGGAATATCGCCATATTCCTTGCGGTCGTCGCCGCAATCGCGATTCTTGTGGGAACCACATTCAACGCGATCAAGAACAGTCTGAACCTGGGCCTTGACCTGCGCGGCGGCTTCGAAATTCTTTACGAAGTCACTCCGCTCAGCGAAGGCGCGGACATGGACATGACGGCCGTTACAAACAGTATTTCCAAACGTATCAACGTACTGGGTGTCAGTGAACCCGAAATCATCGTTGAAGGCGAAAACAGAGTCCGCGTACAGCTGGCAGGTATCGAGGACCAGGAAAGCGCCCGTGCGATGATCGGCACAACAGCCAACCTGACATTCCGTGACGTCGACGACAACGAACTCGCGGATTCTTCGATCCTGGTCGAAGGCGGCGCCTCCCTGGCGTATCAGGACGGCACCCCGATCGTATCCCTGCAGATCGCGGACCAGACAAAGTTCGGTGAAATCACAAAGAACATCTCAGGCAAGGCAAGCGGATCCAACATCATGATCATCTGGCTCGACTGGGAAGAGGGAGATACTTATAAAGAGGAAGCAGCCAAGGCAAACGCCGGCGAGGAACCCAAGTACATTTCCGCCGCGACTGTCAGAAGCCAGATCAGCGGCAACTGCATTATTGAAGGCAACTTCACTGAAGAGGAAGCCAGAACCCTGGCAAACCTGATCAATTCAGGTTCCCTGCCGGTCAAACTGACTGAAATCAGTTCCAATGTTGTCTCCGCCGAATACGGCGCCGACGCTCTTGCCAAGACCGCCATAGCCGGCATGATCGGCATCGGCCTTGTCATTCTCTTCATGATCTTCATGTACCGCCTGCCGGGCATCGTTTCGGCAATCATGCTGGTGTTATATATCTGGGCAGTCTTCGGACTCTACAGCCTGATGGGCGCAGTCTTCACACTGAGCGGCATCGGCGCTCTGGTTCTCGGTATCGGTATGACCGTTGACGCCAACATCATCAGCTACGAAAGAATCAAGCAGGAACTCTATAAGGGCAGAAGCGTAAGAGCTTCCGTCATGGAAGGCCAGAAGCAGTCCTTCTCGGCTGTCTTCGACGCCCAGTTCACAACCCTCATCGCAGCTCTGATTATGTATATCTGGGGCAACGGCGCGGTCAAGGGCTTTGCGACAATGCTGATTATCACAGTCGTCATGACTCTGGTTCTCAACGTCGCTTTCTCCAGATGGATGCTCAGACTGCTTGTTGGCGCCGGCATCGCCGACGGCAAGCCGCAGCTCTTCAACGTCAAAGCTGACCAGGTTCCCGATGTCACAAAGGGCCAGTCACAGTTCTATACAGGCACTCACCAGTTCGACTACGCCGGCAATGCCAAGTGGAATATCCGCGCTTCTCTTGTGATCGCGGCACTGGCTTTAATCCTCGGCTTCGTCAACCTGGGCGGCGGCAAAGGCTTCTTCAACCTCGGCATCGACTTCTCCTCCGGTACACGTCTGACTGTCTCCTCTGAAGAAACAGTCACCGTTGAGGATGTTGAAGCGATCATCGCTGAAGAAGGCTTCACCGGCTTCACATGCCAGGCGTCCGGCGAAAACACAGTCTACGCCACAACCAAGGAAGCCCTGGCCAAGGAAGACCTGACAAACCTTAAAGACGCCCTGAAGGAAAGATACGGCGAAGAGCCGGGCGACAACGTCGTCACACCGGTCGTCGGCAAGGAACTCGTCAGAAACGCGATCATCCTGACCATCGTTGCCTGGATCGCCATGATGCTGTATGTCACATTCCGCTATGAATGGGATTACGCTCTTGGCTGTATCGTCGCTCTGATCCATGACGTCGGCATCGTTCTCGCAGTCTTTGCGATCGCGAGAATGGAAGTCAACACTGAAGTTATCTCAGTCCTGCTCACCATCATCGGTTACTCGATCAACAACTCAATCGTCGTCTTCGACAGAGTCCGTGAACTGATGGCCGAAAAGAGCGGCAGACTTACAGAACAGGGCTACCAGGATATCATCAACAAGGCTCTCGACGCCACAATCAAGATGTCCCTGAACAGTTCCGTGACAACAATGCTGCCGGTCGTTATGCTGCTGATCATGGGTTCCAAGGCAATCTTCACATTCATCTTCGCGATGTTCATCGGTCTGATCGCCGGTACATTCTCCTCCATCTTCATCGCTCCGACAGTCTGGAGATGGGCACGCACAAAGCTGCGCAAGGATGACGGCACTAAGAAGGCCAGGAAGGCGGATAAGAAAGAAGCCCTCGACGAATACACATTCAAGGGAATCAACGCTTAATCTCTTATGACAGACGGCAGCCGCCGTCTGTCTTTGTTTAAGGAGGCTATATGGAAATCAAAGCTGTACTGTTCGACTGCGACGGACTGATGTTCGACACCGAAATAATCGCCCAGCAGATCTGGCGCGACGGGGCCCGCGAATACGGCGTCACGCTTCCGCCCGATTTCTTTGAACACATTACCGGAGCGGGGGGACAGGACCTGCTCGACTATATCGGCGGGATCCCGGGTGCTGCCGAGCTGCTCAAAGTCAACCGGAAAAAAAGATTTGATCTTGATTTCTGGTCATCCATCCACACCGACTGCCTGAACCGTCCGGGACTGCCGGAACTGTTTGTCTGGCTCAATCAGAACGGCTATAAAATCGCCGTCTGCTCCTCCAGCGCCCTTGCCTATGTCAAAGCCCTGATCGCGACCTGCTCGACAAAGCTGGAATATGACGTGATCATCTGCGGCGATATGGTGAAACATGCCAAACCGGATCCGGAAATCTTCCTGCGCGGGGCTGAAGAGCTTGGCGTTGATCCGGAAAACTGCATGGTGCTGGAAGACTCCAAGCAGGGTATCCTTGCGGCCAGGGCGGCCGGCATGCACAGATGCTTTATTCCCGACACCATCACGCCCGATGAAGTCATGAAGGAAGCTCTTGAGTTTGAGACGCCTTCCTTGTTCGAAGTGATCACGCTTCTTGAGAGTCTGCAGGTGAAAGAATGAAACGGAACATCCTGGAAGCGGATGAAACCGCGGTCAATGAAAAATACCATACCGGAAAACTCCTTGGCCGCCTGATCGCCGTTTCTGATCTCAGCGATGAGCAGACCGCCTCTCTTCTCAGCTGCGACAGCACCCTGCATACTTCCTCCTGCGAGTGTGTGCGCCGCTGCTGTGACAGAATCATTCAGGCCAGAAACAATCACGAAAAGGTGTTTGTCGGAGGCGATTATGACGCCGACGGCATTTCCGCCACCGCGATCATGAAGCGGACACTCGATGTGCTCGGAATTCAAAACGGCTACTACATTCCCGACCGTTTCAAAGAAGGCTATGGCCTTTCGCCGGCAACGGTCTCGATGGTGAAGGAAAAGGGCTATTCCCTGATCATCACGGTCGATAACGGCGTCAAGGCCCATGAGGCTCTTGCCAAAGCGCGTGAGCTCGGTCTGGAAGTGATCGTCACCGACCACCACCGGATCGAGGAAGACATAGACGCGGACATCGTCGTCCATCCTGATTACATGGAGCCGGAATATGAATATTTATGCGGCGCCGGCGTCGCTCTTGAAATCAGCAGAAACCTGATCGGAAACCGGGATGAGCTGACCGCGATCGCCGCGGTCGCTTCCATCGGCGATGTCATGCCGCTGTGGAAAGAGACAAGACGCATCGTTCTTGCCGGCATGGAAATACTGAGAAGAAGGATTCCCCGCTCCCTTGACGCGATGCTGAGACCGGGCACGCCCGTCAGCTGGACTTCGATCGCTTTTCAGATCGTGCCCAAATTAAACAGTGTCGGCCGGATGAACGACATCTCCAATGTCAACACGCTCGTGCCGTATCTGTTAAGCACCGACGAAAGGGTGATCAGCACCTACGCGGCCCAGCTTGACCATGTCAACGAAGTGCGCAAGGAACTCTCGGAAGCGCAGACGAAGACAGCCGAAAAGATGGTCGATGACAGTGATATCCTGCTGCTGTACAATGAGTCCTTCCATGAGGGAATCTGCGGCCTGATCGCCGGCCGGATCGCTAACAGCCTGCAGAAGCCGGTCCTTGTGTTTGCGAAAAGCGGCAGTCTGATCAAAGGCAGCGGCAGAAGCGTGAGCGGTTTTGACATGTTCAGCTTCTTCTCGGACTTTGATGAGCCCTGTGCCTTCGGCGGCCATGAACAGGCGGTCGGCATCTCGGTAAACGCAGAGGACTTTGAGCGGTTCTGCGCTCATGTGAAAACAAAGTTCGCGGCAGAAAACTATACATACGAAGAGCCTTCGCTGACCGCCGTCAGCGTCAAAGCGGATGAGATCACGATGGACGAGATCATGGCGTTAAGCAGGGCGGAGCCGGTGCCGAAGGAACTGATTTCCAATTTCGCGCTCACCGATCCGGTTGTGCTTTCCGTCAAAGAAACGCCGAAGGTGACCCGCTACACGCTTGCCTGCGCGTCCGGACCGCTGGAAGCGGTGCTGTTCAAAAGGAAAGGAATCGTTCCGCCTGAGGAACCATCATGCATGATCGGAAAACTCACTCTGAACCGGTGGCGCTCAAATGTGACAATGACACTGGAAATTGAAGACATTTTCTAGTCTGTACGGAGTATAATAAAATTGTTATTTTAATCAGAAAACAGGAGAAATCATTATGTCAGTCAATCTTGAAGACTATATCGCTTCCATTCCCGGCTTTCCCATTGAAGGCATTCTTTTCCGTGACGTCACTCCGATCATGACAAATCCTGAAGCTTACCAGCAGACCATTGATCTGATTGCCGAATACGGCAGAAAGGTCAAGGCCGACCTGGTTGTCGGTCCGGAAAGCAGAGGCTTCTGGTTCGGCTGCCCGGCTGCGCTGCAGATGGGCGTCGGCTTTGCCCCGGTCAGAAAACCCGGCAAACTGCCCAGAGAAACCGTCAGCTGCAAATATGATCTGGAATACGGTTCCAATGAAGTCCACATGCATAAGGACGCCATCAAGCCCGGCCAGAGAGTCCTGATCGTCGATGACCTGCTCGCAACCGGCGGAACCGCCAAAGCGACAGCGCAGATGGTCGAGGAACTCGGCGGCACCGTCGCCGGTATCGCCTTCGTCATCGAACTCTTCGGCAACGGCATGGAAGGCCGCAAAGTTCTTGAAGGATATGACGTTTACAATATCCTGAAGCTCAGCGATCAGTAAGAAAAACACTTTTCAGTCCGCACTGCGCGGACTTTTTTGACTTTAAGGGTAACTTTGACCTTGAGAAATGATTATTTTGTTTTATTATAGTTGCATTAACAAAGGAAAGGAGACGCAATGGGGAACAGCGACCGGATCAATCCCACAGTTGACGATGTCATCGATGAGGCGCGCAAGTACATCCACGACCCGATCTCACTCACACTGATCGAGCGGGCTGCGAATTACGCGTCTGTTCATCATGCCGGCCAGTTCCGCCGCTCCGGCGAACCGTATACGGTCCATCTGATCAACGTCGCCTATATCCTGGCCACCTTAAGGGTGGGGCCCCAGACCATCGCCGCCGGTTTCCTGCATGACTGCATCGAGGACTGCGGCATCTCAAGGGACGAGCTGGCAAACGAGTTTGATGAGGAGATCGCCGACCTGGTTGAAGCGGTCACCAAAATCGGCACCCTCAAATACAAGGGCAAGGACGATCCGGAATATCAGGCCGCCAACCACCGCAAGATTTTCATCGCGATGGCAAGGGATGTGCGCGTCATCATCATCAAGCTGGTCGACCGTCTCCATAACATGCGCACCCTGCAGTACCAGCCGGAAGCTTCCCAGAAGCGCATTTCCGCCGAAACCCTCGACGTTTACGCACCGATTGCACACAGGCTCGGTATCAGCTCCATCAAAAACGAACTTGAAGACCTCTGTTTCTACTATCTCAACAGGGATGAATACTACCACATCGCCAAACTGGTCGAAACCAAAAAGGCGGAGCGCGACGCCGCGGTCACAAGGATGATTTCCGAAATCTCTGAAATGCTTGGCGAACATAACATCCAGTTCCGCATTTTCGGCCGCTCCAAGCACCTCTATTCCATCTACAAAAAGATGACCACAAAGCATAAGCGCTTTGATGAAATCCTTGACCTTCTCGCGATCCGCATCGTCACCAGGACCGAGCTCAGCTGCTATGAGACCCTTGGCTACATCCATGCCAAATACCGTCCGATTCCCGGCCGCCTGAAGGATTATATCGCGGTTCCCAAGCCCAACATGTACCAGTCGCTGCACACCACGATCATCGGTGAAGACGGCAAGATTTTCGAAGTGCAGATCCGCACCGAGGAAATGGACGCCATCGCCGAGCGGGGCGTCGCGGCCCACTGGCGCTACAAGGAAGGCGTCAAGTATGACGCAAGGGCCGAACAGAAGGAAATCGAATCCAAGCTCTCCTGGTTCAAGAACCTGACCACCTATTCCGAAGGCGAAAACGAAAACACCAGCGCTTCCGAATACATGGAAGCCCTCCAGCATGACGTCTTCTCCGCCTCCGTCTATGTCATGACCCCCAAGGGAAGGGTCATCGACCTGCCCAACGGCGCCACCCCGATCGACTTTGCCTACCGCATCCATACCGACGTCGGCCATACGGCAGTCGGGGCGATCGTCAATGACGCCATGGTGCCGCTCAACACCGAGCTCCATACCGGCGACGTCGTGCAGATCAAGACGATGAAAGGCACCGGACCGTCGGAAGACTGGCTCAAATTCGTCAAGACCAATCAAGCCAGAAACAAGATCCGCAATTACCTGACAAAGAAGGAAACCGAACAGCATGAATCCCGTGTCCCCGAAGGCGAGAAGATGCTGGCGGATGAACTCAGAAAGCGCGGCTTCAATCCCAAGGATTACATGGAGAGAAAGAAAATCGAAAGTATCTGTAAGGATTTCCGCGTCAACAACCATACCGAACTGATGTACGGCATCGCCGTCAAATCGATCAACGTCACCAGCGTGTGCGAAAGGCTCACCAACCAGAAAGCCCACATTTCCGAAGAGGCGGCTCTTTCCAGGGTCCTCGGCAAGGAAGTCCAGCACCGCTCAACCAAATCAGGTCTGATCATCCCGGGCATCGAGTCGATGAAGATGTCGCTTGCGCATTGCTGTCTGCCGGTCTATGGCGATCCGATCAAGGGCTACATCACCAAGACCGAAGGAGTCAAGGTCCACCGCCTTGACTGTCCGAACATCGCCGACGCCAAAACAAGGCTCATCGATGTGCAGTGGGACGAAGGCGACTCCGAGCGCTATTATGACGCCGACCTCAACGTCATCGCCAGGGACAGAAGCTTCCTGCTCACCGACGTCGTCACCGTCGTCAGCCAGTGCAAAGCCACCCTTGAAAGCATCAACGCGGCCGTCAACCACGACACTCTGCTTTCCACCCTCAAGATGGTGATCCGTGTCCATAACATCGATCATCTTAACAACGTCATCGCCAACATGCGCAAGGTGGAATCAGTCATCACCGTTGAGCGCACCGCCCATTGATATTCATATCTGCGGAGTCTTCATCAGATTCCGCTTTTCTTTGCGTATAATGATCCTGACAGTAAAAGGTTCTCTTATGAAGAAAATGTATTCAGATATGGACAATCCCGATGTGCAGATGCTGATGAAGCTGATTGAAAAGCGGGATCTGCAGACAGTGATACGGTGGATCGCCGCCTGCAGCGAAGCTTTTCTGTGCCCGTCTGTCGGTGATGTCAGGGAACTTGCGGATCTTCTGAAAAAAACAGATCTTTCCAAAGAAGACAAAGCGGTAATCAAATCCATGCTCACCGCCATGCGCAAAAGGGCGGCAGCTGAAAAGGATCCTGCTCTTCAGGCGTCCTTAAGAGCCGTTTCCACCGGCGCCGCCGTGATTTCAACCCCGTCAAGCGCCCTTGGCTTTGTTCTGTACCTTTCTGTGGCCGCAGCGTATCATGCCTGTGATCCCAAAGATGAGGAAACATGCATGCGTGAAGCGGAGGCGGTTATACACCGGTGCAGGGTCATGCTGGAGGAAACGCCGGAAGCTGAAGAGGGGAAAGCTCTGAAGGTGAAGTGGAACTGTTAAGGACAGAAAATGATTCCGTCTTGTGCACATTCACAAAAACGGCTATAATCCTTAGGTATACAAATTCGATGAGCGGGAAGCGCTGCTGAAGGACTGTGAAAGAAGCGACAATGGTATGGTGAAAGCATTGGGCAGCCACAACAGCCGGACACCCGTGAGAAGACCTCCTGAAATGACAGTAGGGAGGTACGTGATCCGCGTTAAGGAATCAAGCGTACAGCTGATTCAGCTGTAAAACAAGGTGGTACCGCGCATAGATGCGTCCTTGAGAAAGGATGCTTTTTTTATTTAAGGAGGAGGGCATATGAGCTATCAGACACCCCGCGGAACCTACGACATCCTGCCGTCAGATATCAACAAATGGCATGATGTGGAAAGGGTCATCCGGGAAAAAACATCACTTTACCGCTACCGTGAAATCAGAACACCGTATTTTGAGGATACATCCGTTTTCAAACGGGAAAACGACTCCTCCGACATGGTCAACAAGGAAATGTACACCTTCACCATGGGCTCCGAGTCCTACACGCTCAGACCCGAAGGCACAGCCGGCGTCATCCGCGCCTTTGACCAGCACAAGCTTTACGGCTCCATGGAAATGCCGGCCAGATTCTATTACGTCGGCGCCATGTTCCGTCACGAAAGACCGCAGAAGGGCAGACAGCGCCAGTTCACCCAGTTCGGTGTGGAAAATATCGGCGCCAAGACGCCCGAGATCGACGCTGAGACAATCGCCCTTGGCTATGACATCGTCAAGGCGATGGGAATTTCCTCAATCAAGGTTTTAATCAACACACTGGGCGACGATGAATCCAGAGCCGCCTACCGTGAGGCGCTCAAAAAGCACTTCGCACCGCACCTGGATGATCTGTGCGGTGACTGCAAGAGGCGCTATGAACAGAACCCGCTGCGCATTCTCGACTGCAAGGTCGACCATGACAAGGAATGCATGGCAAGCGCCCCGAAGCTTTCCGAATACCTCAATGAGGAATCCAGAAACTATTTCAGTCAGGTTCTTGCCTGTCTGGACGCCCTGGGCATTCCCTATGAAATCGACGAAAGGCTCGTCAGAGGCCTTGACTACTACACCCACACCGTCTTTGAAGTTGTTTCCACAAGACCTGATTCAGGCGCCCAGGCGACCATCTTCGCCGGCGGCAGATACGATCACTTCGTGGAATACTACGGCGGACCGGAAATGAGCGGCATCGGCTTTGCGATCGGTCTGGAAAGACTGATCTCCCTTGCGACCGAGGAAGGGTACCCGTTCCCTGAAGAGAATCAGTGCGACGTCTATGTCATCGGCCTTGGCAATGTGGGCGACAGTGTTCTTAAAACACTCGCGATGCTCAGAAACGCGGGCTACCGGGCGGAAGGCAATCTTGTCAAAAGATCCCTCAAGGCGCAATTCAAGAGCGCCGACAGGGCAATGGCGAAGTACATCGTCATCCTTGGGGAGGATGAAGTGGCTGCCGGCACGCTGAATGTCAAAAACGCGGCTGACAAGACACAGCTGACCCTGAAGAACGAAGAGCTTCTCGGACAGCTTGAAAAATGGGAGGAAGAATAAAATGGAACGCACATGCGGAAACGGCACCCTGCGCAAAAGTGACGCCGGAAAGAAAGTCACACTGATCGGCTGGGTCGCCAAAAGAAGAAATCTCGGTTCGCTCGTCTTTATCGACCTGCGCGACCGCAGCGGCATTGTCCAGGTCACATTCGATGAGACAATGGCGGAAAAGGTGAAGGATGTCCGCAATGAATACATCCTGCAGGTAAAGGGAACCGTCACCGAAAGAGGCCAGGCGAATCCGAAGCTGGAGACCGGCGAAATCGAAGTCCTGGCTGAGGAAGTCACCATCGTCAACCGCGCCGAAACAGCGCCGATCGACATCAGCGACGACACCGCCACAAACGAAGACACAAGACTGAAGTACCGCTATCTCGACTTAAGAAGGCCGTCCCTTCAGAAGATCATGATGCTCAGACACAGAGTGTGCATGACAGCGAGAAGGGTTCTCGATGAAAAGGGCTTTGTCGAAATCGAAACCCCGATCCTGGCCAGAAGCACGCCCGAGGGCGCAAGAGACTACCTTGTTCCTTCCAGAATCTACAACGGCCGTTTCTGGGCGCTTCCCCAGTCGCCGCAGATCTACAAGCAGCTGCTCATGATCGCCGGCATGGAAAAGTACTTCCAGATCGCAAGATGTTTCCGTGACGAAGACCTCAGAGCTGACAGACAGCCTGAATTCACCCAGATCGATATCGAAATGAGCTTCGGCGATGAAGACACCATCTTCGGCGTTGTCGAAGACCTGATGAAGGCCATCTTCAAAGACACCATCGGGTATGATCTTGAAGACCGTTTCGTCCGCATTCCTTACGCTGAGTGCATCAGAAGATTCGGCTCCGACAAGCCTGACCTGCGCTTCGGAAACGAGATCCAGGATCTGACTCCGCTGTTTGAAAACACTGAATTCCAGGTCTTCCGCTCCGTGATCGACAACGGCGGTCTCATCAGTGCCCTGCACTTTGAAAACTGCGCCGACAAGTACAGCAGAAAGACCATCGACAAGCTTCAGGACTTCGTCAAGCACGGCTTCAAGGCAAAGGCTCTGGCATGGCTGAAGATGGAAAACGGCGCTCTCGCCGGCTCCGTCGCCAAGCCTCTTTCCGAGACTGAAAAGCAGGCCGTCATTGAAAAGCTGAACATGAAGGACAACGACATCGTCTTCATCATCGCCGACTCCATGAAAGTCGCTAACGCCGCCCTCGGCGCCTTAAGAGTCAGACTGGCGAAGGAACTCGGCCTTGTGGAAGAGGGCGTCTACAAGTTCCTGTGGGTCACCGACTTCCCGATGTTTGAATACAGCGAGGAAGAGGACAGATGGGTCGCCGCCCACCATCCTTTCACCGCAATCAAAGAAGAAGATCTCGACAAGCTCTTCAGCGATCCCGAACATGTTTCCTCAAGAGCCTATGACCTTGTGCTCAACGGCTACGAGCTGCTCTCCGGCTCGATCCGTATCCATGATCAGGACCTGCAGGAAAAGGTCTTCGAGGCAATCGGTCTCACCATGGAAAAGGCGAAGGAAAGATTCGGCTTCTTCCTTGACGCCTTCCGCTACGGCACACCGCCTCATGGCGGCGTCGGCATCGGACTGGAAAGACTGGTCATGGTATTGGCGGGAACAGACAACATCAGAGATGTCGTCGCATTCCCGACAACCAACAGTTCGCTTGATCTGATGAGCGAAGCGCCAAACGTGGTGGATCAGGCCCAGCTCGACATCCTCGGCATTAAACTGGCAGAAGATAATAAAGAGTAATTTCTGTACTGTCAAGACTGTTATTGATATTCCCGGCGGATATATAATGTGTTTGCCGGAGGACCACATATTTTTCCTACATTTTGATATAAGGGAATTCTGACTGGCGATTTCTGTTGTGAACGCCCGGTACGGCCGGGAATCCTGAGGAATGACCAAGAATACCCACCTCTACATAAGAGGGAACATATCAACCCTTCGGCCTTTATTAAATTCATGACTGCTCCGTTTGCGGGGCAGTTTTCTTATTGCGAACGGATATGAAACAGGGTAAAATACCCCTTGTATAAGACAGGCAGGTGATTGATTATGAATGAATTCTGGGCCTCATTGTTATGGTTCCTGGCTGGCGCTGTCGTCGCCGCAGTCGTCACATTCTTCGTGACAAAGAAGTACTTTGAGAAGCAGCTCAAGGAAAATCCGCCGATCAACGAAAAGATGATCCGCGCAATGTTCATGCAGATGGGCAGAAAACCTTCCGAAGCACAGATCCGGCAGGTTATGAAGAATCTTCAGAAATAGCATTCCTGAACAGGGCTCACAATGTGGGTCCTTTTAATTTGCATTCTGCGGAAAGTTGTTGAAACATGTAGCTATTTTCCATGTTTTTCAATGGGACCTCTATGTAAATTTTTTTCAAGTGCGAGTATAATAAAAAAGGTTAAAACAGGAGGACTTATGACTACTGAAAACAAAAAGGTTTTCGATGCAATGGATGGCAATACCGCAACTGCCCATTCCGCGTATGCTTTCACGGAAGTAGCCGGTATCTATCCGATCACACCGTCTTCACCGATGGCAGAGCACACCGATGACTGGGCGACAGCCGGAAGAACAAACGTATTCGGCGACAAGGTCAAGGTTGTTGAAATGCAGGCTGAAGGCGGCGCCGCCGGTACAATTCACGGCGCGCTGCAGGCAGGCTCCCTGGCTGCTACATTCACAGCTTCCCAGGGCTTACTGCTGATGATTCCCAATCTCTACAAGCTGAAGGGCGAAATGCTGCCTGGCGTTATCCACGTCGCAGCCCGTTCACTCGCTACTCACACACTGAGTATCTTCGGCGACCATCAGGACGTTTACGCATGCCGTCAGACCGGTATCGTAATGATGTGCTCCCACTCCGTTCAGGACTGTATGGACCTGGCCGGCGCCGCACACCTGATCGCAATTGACGGTTCCGTTCCTGTCATGCACTTCTTCGACGGTTTCCGTACATCCCACGAAGTGGACAAGATCGAAGTCATGGACTATGACTTCCTCAAGAGCCTGCTGCCGATGGACAAGCTCGAAGCATTCCGCGCCCACGCTCTCAACCCGCACGGAAACGCAGTCACAAGAGGCGGCTCCCAGAACGACGACATCTACTTCCAGGCTGCTGAAGCACAGAACAAGCATTACGAAGCAGTTCCTGACATCGCTGCCAAGTACTTCAAGGCAATCAGCGAACATACAGGACGCGACTACAAGCCGTTCGTATATGTCGGCGCACCGGATGCGGAAAGAGTCATCATCGCCATGGGTTCTGTCACAGACACAATCACAGAAACCATCAACACTCTCGTCAAGAGAGGCGAGAAGGTCGGTCTCATCAAGGTTTATCTCTACAGACCGTTCTCCCAGAAGTATCTCGAAGCAGTCCTGCCCGAAACAGTCAAGAAGATCGCTGTTCTCGACCGTGCGAAGGAACAGGGCGCAAGAGAACCTCTCTTCCTCGATGTCTGCTATGCACTGAGAAAGCACACAGATCTGACAATCACAGGCGGCCGCTATGGTCTCTCCTCCAAGGACACCAACCCGTCCCATATCAATGCTGTTTATGAAGAACTCAAGAAGGACGATCCTAAAGAAGAATTCACAATCGGTATTGAAGACGATGTCACAAATCTGTCCCTCGCTCCGGTTGACATCCATGTTGACGCGGATTATACAAGCTGCCTGTTCTATGGTCTCGGTTCCGACGGTACAGTCGGCGCCAACAAGAGCACCGTCAAGATCATCGGCAACAACACAGATCTCTATTCCCAGGCTTACTTCGCATACGACTCCAGAAAGGCCGGCGGCGTTACCCGCTCCCATCTGAGATTCGGCAAGAGCCCGATCCACAGCCCTTACTATATCGACAAGGCTGACTTCATTTCCTGCTCACTGGATTCCTACTGCTTCAAGTTCGACATGGTCCGCGACCTCAAGGAAGGCGGAACATTCCTGCTGAACACAACAATCCCGGCTGAGGAAATCGCAGACAGACTGCCGAACAGAATGCTGGCTGCCCTGGCTGACAAGAAGGCTAACTTCTATATCATCAACGCGACAAAGCTGGCTCAGGAAACACACATGGGCCGTCATACAAACACAATTCTGCAGTCCGCGTTCTTCGCGCTCAACGAGCAGATCATGCCGTATGACACATCCGTTGAACTGATGAAGGATTCCGCCCGTCACACATATGCCCGTAAGGGTGAAGACGTTGTCAACAACAACTGCAACGCCATCGACAAGGGTAAAGAAGGCCTCGTCAAGATCGAGGTTGATCCGGCCTGGAGCAACCTGCCTTATGACTCATCCCTGATCGTCAAGACAGGCGATGAATACTTCGACAACAACCTGCAGAGAATCAACGCACTCGAAGGCTACCAGATGCCTGTTTCCTCCTTCCTCAAGCCGGAAGTCATCGACGGTTCCATTCCTGAAAACGTCTCTTTCCGTGAGAAGAGAAACATCGCTGCCCAGGTTCCTTCATGGGATGCGGCGAAGTGTATCGAATGCGGTCAGTGCGCATTCGCGTGCCCGCACGCAACAATCCGTCCGTTCCTGCTGAATGCTGACGAAGTTGCCAAGGCTGAAGAGATCGCCAAGGAAAACAATGTCGAGTTCACAACCAAGGAACCGACAGCTGTCTACAAGGGAGCCAAGGACGCTGGTCTGGTTTACAGAATCCAGCTCTCCCCGGCAAACTGCGTAGGCTGCGGCGTCTGCCTTACAGCGTGCCCGGTCAAGGCTCTCTCCGCTGCTGATGTTGACACACAGCAGGGTCAGGAACCTCTGGCTGACTACCTCTACAAGGAAACAGAATACAAGACACAGTATGTCATGAACCCGAACTCCGTACAGGGTATCTCCCTCATGATGCCTTACTTCGAAGTTTCCGGCTGCTGCCCTGGCTGCGGCGAAGCTCCTTACTACAGACTGGCTACACAGCTCTTCGGTAAAGACATGATGGTTGCCAACGCTACCGGCTGCTCCATGATCTACTGCTCCTCCACACCTTCCACACCGTTCGTTGTTGATAAGGACGGCAATGGTGTCGCATGGGCTAACTCCCTGTTCGAAGACAACGCTGAATTCGGTTTCGGTATGGCTGTCTCCCAGGCTACAAAGACTGCCCGTATCCTGAGAATCATGGAAGAAAACCTCGACAAGGTTGAACCTGAACTCAAGGAAGTCTTCGAAGCTTACATCGCTTCCGGTGAAGACAGAGACCAGCACAGAGCTCTCAAGGACAAGATCGTTGACGGCGTCAAGGCATCCGCTAATGAAGCAGTCAAGGAACTCCTCGACATGGAAAGAGACCTCGTCGGCAAATCCGTATGGATCGTCGGCGGCGACGGCTGGGCTTATGATATCGGCTATGGTGGACTTGATCATGTCATGGCAAACAACCTGAACGTCAACGTTCTGGTTCTCGACACAGAAGTTTACTCCAACACAGGCGGTCAGTCCTCCAAGTCCTCACAGGCAGCTTCCATCGCGAAGTTCGCTGCCGGCGGTAAAGCACTCGCCAAGAAGGACCTCGGCCAGATCGTTATGGAATACGGCACAGCTTACGTGGCATCCATCTCCATGGGCGCTAACCAGCTGCAGACAATCAAGGCGTTCAAGGAAGCTGAATCCTACAACGGTCCTTCCATCATCATCGCTTACTGCCCTTGCGCAGAGCAGGGTATCAAGGGCGGTCTGGTCAAGGCTCCGGTCATCCAGAAGAACGCTGTCGAATGCGGTTATGTCACACTGTACCGTTACGACCCGAGACTTGAGAAGCCGCTGCAGATCGACTCCAAGGAGCCGAAGTGGGACAAGTTCCATGACTTCCTGATGAATGAAGCACGTTACTTCAACCTGCCGAAGCTCAGAGGTCAGGAAGCTGCTGAAGCAGCCTTCGCCAAGACACTCAGCGACGCTCAGAGACGTTACAGCAAGCTCATCCAGAAGGCCAGCCTCCAGGATAAGTAATCCATCCATTTAAACCAAAAGAAAGGCCATGCTCATGCGCATGGTCTTTTTTTTCGGGGATTATGAATTACTGTTGGTGATCTTCTTCAAGAGACTTCAGATACTCTGCCGTATCTCTGTAGAGCGCTGGTCTGGTATCGCGGAACATATGGTCCGCTTCATCATAAATAATGCATACCGAGCGCTCATCGCTTCTGACTTTGACGAGCTGTTCTCCTGTTTCGTAAGGAACCGTGTCGTCCAGTTTTCCGTTGACCGCAAGAAGGGGAGCTTTTCCTCTGACAGAAACAGCAGGAAGGTCAAGGCTTTTCACTTCCTCAAACCATTCCACAGGCAGATAAATCGGATAGTCCTTCCAGCTCAGCTCCACTCTGTAATAGCCGTCTTCCCTGGCCTGTGCAAGCTGCTCAGGTGTATAGAGAACATTTAAGCCGGAAGCGCCTGCCCAGGCAATCACGGCGTCATACATCCCGGCGTTTTCCGCTTCGTTGATGATGTCGATCGTGCCGCCCATTGAATGGCCAAGGATATAGAAATGCTTTATCCCGGGATGCGTCTCTTTCAGCCACTCCAGAGACTTTGTTGTGTCGTATGATCCTTCCTTAAGCGTATACTGCGTAAAGCCGTCATCGGCGATCTGATGAACCGCCTGCATATCGAAGCGGAAGGAAGCCATATTGCATTCATCTTTGAGGACTTCAGCGAAATCCCTGAACATTCCGCCGACCTGCCGGTCAGCGCCATAGCCGTGCAGAAGAATGACCGCGCTCTCATATTCGCCTTCAGGGGTTGTGTAAGTGCCGTGAATGGTGTGGTCGCCCGCGTCAATTGAAATCTCTTCATCTTCACCGGTTCCCGTTTCCGCCGGCACTGCTGTTTCCGCGGTGTTTCTTCAGGCGGCGCCGGTTTTGAAGCACAGCCCGCAAGGGCAATTGCGGCAATCAGAGCCGGAATCATTTTTTTCATCTTCATCTGTTTTCCCTCTGTTGACCATGGTATATGACATACTTTGAAATACTATATCTTAAAAACCGGGATCCTGTGATTAAAAATGCGTCAGCACCGCCGGATCCTTCTATTGCCCGGCGCTGTTGGAAAACTGCAGCCGGCAGGCGGGAAAAGGTGATCTTATGTTTGAAAAACTGAAGCGGTTCTTTGTGAATCATACAGCTTCCGTTCAACAGATGCCGTCAGGACATGGGATTAACAGCGGACTGTCATTCCGGTTCAGTGAAAAAGAAAAGACATTCTTTCTGTCGCTGCTGCTGATTGCGGCGGTGATTCCTGTCACCGGAGTGATCAATATTCTTTCCTGAAACTGATCAGCTTCCCTGTCATCACGTGACAATGGAGAGAAATGAAAAAAGCAGAACGGCGTCTGCTTTATTTGATCAGTGATTTGTAAACAGCTCTTAACTGTCTGCCGACCTGGTCGATGGAACGCTCTTCAGCGACTTTGTAGGCTTCTTCGCCGGTGCGGGGCAGTGAGCCGTCAAGCACGCTTCTCAGCATTGTCTCAAACTCTTTGACATTATGGCCCAGATAGCAGTTTTTCCCATGCACCGCCCAGGCGTCATAGGCACCGATGTCACGAAGCACCGCTGTCTGTCTGGAGGCTAAGGCTTCAAGAACGACAATTCCCTCATTCTCCTCATAGGAGGGGAAGAAGAAGGCGTCCGCGCCTGAATAGGCGCCTTTCATGAGTTTCCCGGTCACGTAGCCGGGGAAAATGACATTGTCGCTGCAGTTATCGATTGCCCTTAGGATTTTTCCGGGCAGTAATAATCTTGAGATATCGCCGAACCAGATGAACTTCACGTCCGGCATGTTTTTCGCGACTTCCAGGAAATCCAGAAGACCTTTGCGCTCAAACAGAAGACCGACGCCGATCACGACTTTGTCGTCTTTGCTTAAACCGAAGTATTCGCGGAACGCCGCGCTGTTTTCTTCCTTCACCTCATACGCGTCCAGATCAATTCCGTTGGAAACGGCATAGATCGGCAGCTTCAGCCCATAGCTTTCCAGAAGCCTTTTGGAATAGGGGGTGGGGGTGATCAGGACATCGGCGGAACTGTATAAACTGACAAGTCTGTATTTGACAAACGGCGCCAGCAGGTTGGACAGTTTGAAGCTGTTCATGAAATCTTCTTTGGTGGAGTGGGCATGATAGATCACCGGCTTGCCGAGTTTTCTGGCGTTGCGGACAACGAAGCCGCTGTTGACGCCGTATGTATTGATATGCAGGATATCATAATCGGTCGCCCTCGGGTCGGTTGTATATTCAATGCCGGCTGATGCCAGTGCCCGCTTCTGGTGCTCAAATGCGCGCCCGACGCCGGACTTGCGGATCAGCTGCTCATCTTCGAAGTAGAGAAGTACTTTCATAAAAAACCTCTTTAGTTTCCGCACCGTTCAAAAGCCGCAAAATAAAACGGCCGTAACGGTTGCGCCTGTTTATTTTAGCATAATGGCGGAATAAAGGAAGACGTCTTAAGGAATCCGCAAGAAACATATAAGCTTCTTTTGAAACATCCTAAGGTTCTCTTATATCCTTTTTCAGAAATGTCTGAAAGATTGAGAAGAGTCTGATTCGTTGCTATAATCAAGGTGTATGTGGAACAAGTTAAAGAGGCTGTTTTCCAGTACAGCTTTCAATATTATTCTGATCTTCTCACTGGCAGGTCTGGTCATGTGGCTGACGCTGCGCAAGGACGGGGACCAGGTATTCGCGATCCTTAAAAACGTCAGTGTGCCGATGACCCTCGGCATTGTCGCGCTGATGGTTTTTGAGCGCGTTCTTTTAGGCTGGACGCTCAAGCTTGAGTGCAACCAGACCTATCCCCACTACACTCTCAAACAGGGCTTTATCAACGCCTATACGGCAGGTCTTTTCTGCAACATCACACCGGGCGCTTCCGGCGGCCAGGTGGCCCAGGGCTATATCTTCAGAAAGCAGGGCATCTCGGTTTCAAGTTCAGTCGGCATTCTCTGGCTGGACTTCATTGTCTATCAGACAACGATGACGCTGTTTGTCTTAGCGCTGTTACTGCTGAGGTTCAATTACTTCTATTCGAACTTCTCGAAATTCTTCCTGCTGGTCATTGCCGGCTTTGCGGTCAGCGCCGGAATTATCTTCTTCCTTTATCTTTTGGCCAATTCCCCGCGCTTCTACACGTGGTTAACGACAAAAGGCATCCGGATTGCCCATAAGCTGCATATCGTCAAGGACATCAACAAGGCCCTGGCCGATCTTGATAAAGCGCTTTATGAATTCTCCAAGGAAATCGTCGTCCTGAAAAACCATAAGGACATGATCCTCAAGCTTGCCTTCGGCGATCTGCTGCGGCTGCTCATCTACTACAGCATTCCGTTCCTTTGCGCCAAAGCTCTGAACATAGAGGTCCATGCAAATCAGCTGCTCGATATCATCGCGCTTTCCAGCTATGTTTCGATGATCAACGCCTTCCTGCCGATGCCGGGCAGTTCCGGAGGCACCGAGGCGACATTTATTCTCATGTTTTCAACAATCTTCTCGCGCGCGGACGCCGCTTCGATTATGATTATGTGGCGCCTGGTCACGTTCTACCAGACTCTTCTGATCGGTTCCTTCGTCTTCATGTACGGCAAAATGCAGAAGGATATCCCGCTCAGCACGACAGCCGAACTGCCGCGTTCCTACGCGCAGGAGGCATTGCAGGAGGAACTTGAATCCCTATGAGAATCGGATTATTTTCAGATACATTCCCGCCTGAAATCAACGGCGTTGCCAACAGTACATACATCGTCTTCAGCGAAATGCTCAGACACGGCCATGAGGTCTACGTCATCACCACCAGAACCGGCATCTTCAAAGCCGTCTGGGATGAGGACGGCAGGGTGCTCAGACTGGCCGGCATCGAACTGAAATTCCTCTATGGCTACCAGATGTCATCCTTCATCCACCCATTCGCGCTGGAGGAGATCCGGAAACTTCATCTTGATCTGATCCACGCCCAGACTGAATTCGGGATCGGCATCTTCGCAAGAAAGTGCGCAAGGGAATTCCATATTCCGCTGGTCATGACCTATCACACCACGTATGAGGATTATACGCATTATGTCAACTTCATCCATTCCGAAAGACTTGACGCTGAAATGAAGGAGAGGGTGGCAGATGTCACAAAGCTGTACGCGGACGCGTCAATGGAGGTCATTGTGCCGAGTGAGAAAACAAAGGAATCCCTTTTAAGCTATCAGATCTACAAAAAGATCAACGTGATCCCGACCGGTCTTCAGCTGGACCGGTTTTCACCGGGTCTGCAGGACCCTGAAACAACAGAAAAGATCCGCTCTGAATTCAATATCGCCGAAAATGACAGACTGGTCATCTACGTCGGCCGCATCGCCGAGGAAAAGGCGCTTGACCTTGTGATCAGCGGCTTTGCGAAAGCCAAAGAGCAGGGAACCGGTGTGAAGCTGCTCATCGTCGGAGGCGGACCTGATCTTGAAAGACTCAAAGAACACGCCCGCTCGCTCGGGCTTTCCGATTGTGTCGGTTTTGCCGGTCCGATCGAAAACACAAAGGTGCCGGATTACTACCGCAGCGCCGACGCCTTTATTTCCGCGTCCCTTTCCGAAACACAGGGCATGACCTTCATTGAGGCTTTAGCCAGCGGTCTGCCGTTATTCGCAAGGCGCGATGAAGTGCTCAAAGACCTTCTCATAGAAGGAAAGACCGGCTGGTATTTTGACGATGAGAAAACACTGGCGGAAGCGCTGAAGAAGTTCTGTGAAGTGTCTGAAGAACAGATGGAAAAGATTTCGGAGGACTGCGTGAAGCAGGCTTCTCCCTACAGCTCTGAAGTCTTCTACAATCAGCTCATGGGCGTCTACAACCGGGTTGTGGAGGAATATGAGGACACCTATCTGCTGACAAAAGCCAGGGCAAAGGCCAACACGATTGAAATCACCCTGAAAAGAGGACTGGAAAAGGAACTGGTTCTTGATGTTTCCCTGGATGACTTCTATGAATACGGCCTGAAAAAAGGCCGCAATGTATCGGCTTCAACGGTTGAAATACTGCAGAAGAACGAAGTCGAAAACAAAGCCTACCAGCGCTGTCTCAACAAACTGGCGGTCCGCGACCGCAGCGTGAAGGAAATCGGCGAATGGCTGCGTTTCAACACAAAGTGCGATGAGGCGCAGATCAATGCCATCGTCGACCGCTTATGCGATAACGGCTATCTCAACGACGCGGCTTACGCGGAAGCTGAAGTGCTGCGGATGAAGAGCGCATTAAACGGCGAAGAGAAGATTGTCCATGAACTCATGAACAAGGGAATCTCAGAAGAAGCCGTCAGAACCGTTCTGAGCCGTTATTCCGATGAAGAGGACAACGCCCGCATTCTGGCTGAAAAGGTCCTTAAATCAAAGAAAAACAGCTCAGGAAGACGGACCATGGACGTGATCCGCACCAAGCTGGTCCAGCATGGCTTCTCCGTGGATATGGCCAATACCGTGATTTCAAAGCTTGATCTCAGCGGCATCGTCTCCAGGGAGAGCGACAACCTGGCCCACACAATTGAAAAAGCAAAGAGAAAATACAGCCGCAAATACAGCGGCATCGAACTGAAGGCGCGTGTGTACAAGAGCTGCATGCAGCAGGGGTACAGCAGCAGCGACGTCGTCAGGATTCTGGATGGAATGGAGTGGTTTGAAGATGAAGAAGATTAAAGATTTCGCGGAAAAGGACAGACTTGAGCTGCCGCTGCTGGTAAAGGACTGCCGCAACGGCACAACCAATAAAGGTGCTCCTTATCTCTCCGTGATTCTGCAGGACAGCTCCGGCACCATCGACGGCAAATTCTGGGACGTCAAACCGGAAGACACCGAAACCATCAAAGTCGGCAGGCTCGCCGTCTTCACCTTTGAGGTTCTTCTCTACAACGGAAACCTGCAGTTAAGAATCAACCGCGTCAGACCGTGCGATGAAAGCGAAGTTTCACTGGATGAATTCGTAATCTCCTCCGGTTACAGCGAAGACGAAAGAAAAAAGGAGCTTGACCGTCTCATCGACTCAATCAAAAATCCCGTCTACCATCAGATCGTGATCGCGATGCTGGAAAAAACCGGTGAGCGCTATATGACTTATCCGGCCGCTTCGAGAATCCATCACAGCTATCTGGGCGGACTTTCCGAACATTCGCTCTCCATGGCCCAGTTATGCGAGACCATCTGCGAACATTATCCCCAGCTTGACCATGATCTTTTGATCTCTGCCGCGCTTCTTCACGATACCGGCAAGACAGCTGAAATGAGCGGTCCGGTCACCACCGAATACACGCTGGAAGGAAAGCTGGAAGGTCACATCTCCCTTGCCAACGGCTGGCTCACTGAAGTCGTCGAAAGGCTCGGACTGGCCGGATGCGAGGAGGAGATTCTTCTGCACCACATGATCCTTTCCCACCATGGCCATTATGAATACGGCTCACCGGTTCTGCCGATGCTGCAGGAAGCAGAGGTGCTCTGCCTCATCGACAACCTCGACGCCAGAATGAATACCCTTAAAACAGCGCTTGAAGCCACCAAGCCCGGCGCTTTCACCTCCAAGCTCTTCGCTCTGGACAACCGCCAGTTCTACCGGCCGAAAGGAAAGTAAGCCATGGATCTCAGACTCAAATTCGTCCAGACAATCCAGTCGGTACTCGCAAAAAGCGGACATGGCGGTTCGCTGCCCGGCACCATTGCCTTAAAGCTGGACCCGCAGTTTATTGAAAAGTTCCGGATGCCGGAAACCGTTGTGCTGGTCACCGGCACCAACGGCAAGACGACAACGCAGAACCTTATCGCCGGAGCGCTGCGTGAAGCGGGCCTTAAAACCATCAACAACCACCGCGGCGACAACCTTAACGTCGGCATCGCCTCACTGCTTGCGGCCAACGCCGATTCCTCCTTTAAAATCCAGGCCGACGCGGCAGTGGTGGAAGTCGATGAACTGACTGTCTACAGACAGTTCAGAAACCTCAAGCCAAATGTCATGGTCGTCAACAACTTCTTCCGCGACCAGCTGGACCGGGCAGGTGAAATGGAAACGATCATCCGCAAGATCCAGGAAGTCACCGAAGATTTCGAAGGAGACCTGGTGCTCAACGGCGATGATCCGAATGTCTGCCGCATTGCCGATACAGCAAAAAAGGCGAGAATCCATTACTTCTGTGTCGCAAGACAGAAGGAATCAAGAGAAATCACCGACGAGGCTTCCGAAGGCAAGTTCTGCCCGCACTGCGGCAGACGCCTTGTCTATGATTACTACCAGTATTCCCATATCGGCCGCTTCACATGCGAGTGCGGCTTCGGAAACATCAAACCGGATATTCTGGTTGATTCCATTGACTATCAGAACCAGACCTTCACCGTGGAGGGAAAGACATATCATTCCTTCCTCAATACCATCTACGCGGTCTATAACTGCGCCGCTGTCCTATGTGTGATGAAGGTGCTCGGCCTCAATCCCGACAACGCCAATGAGACATTCAAGAGCCTTGTGCTCAAAGAGGGAAGAAACGAAATCTTCAACCTCGGCAAGCCCTGCGTCATCAACCTGATCAAAAATCCCACCGGCTCCAACGAGACGATGAAATTCATTACCTCCCAGCCCGGCGACAAGAACCTGTGCATCCTGCTCAATGACAATGACCAGGACGGCCATGACGTCTCATGGATCTGGGACGCCCATTTCGAAAGGCTCAATGTTCCGGAAATCAAGACCATCGTCTGCTCCGGCTTAAGAGCCTATGACATGGCGCTCAGACTCAAGTACGAAGGCCTGGAAGACCGCATCATCGTTATTGAGGACGCCCACGAAGCCGTGAAGTGGTTAAAGGAGCAGAACCTTGACAGCCACATCATGGCCACCTACACAGCCCTGCATTCAACCAGGGCCATTCTGAGAAAGGAGTCAGTCCATGGAGCTTAAGATTCTCTGGATGTACCATGATCTGATGGACCTCTATGGCGACAAGGGAAACACCCAGGTTCTCAGAATCAGAGCCGAAAAAAGAGGCATCGACGTGACTGTCGATACCTGCACGATCGGCGAGGAAAAAGATATCCGTGATTATGATCTCTTCTTTATGGGCGGAGGCGCCGATAACGAACAGGGACTGATCTACCAGGACCTGCTCGACAGAAGGGGAAACATTGAGCAGGCAATGAAGGAAAACACAGCCTTCCTTCTGATCTGCGGCGGCTACCAGCTGTTCGGAAAGTATTACAAAGACCAGGACGGCAATGTCATCGACGGCCTCGGCTTCTTCGACTATTACACCGAAGCTTCCGACCGCGACCACCGCTGCATCGGCAATATCGCCCTGGAAACCACCATGGACGGGGAAACATTCAAGGCGGTAGGTTTCGAAAACCATGGCGGCCAGACAAAGGATGTCGTTACACCCTTCGGCAAAGTGCTCTCAGGCCATGGCAACATGTACAAAAGCGGTTTTGAAGGATTTATGAACGATCAGGTCGTCGCCACTTACATGCACGGCCCCTTACTTCCCAAAAATCCGAAGATCGCAGACAAGATCATCCAGCGCGCGCTTAAAAAACGCTATGGCCATGTCGAGCTTGCGCCGCTTGATGACACAATCGAAAACAGCGCCAGGGACGTGATGTTAAAGCGTCTCGGTGTACTTTAATCCAATATGAAACGGAAGCACGCGCTTCCGTTTTTTACTGCGGCAACTAAATGAGAGAAAGTCTGTGTGTACACTTGAACTATAATCGGGAAAGCATCAAAATGGCGCCATTGTAAAATCAAGAGCACATTCACGCATAGAATCAGGAGATAACGACATATAACGCTGGAAAGCGAAAAATTCTTACAAGTACAAGAAATAGTGGCTGCTTTAACTTCCGGATTCATTCGGGGGTAGTTACTGGTCCCGGATATGATTCTCACATGGTTATCTGGTAAATGAATGTATTTTCTTTTGTTCGGAAGATTCACAATATTTATGATTTGCAGCATTGTAGTGTTTATAATCAGCTCCAATATTAATTATTGAGATGTGAAGACTAGTTGTTACAGCTCTAAAATATTGACATTGAGCAGCTCGGGTTGATTGTCCCTGAGCTGCTCTTTATAATGTCCCTGCGGTTAGAAAGGAAAAGCTCTAAG
>CACYNH010000007.1 GCA_902775735.1 uncultured Erysipelotrichaceae bacterium
TTAGTCTCATTTGTGGGCTAAACAAAATAGGACTAAGCTTCAAAAACCCTTTATTTGCCGAGCCTTTTGAATTTAGTCCTATTATTCCATACGCATCGAGAATCAGTAAATCAAAAGCCCGGTAATAGCGGTAAAGCTGGTGGGTTGTGCAGATGATCAGATCCCCGTCCGTCACCTGTGTATGCCCGCCGCATACAGCGATGACGTTTGCTTTGGGAAAGTACTGTGCCAGGCGCTCCCGCAGTTCCAGAACCACCTGTCTGCGCGGAATCGCGAAGCAGACCTTCTTCCTTTTCCCCAGCATTTTGGCGATGCTGGAAACAACCAGTTCCGTCTTGCCCGCGCCGCAGACACAGTAAAGAAGGACGTCCGTCTCATCAATCAGACGCGCGCACTCACCGGAAATCTTCTTCTGGGCCTCCGTAAGCGGATATTGAAGCGTGTACTCCTCACTGCCTTCCCTGACCGGCGAAAGTGAAACCGGGGCACTGCTTTCCTCCAGCATGGCAGCGCCGAAGGAAATGCAGCGGCGGCAGTACCATCCCCGGGTGCCTTTATAGAAGTATTCTCTGTCTGTATTCAGACATCTTGGACATTGCATAAGAAAAACCTCCTGCCTGTATATTTGGCAGAAGGTCATGAATTTCCCTGCTGTTTCCGGAGATTATTTCTTTACAGCTTTTGTGAAAACGAAGGTAATGATGGCAAATGCCGTAACCATCAATGCCATAATGACTGACAGCGTCACCGTATAGCCGCCGGTTGCGTCATAGATGAATCCGATAATGGAAGAGAACGCCGCGCTGCACATGGTGCCGCACATATTGATTGTCGGATATGTCCGGCCATAGTTATCCATTCCGAAAACTTCCTTGGTCAGTGTGACGGAGCCTACAGTCGCAAGCGCGTATGTAAGACCGATACATGCGGCGGAAACAAGCATGACGGTTCCGGAGGGAACAATCAGCATCATCAGGACACCAATGAAGACCAGAACTGTATAAATGCTCATGGAAAGCCGTGCGCCGATTTTATCAACAAGCGCGCCCAATACGATCTTTCCGCCGGTATTGACAAGCATGCAGACCGACAGCATCGCCGCGCCGACTGCAGCGTCCAGTCCCGCGTTTGCGGCAACGCCCGGGAAATGCTGGGTGATTGATGTGGAGGCCGCGCCGCATACAGCATAGACGCACAGCATCGCGACAAGGGGTTTGTTGATGGGAGCGGCTTTCCCTGTTTTCTTTACTGTTCTGCCCGAATCACTCTTTTCCCCATAAGGCTTCTGTCCTTTGACATACGGATCGATCGAGGGAAGGAAGAAGATCGCCGGCAGATTCAGAACCACCATAAGCACCGCGCTGACGATATACGCTGTTCTCCAGCCGGCAGAAGAGATCACGGATGACATCACCGGAGAGAACACCGCGCCGGCAAGACCGCTGAAGCCCATGGCAATACTGGTAACAAGCGCGTTGCTTTTGAAGAACCAGTGGTTGATAACAATCGTGACAAAGACGAATCCGATAATTCCTGACGCAAAACCGCGCAGACCGTTCAGGATATACATCATGAATACGCTGCCGCATGCCGCAAGCAGAGCTGTGCTGCCGGCGATCACTGCCGTCATCACCATCAGCATCGTCTTCATGTTTTTTTCTTTCATCACGCGCGGTGACATCATGCCGCCTGCCGCAAAGCAGAGGTTGCCGATCGTAACGTTCATACTGACGGCGCCTCTGAGCAGACCGAGCTCCTCAGCGATCGGTGTAAAGAACAGACCGGCGATATTTGTGATCAGACCGACGCCGGAAGCGATCAGTCCGCATAACGCTGCGATAATAACGATATATTTGCCCTTCATAGGTGTGCCTCCCTTTTTCTGCTGTTCACAGTTTAGCCGGAAGGCGCGTTTATATCCAATACTTATTAATTATCTATTTTCCATGCCTTCAAAGCATGAAATAAACTGAATGAATCTGTTTGCGGCTTCCGTCTTCACCGATGTCTGTTTCCAGACGATGGCGCTTCTGGTGCTGACTTCCGGGTTTAACGGCCGCAATGTCATTCTGGTACCGTCCAGAAACGGAACAGATCCCGCGGCTGACAGTGATACAGCGTGCGCGTCGTATACCAGCTGTGCAGCTGTTCCTGACAGTGTGTTGTAGTATGCGATATTCAGATCATCCGGATCCTTGCCAAGCCAGCTGTACAGTTCCGCCGCCACAGCCCCGCGCAGCGGAAGCACAAGATCCCGGTCATACAGATCCTGCGGGCTTACAGATTCATTTGCCGCAAGCGGATCATCCGCGCGCATCATTGCGCACCAGTCTTCCGGCTCAGCGAACCGGATAAAACTCAGTCCGGACAGATCGACCGGCTCCAGCATGACGCCGAAATCGATCAGGCCTCTTTCCAGCTGGTACCGGCTGGTATCCGCAGTTGATGTCAGGACCTCAAAACGGACGCCCGGGTACTGTTTCCGGAATTCGCTCATCATTCTGCTGAGGACAGCGGTTGAGCGCATCACGCCGGTCGTGATCCGGATTGTTCCGCTCACTGTTTCCCGGTTGGTCTTCAGATCGGAAACTGTTTTATCTGTCAGTTCAATGATTTCCTGGGCTCTTTCCTTCAGCAGGATCCCTTCTGAAGTCAGACGGAGCTTTCTGGTATCCCGCTCAAAAAGCACCACTCCCAGTTCATCTTCCAGTTCCCTGATCTGCCGGCTCAGCGTCGGCTGTGTGATATGCAGCATTTCCGCTGCTTTTGTGATATTTTCCGTCTTTGTGATCATCAGGAAATATCTCATGATCCGCAATTCCATATTTTATCCTCCGCTGCAGTTCTCTTAATTTGTTTTCCATTTCCTATTTTACAGTTGCATTGACCGTTCTGACAAAAGCACCGGATTCAGATCTTTCTGAACTGCATGGGAAGCCTTACGGATTTCTATTTGAACTGGGAGGGAAGCCGGGCATCGCGTAAGAAAAACCTCCTGCCCGAAGATCCGGCAGAAGGTCATGGATTTCCCTGCTGTTTAAACTGTTTTTTCCGAACTCAGTATCTTCTGACTTCCGCTCTGAACATGTGCGCCAGCATCTCCAGCTCATCCGCGCAGTCGCCAAAGATCACTGCGTAATGAGGCTCCCAGCCTTCCAGAACGGACTGCGAAATGATTGTTTCTGCGCAGCCTTTTGTCTCTATGACTGTGGAGGTGCCGAAGAACTGTTTCGGTCTGTCCAGCGCTTTGCCGTCCGCAATGAAGAAACGGAAAGTCCCGTCGGGATTGCGGCCGATGCGGAAAATGACTGCGTGCTCACTTGCCTCACATCCGAATTCCATCGTCGGCCCGATATGACGGTTGCAGTGTTCGCCGATCACTGCGCCGGTGTCCTTTCTTGCCAATGAGCAGGCGGCGGTGCCGCAGTGCCAGAATGTGATGGTGTTTTCTTTTTCGTTCAATGAAACCGGATCGCCAAAGAAGGCGGGCTTGCCGCTGAGCTGAATTCCCATCCACATGGACAGCGCGCCATACATGTCAGTTTCACAGGCCGCCGCGACGCCCATGTCATTGAGCATTCCGAGAACCGCGCAGACAGGCGTGCCGAAGGAAGTGAAGAAGTCCGGCCAGCATCTTGAGGCGATCAGGCCGATCCCGTTCTTTTTCACCCAGGTGTCATAGGCTTTATACAATCTGGCGAAGTCCAGACGGTTTCTTTCCGGTGTCTGATCCAGACCGACTGTTTTAGAAAGGGCGTCCTCAAGGTATTCCCGGCATTCTTCATCGGTATAGGATTTTGCGGTGTCAATCAGCTCACGGGCCTCGATGGCTTCCTGGCGGACGCCGAAGGTTTCCAGAAGGTCATTGTCAAGCGCTCTGCCAAAGCCGAATCCCTGGGGCGTGTGGCCGATGGCGGCGGCTTTGAGCGATCTCATTTCACACTTCACTTTCGCGGCGCGGATCATTTTACATGCTTTGGCACGGACCTGTTCTTCTTCAGGTGAACCGTAGGCAAACTCAAACGGCTCCGCTTTGAACTGACGGATGGTGTTGGCGGCGGAGAAAGCGCCGGTCAGAGCGTTTAAGCGCAGCCTGCCGCCATCGATGACAGGTTCG
Source organism: uncultured Erysipelotrichaceae bacterium (assembly GCA_902775735.1). GTDB lineage: Bacteria > Bacillota_I > Bacilli_A > Erysipelotrichales > Erysipelotrichaceae > Bulleidia. The sequence goes on from CACYNH010000007.1 coordinate 4,118, forward strand.
CGCAATGTCCACAAAAGCAGCGGCACATCGCGGAATCTGTGCATGATTTCCGCTGTGTAGGCGGCATTGGCGAAGGTCAGATTCTGCAGGATGATCAGATCCGGATTCAAAGTGTCAAGATAGCTGCTGAGCGCCTCAACGCTCAGGATCTTTTCATCCGGAACAATGATGTCCTCACAGAACTCCCTCAGCATCGAGATCGATTTCTGAAACTGGTCATCGGCGGAAGGCATATGGAATGTGCCGACCCCGATGGGCACGTAAGCGGCCTGAAATTTCTTTTCCATTTTCTTATTCCTCAATAATGAAGCTCTTTGTTTTCTCCGAGCAGTCCGGGATGGGCGCCCTGATCAATGAGCGGCTTTCTTTCCGGATGGGCAAGAACCCACTTGTTTTTCTGCAGCAGCAGAACAGATTCGGGATCTTTGCTTTCATCCCTCTTCTGTTTTTCTTCCGCGCTTAATGGCGTGTTGGTGCCTTTCGGCAGAATCACGACACAGCGGAACCCCTCATCACAGGTGCGGCATGGCGAAAGGTGGAGGGTTGTCTGGTACATTTCGATGAGTGTTCCTTCCGGAACCCAAAACACCTGCGCATCCCGGGGCGTGATGGTATTGTCCTTGATCTGCCGGGTGTGGGCCAGCACCAGCATGAAATCATTCACGGCAAGGTTGAGCTCACTGCCTTTGTGGTATTCAAAGCCGTTGTATGTTGTGTTGCGGCCGTTGCAGTAACCGGCCTGGATGGGCATGCCGCCATAGCAGACCGTTTCAATTTGTTTTATTACGTCAAAAGCTTCCAGTTCCTTCACGGAGGCTTTGTACACATTTCCGTTTTCGGGAATGGACGTTTCTTTCTTCATGTATGAAACCAGCTCTGAACAGTCAAAGCCGGTAACGATTCTGCCATAGGACGCAAAAGCGGGATCATGAACATCCTTGATTTCCACATCGTTGACTTCGTTCAGTCTTTTTAACATGGCTTTCTTTCCTTTACGGCCTTGATGGAAGCGCTGAAGTCCTCACTGCCGTATCCTTTTTCCATTGCCTCATCATAAACCCTGACCGCGTTCTCCTCGCCCGGCATGTATACGCCTGACTCTTCGGCAAGATCGAGACAGATATGGACGTCCTTGTGCATGTTGGCGACTGAGAAAGCGGTGGTGTAGTCTTCTTTCGCGATAACTTCCTTCTTGGAATCCAGATAGAAGTTCTGACCGCCGCCATAGCTGATCGCCTGAGCGAATGTCAGGATATCAATGCCGTTGGCCGCGGCGAGAAGAGAAGTCTCATTGACGCCGTTCTGGATCTGGGAAACCAGGGCGTTGTGGCAGATCTTCATGACCAGACCCTTGCCGTTGTCACCCATACGGATGATGTTTTCGCCCATGTATGAAAGTACCGGCAGCACCCTTTCAAAGTCTTCTTCAGATCCGCCGACATAGATGCCGAGCTTCCCCGCTTCCGCCGCCGGTCTTGACTTGACCACGGGCGCGTCAAGGAATGAAGCGCCGGTTTCCTTCACCTTCAGGGAGATTTCAACTGAAGCGGCCGGCTCAATGGTGCTCATGTCGATCCATGTTTCAGTTGAATTCAGGACCGGCAGGATTTCCTCCATCACGGCTTTGACATGAACGCTTTTGGGAACCATGGTGATGAGCAGGTCAGCTTTTTCAGCGGTCTCTCTGCAGGAGGCGCAGGCAATGCCGCCTTCATCCGCCAGCTGCTTTATTTTCAAAGGATCCATGTCAAAGACATAAACCTGATCATTGTGCTTATGAATGATATTGGCGCACATGGCGCTTCCCATGATGCCAAGCCCGATAAATCCGATTTTCATTTTCTGAGTTCCTCCTTAAGCGCAGTGAGCGTTTCCTCACTGATGACTGTATGGTCTCTGCGTACAAAGACCGGTATTTTTCCGATCGGCGCTTCGATCAGATAATCGCCCGGGGCATATTCTTTCCCGATTGACACCTCAATCCATGTCTCCCCCGGCAGGATGACATGGCGGTCGGTTCTGCCCTCCTTGCGGATGGGCGCGATGAGCAGATCGCGGCCCAGCAGATATTCTTTGTCGTCCTGCCATTCGGTTTCATAGTGGTAGAACAGCGGCCGCATCATCGGAATGCCTCTTTGCGCCTCCGCTTCCGTTTTGATGAGATAAGGCTTCAGGATGGCGTGGATGCGGGACATCTTTGCCAGATGGGCAAGCAGTTCATCATCTGAATCGAACTGCACATTGCGGGAAGGCTGGTTGCCTTCGTGCAGACGGAAGAGCGGCGAGAACGCGTTCATCTCCTCCCACCTTAAGAGCAGTTCCTTTGATCTCACCATCTGCATGACTGTTGTGTAGCCTCCGGCGTCGGAGTGGACAATTGTCTGTCCGCTCATGCCCAGGGACAGCGAAGCAGGGATGACGGAAGGAAGCCCGTCGTCCTTTGTCCAGTCAACATGCTGGTCGCCGGTCCACATGCATGCGGCGTCTCTGACGCTGCCGGTAAAACCGGCCCGCATGAAGAAGAACACCTCATCCTTCACACCGCACTCTTCGACCGCTTCCCGGTTGAGCTTTGCCCAGATGGCAGGCCACTGGTTGTGGAGCGCTTGGGGATCGCCGTCATAAAGTACGGAATCAACCGGCAGATATTCTCCGAAATCCGCCATCCAGCCGGACATGCCGATGCCGATCATGTTTTCTTTGATCAGGCTCTTATACCATTCATAGGCTTCGGGATTGGTGAAGTCGATCATCGCCGCCGGGAAGGTGGTGATGGTCACCATATAATCCTCGCCTTTTTTATTCTTCACGCAGTATCCGTGTTCGCTGGCGTATTTATATAAAGGTTTTTCAATCGCCATGAAGGGATTGATGTAGCCAAGGAAATGAACGCCCTTTTCTTTCCATTCGGCGATTTTTTCCCTGAGATTGGGATACAGCTCATCGTCGGCCTGCCAGTTCCACATCACCTGGTAGCCAAAGCCGGTCCTGCGGCAGCCGCACCAGTCCTGACTCCAGACGCCGTTGACTTTCACGCCCGCGTCCAGTGCTTTCTGCAGTCTTCTGTCCACCGCTTCGCATCCTTCCTGGATGGCCAGGATGACGCCGTCATAAAGCCATTCAGGCAGTTTTCCGTATGAGCCAAGAAGCGCGGAAAGCTTTTCCGACACTTCCGCAAATGAATTTCCCGACTCCATGTGGAACTTCGGCTTTTCCTGCAGCCGCAAAGAGATCCTGTTTTCCTTCCGGAAATCAAACTCCGCGTAGCGGACTGTGTCGGCATGGAGATAATATTTTCTTGAAGAAACGAAGGTCGGCTGAGCATAGTAGGATTCATAGGCGGAAAAGCGCAGATCCTTTTCCGGATCGGTGCCGGCGATCCTGTCTTTAATGATCTTTTGTGAAATCCTGCGGGTATTCTGGTGTTCAGCCACGAAGATCCTGACCTTTTCCCCTTTCAGATCAAATCTTGAATAGGTTTCCCCGCAGCCATAGAAATGCTCGTCAGCCCCGCATGGCAGTCTGACCCAGAAGCGGTTGACATTGTCAGGACAGCTGCGCATTTCAGCGTCATAGCGGTGATCATGGACATGGATATCCATGATGTATTCCCTGTTTTCCTTTTCATCCAGAAACGTCAGGGTGAATCCGTCTTTGGTGAGTTTATACCCTGTTCTGATCAGGTCACGGCGCCACTGGACCATTTTTCTGTAATGAAAGCTGCCGCGGTTCATGGTGAAGTAATTCTTTCCATAGCCGATGGTCAGCTCCATGTTTTTTAACATGTGATGGAGAAGTTCTTTCATATTGACCTCTTATTGTTGATATCTCAGACGGATTTCAATTCCGTTTTCGTTCAGCAGTTTCAAAGCGTCATCCCAGGTGCCGGCCGATCTGTTGGCGCCCACAGCGCCGAGAACCGAGTATGACTGGGCTGAGCCAAGCGCTGCGCAGGAAGGAATGTCATAGCCTTTGAGCCATGCGCTCACAAAGCCGGCAAGGAAGGCGTCCCCCGCCCCGGTTGTGTCGACGGGTCTTTCTTTATATAGAGTTCCCATTGTCCATGTGTTTCTGAAATCCGTCACCAGAACGCCCTTTTCCCCAAGCTTGATCCCGAAGATTTTCAAAGGGAAGCGTGAGAAGAATGAACAGATTTCATCCAGATCCTCACTGCCGGCGTAAATGGAAGCCTCCTGCAGGCTTGGAATGAAGATATCGCAGTTTATCAAAGCGTCCTCAATGTTCTTCATCCAGTTTCCTTCCCGGTCATAGGAAGCGTCCATTGAGGTGGTCAGTCCCTTTTCATGAGCCCTTGCGAAAAGAACGCCCAGCGGTTTGCCGTCCAGTCTTTTCAGAACATTGGCGCTGGCTAAATGAAGATGGCGGGAGTTTTCCAGCAGTTCATCGCTGACCATATTCTGGGTGAAGAAATGATTGCCGTTATCCGGCACCCGGATGATGTGACGCTCACCTTCAGGATCGACAAGAATGGCCGGAGCGGCGGTATGAACGGAAGAACTCTGATGCAGGTACGAAGTGTCGGCACCCGCCTCCTTCAGCTCATGGATCACCAGCTCCGCCGCGCTGTCCTTCCCGAGGGAAGCGCACACAGCGGTCCGGATGCCGAGCCTTGCCATACTGACGGCAGCGTTGACGGCGTCGCCGCCGGAAGAAGCGTAGTAGCCTTTGGCAAGAATGCCGTCAATGGACATCAGGTCGCGGTCCACTCCCGTAAAAAGAGTATCCCAGGTCGCGATGCCCGCGCACACGCAGTCGAATTGTCTGTTTGTCATTTCAGTTTCCTTTTCTTACTTTTTAATCATACCGCAATTCCCTTAAAACCGGCATCCCGTTCCTGTCTGAGGGCAGTGCGTGCTTTTTGGCGGAATTCAGGTTTAATGCTATAGTTTGGAAAAAGGAGGCAGGCTATGGTCAAATGGACAAGAAACAGAATCATCAGCGCCTTTTCCGCCCTGGTGGCGGAACGCAGCTATGAGGAGGTGACGGTGGAAATGATTATCCGGAGGGCGGAGGTTTCCAAAACGACCTTCTACCGCTATTTCTGCGATAAGGCCGCCGTCATGGAAGCCAGGTTCCAGATGCTGTATGACGAAGCGGTTGTCTCCAGGGACTGTCAGAGTCTTGAGGATCTGTTCGCGGCACTGTTAAGGCAGGCCAGGGAACATCCCGACCAGCATGCCATGTTCAATACCAGCGGCTACAACTCCTACCGTGAATTCATCTACCGCTACACCTACGCCATGGGCAAGGAGATCATGGAAGCCGCCTGGGGACGCAAGGCAACGGACACGGAGGACTTCCACATCGCCTATTTCTGCGCCGGCGGCTCCAAGATTCTTGAAGAGTGGTGCCGGGGAAGAAGCTTCATCAATATGACAGCGGAAGAAGCGGCCAGAGAAATCTGTTCCATGATCCATGAACCTTTCCGGGTGCAGCTCAGCGACCTTGTCATGGCCCACATCCGCACGAGATCATCCCAGTAAGGAACTGAATTGGATTTCAGTTCCTTTTTGTGACGATAATGCGAAACCGTTCCATTTTCTTATACACCGCTATGCTAGCTTAATGGTGAGCGGAGGATTCTGATCATGAAAGATACATACAAGATCATCATCTGGGGCCTTGGCAGCGTCGGCAAGTCGGCGCTGGAAATCATCAATGCCCGCAAATCACTGCAGCTGGTCGGCGCCTTTGACGTCAACCCGGACAAAGTGGGAAAAGACGCCGGTGAAGTCTTCGGACTTCAGAAAGCAGGCGTCATTGTCTCTGACAATGAAGAGGAAGTGCTCAATATTGAAGCCGATATGGTCCTTTACTATCCCCCGACAAAGTGGGACCCTGGCAAACTGCCTTCCCCGACATCCGTCGGCGGCAATGTCGATGACATTGTGAAATTCCTGGAACACGGCAAAAACTGCAGTTCCACCCTGCCGGTCTACTTCTCAGAAAAAAACGCGCCGGAATACTTCAGGCGCATCGATGAAGCCGGCAAGGCGCACGGCACCACTTATGTGCAGCAGGGAATCTTCCCCGGACTTTTCACACCTTACTTCTCTTCCATCACCTGCATGTTCTCAAGAAAGATCGACACCGCAATCGTCTATGGCGGCGAGGATGACTCCGTCAACTCCGCGCCATGGATCGCCGTCTTCGGCTATGGCAAAAAGCCTGAGGAAATCTCCCCGGAAAGACTCGCTGTCGTCAAGAACATCATGTTCACCTACTATGGACCGACCGTCATTGAAATGGCGGAAAGAGCAGGCCTTGAGTGGGATGAATACAGCTGTGAGGAGGAAACCATTCTCTCTGATGCGGAAGTCACAACCCCCTATTCCCATGTAACCCCGGGAACCGTCGGTGCCCACAGATTCATCATGTGCACAAAGAAAGACGGCAAAGAGGTGACCGGCTTCCACTTCATCCACAAAGCATCCACGGAAATCCTTAAGGATCTTCCGCTGAACAAGTACATCGAAGTCAGGGGCGAACCGGACATCACCATCCGTCTGGAAAACATCATTCCGGATGAGGATCCGTTCCTGACCAGCGCCGCGCCTTCGGTCAACCTGATTCCTTCCATCGTTGACGCAGAACCCGGTTTCAAAAACGCGCTGGACATCCCGATGGGATACATGCCCCGTTAAAACTTGTCTTCCTTCCCTGAACAGGGCCTTTCACGGGTGGCCCTGTTCGTTTTTTTATATTGAAAATGCCTCCCGGACGGAATGCAAGTATGCAAAGGTCAGTTCTGTGGATTGCTGTTAAGCCAGCAGCTTAAGGCGCCGACCAGATTGGCGTCATTCTGGAACCGGCATGTCACCACTTCGGCATGGGGGACAGAATACGGACATTTTTCATACATCTCTTTCAGACATGAGCGGATTGTTTCCGTGAAAACCGGCTGGGCACTGATTCCGCCGCCGATCGCGAAACGCTCAGGATCAATGATTGTCTGCAGGTTGAAAATCTGAATGGCAATTTCATGGCAGTACTTCTTCAGAACCTCAATTGCCTCAGGATCCCCGGCGTTGACGGCGTCGAAGACAACAACGCCGCTGACCTGCGAAGGATCGAGATTTTTGACTTCGGCAAACATTCTGCATAAACGGGGCGTGCCGCACCTGTTTCCGAAAACTTCTTCTTTATACGGCCAGCCGTCATGACTCGCGGTAATATAGCTGACTTCGCCGGCAGAGAAATGTTTCCCCCGCACAAGCTTATGACCGTTGACATAGCCGCCGCCGATCATTGTGCCGAAGATCAGCACAAAGCCATCCTCAACATCTTTCAGCGAACCGAAGACCGCTTCCGCCATCGCCGCGCATTTGGCGTCGTTTTCCATCACGATGGGAACCGGACATTTTTTATAAAGCGCGTCGCGCAGATAGAAATCATTGTTGTAAGTCAGGGCGCCGCCCATTGAACAGTAGCCGTTGAGGGTATCGATGATGCCGGGCATGGAGATGGCAATCCCGGCAATGTCCCGATGCTTTGCGTAAACGTCAGCCAGGGCGTCAATCAGTTCCTCCCGTGAAGACTGCGGAGTGGGAACTCTTCCCTTATCAAGGAATTCATTCTTTTCATTCATCAGAGCGTATTTGATGTAGGTGCCGCCGATGTCAAATGTCAGTATATTCATGGTTTTTCTCCCTGATTTGCGTATTTAAAAACAGAGGGCCGGCCGGATGGCTGAACCCGTCTGTTTTCTCTTTTTCAGAATTGCTTTGCGATCTGGTCCGCTGCCTTCATAGCCGCGAGAATGTCCGTCGGGGTGACTTCAAAAGGCATATTGACCATCGTATCATCCAGGGCGCAGGCGCTCTCTGCCGCGATCATAAGCTTCGCGTCATCCGCATCCGCCAGGTTGAGGTCTGCCAATGTGACAGGCAGATCGCATGCTTTGAGGAACTTCACCGCTTTTTCGATTTCTTCCATGGATCTGTTTTCCAGAACAAGCTGGGTCAGGGCGCCGAAGGCAACCTTTTCACCATGGAGCAGCTTATGGGTTTCTTCCAGGTTGGTCAGACCGTTATGGATGGCGTGCGCCGCAGCCAGTCCGCCGGATTCAAAACCGACGCCGGAAAGATATGTATTGGCTTCCACGACATTTTCAAGAGCCTGTGTGCAGACCTGTCTTTCTGCCGCGGCTTTGGCTTTGAGACCGTCTTCATAGAGTGTATCAAGGCACAGCTTCGCCAGGGCCATTCCGCCTTTTGTGCAGCGTCCGCCGGTCATTGTGACGGCGTTCTTCTTTTCGCAGGCGGCTGCCTCGTAATATGTCGCGAAGGCATCGCCGATACCGGCCATCAGGAATCTTACCGGCGCTTTGGCGATAATATCGGTATCCACGATGACCATATCCGGATTCCGGTGCAGCGGCATATACTGATCAAACGCGTGATCCTCCGTATAGAGAACCGCGAGTCTGGAGCAGGGAGCGTCCGTGGAAGCGGCCGTCGGAACGATGACACAGGGGCTGTTTCCATAGGCAATGCCGACATCTTTGGCAGTGTCAAGTGTCTTGCCGCCGCCGATACCGAACACAGCGTCGCATTCAGCCATCTGCGAGACATGTTTTTTAATCTCACTCATAGAGCATTCGCCGCCGAATTCATTGATGGAATACGGGATGTTTTCCGCTTCAAAGCTGGAGATGATCTCATTTCTGTATGTTTTGAGAATGAATGCGTCAACGATCAGATAAGCGCCTTTTGAGCCAAGCTGGGAATAATAGCCTGCCAGCTTTTTCAGCTCACCGGGTCCCTGGATATAGCTTCCGGGGGAGCAGATAATTTTAGTCATTTTTCCTTCTTTCTTTTTTCAATCAAGATCGGACATGGATGTTTTGCCTGTGAGTGCCTTGAAGTCATCAACGAAATCCTGGATGGCGCCGTCAATCGCGAGGTTTTTGACGAAGCCTTTGATGACGTCCGCGGCGCATGTGGCGTTGCCCACGCCGTATTCGGCCAGTTCGAGAACCTGCTGGCTGTTTTTGAAGGAAGCGGCCAGTACTTCGCAGTCCATCTCGTTGTTGTCGAGAATATCCTGGATCTGCTGAACGACTCTGACGCCGTCATAGCCCATGTTGTCAATGCGGTTGACATAGGGAGCGACATAGGATGCGCCTGCCTTTGCGGCAAGATACGCCTGCATCGGCGTATAGACGACAGTGCCGCAGGTTGTGATGCCTTCCTTCTTTAACGCCATCATGGCCTTGAAGCCGGTCGGTGTCGAGGGCAGCTTGACGACAGTGTTCTTTCCGAGCAGTTCAACGATCATATGGGCGTCCTTTAACATGCCTTCAAAGGTGAGATCAACAGCCTGGGCAAAGATGATCTTGTCTTCGCCGATGATTTCCCTGATTGCCTTCAGCGTTTCACGGGGATCCCTTTTTGCCTTGGCGAGAATGGACGGATTGGTGGTGACTCCGTCAACCGGGTAATACTCATTGATCTCTTTGATCGCTTCAAGATTTGCGTCATCAATAAACAGTTTCATCTTTCTTTCCTTCTTTCTTTTTTTAAAGTGACTGTTCTGTTCTGCCGATTATGTCGTCCTGGGTCTTTCTGGAAAGGACATTGAAGAATGCGCTGTAGCCGGCGACTCTGACAATCAGGTCCTTGTGCTTTTCCGGATGCGCCTGGGCGTCCAGAAGGGTTTCCCTGGAGACGATGTTGTACTGGACATGGTAGCCGTGCAGTCTGTTGAAGAATGCCCTGAGTAACATCTCCAGCTTCTGCTTGTTTTCTTCTGTCGATAACATCTGCGGCGTCATCTTCTGGTTCAGCAGCACGCCGCCGGTGATCTTGTCAGTGGGAAGTTTTGTGATGGATTTGAAGACCGCGGTCGGACCGTTCTTGTCCGCGTTATGAGCCGGGGAGCAGCCTTCCGCCAGAGGTTCGCGGGCGTTTCTGCCGTCCGGCGTTGCCATGGTGCCCATGCCCTGGCCGACGTTGGCCGAAATGGATGAGGTTCCACCATAGCGAATGCCGCCGATCGGGCCTCTTGCGTGTCTTGTGTTGGGATACTTTTTGATTTCATCCAGATAGCTGTCATAGGCTTTTACAACAAGCTGGTCAACTTCATCATTGTCGTTGCCGTACTTCGGCGCGTCGATGAGCATATCCTGGATTCTCTTATTCTCTTCACTCTGGAAGTCATCGAGGATGGCGTTCCATAACTGTTCGGGAGTGATCTTCTTTTCTGTATAGACAAGCTTCTTGATTGCCTCGAGGGAGTCCGCCATGTTGGCGATGCCGACCTGCAGGCCGGAGATGAAGTCATAGACGGCGCCGCCTTCCTTGATTGTCTTTCCCCTGCCGATGCAGTCATCGGTCAGTGCCGAGCACAGGATATCCGGGACGTCCCTTTCGCTTGCCTTGTCGATCGCGTTTTCGACGATGACGCTGTATCTTGTGAACTCTCTGACTGTCTTGTCCCAGACTTCCATGAGTTCGTCGAAATCTTTCCATTCGGTGAAATAACCATAGCCCTTTGTGAATCTCTTTCCGGAAGTCAGGTCAACGCCGTTGTTCATGGCGCATAACAGAAGTCTCGGGAAATTGACATAGGACATACCGGTGCAGCGGTAGCCCCACTTGCCCGGAACAGCTGTTTCCACGCAGCCGATCGCGCTGTAGTTGTACGCGTCTTCTTCCTTGACGCCCCAGTTAATGAAGGAAGGAATGATGATTTCATCATTGTTGAGAGCCGGCATGCCGAAGCCGAGTTTCATAACTTCAATGCATTCGTCGAAGAACTGTTTGTTCAGATTTGCGTGGTATCTGACGGTCAGGTTCGGCTGGGTCAGTCTGGTCTGGGCGACGGACTGGAGAACCAGGAAGCTGAGTTCGTTGACCGCGTCTTTTTTGTCTGTTGTCTGGCCGCCGATGGTGACATTCTGGTACATCGGAGAGCCGGCGGAGCTCAGTGTATGCGCCTGGCTTCTGACTTTATTGATCGTGAGTGTCTTGATCCAGAGGCATGTGAGAAGCTCAAGCGCTTCCGCCTTTGTGATCCTTTCGCTCTTAAGATCATTGATGAAATACGGATACATGTACTGGTCGAATCTGCCATAGCTCAGTGAGTGGCCGTTGGATTCGATCTGCAGGATCAGCTGGATGAACCAGACGGACTGCACGGCTTCTCTGAAGGAAGCGGCCGGTTCGTAAGGAACTCTTGCGCAGATTCTGCTCATTTCTTCCAGTTCAGCCTTTCTGGAAGGATCGCTTTCCTTTTCCGCCAGTTCAGCTGCCAGAACGCTGTATCTTTTCGCGAATGTGTGGACCGCGTCAATCACAGTCAGGACAGCCTTATAGAAAACATATTTGTCGATCGATTCCGGATCCGCCAGATCAAGACCTTCCTTAAGAGCTCTTGTCCTGGTTTCATATCCCTTCAGGCCTTCTTTGAGAACCTTCTCATAATTGACTGCCAGGTGAGCGTCGCCGGCGTTGAGTTTGCCTTCCATTCCGAAGACGCCTGTTTCCATGAAGACGGAAACTTCATCCGGCAGCAGCGCCTCGCCCCTGGCTCTGAGGTTGTTGTTCTCCCAGAAAGGAGCGATGGATCTGAGCTGCTGTTTTGTCTCTTCTGTGATGTAGAAGACATCGCCGTCTCTTTTTTCAAAAAGATCGAGTTCGTCGATGACAAACTTCAGTGTGTATTCCGGGAAGACCGGCGCGTTTCTGTTCTTGGTCGCCTGGTTGCCGGCAAGCAGTGTTTTATCTTCAATATAGACGGACATGTTTTCGAGGATCTTTTTGAGCATCAGCGCTCTCATCATGACCCGCGGCTGGTTTTTGTTTTCTTCGTAAGCTTCCGTCACCAGAACGGCTCTTTCCGCGTCAACATAAGGCTTTTCATCGAGGACTTCCTCACGGAATGCCTGCATTCTTTCTGTCAGTGATCCAAAGTGTTCCCTGTTCTCCATACTGTCTTTCCCTTTCGTTCGTAAGTTGTTTTTGTTTCGTTGCAACTACAATATAATGAATGTCCAGCGGATTGTCAACACCAAAAGATTATTTTTGTAATCTTTTTTGGTTTCATTCGTAAGTTTTTGGATTGACAAGCAGCCGGAACGCACGTATTCTATGGATGTGAGGTGGTGAGTATGTCAAAGGAAAGCGGTATTGTATTCAACATTCAGAAATTCTCCGTCAACGACGGTCCGGGGATCCGCACTGTCGTCTTCTTAAAAGGATGTCCCCTGCGCTGCCGCTGGTGCGCCAATCCGGAAAGCCAGCTGGTCAGAGCTGAAATTATGTGGGATGAAAAGAAATGCGTTGGCTGCCATCATTGCCTGGAAGTCTGCCCTCATCAGGCTGTCAGCCTGAAAGAAGGAAAGATCACCGTTGATTCTTCAAAGTGCGACGGCTGCGGGAAGTGCTTCCATGAATGTCCGGGAAAGGCCTTGAAAAATGAAGGTGAACTGAAAACAGTCAGAGAAGTCATGGATGTTGTGATGCAGGACCTGCCTTTCTATGAGGAAAGCGGCGGCGGAATCACCCTTTCCGGCGGCGAGATGCTGGCGCAGCCTGAATTCGCGGCAGCTCTGCTGAAGTCTGCGAAGGATAATGGTTTGAATACCTGCTGTGAAACCACCGGCTTTGCCAGGCAGGAAGTCTTCGCTGAAGTCATTGAAAATCTCGACACCATTCTCTTTGACGTCAAACACTGGGACTCACAGAAACACAGCGAAGGAACCGCAGTTCCCAATAAGCTGATTCTTTCCAATCTGAAATACGCCATTGAAAAAGGAAAGGATGTCCTGCCCAGAATTCCCGTCATTCCAGGATTCAACGATTCCGTCAATGACGCAAAGAATCTTGCCTGTGTTATTAAAGAGGCAGGCGGCGCAAAGTGCCAGCTGCTGCCCTTCCATCAGTTCGGCGAAAACAAATATGAGCAGCTCGGACGTGAATATGCCTATAAAGACGTCACTGCCTATCACCGTGAAGATCTGGAAGACTACCGGCAGACCTTCATTGAGAATGGCGTGGAAGCTTTCTTTTAACTTTCATTTGTAAGTTATTCCGCTTAAAATGAAACCGGAGATCATATGAAAAAACAAAGAGAAAAAGAAATCCTGAGTCTGCTGGTTGACCGCAGAAGAATCGAAGTGACCGAACTGTCCGCCTTGCTGGGGGTCTCGCAGGTCACGATCCGCAAGGATCTGGACCAGCTGGAAAAAATGCACATGATCAAGCGCGTGCATGGCTTTGCGCAGCTCAGCAGCGAGGATGATATCAACAGCCGGCTTGCCTGGCATTATGAAGAAAAAACCAAGATCGCGGAAAAAGCGGCGGAACTGATCAGCGACGGCGATACCGTCTTCATTGAAAACGGCAGCTGCTGCGCGCTTGCGGCTCTGACCATCGCTTCAGCAAAAAAGAATGTCACGATCGTGACAAACAGCGCCTTCATCGCTGACTATATCCGCAATGAGCCGAATGTTCAGATAGTTTTGCTGGGAGGCATCTACCAGAAAGAATCACAGTGCCTTGTCGGTCCGATGATCCGCGAAAGCGCGATGAACTACAATGTGAAATACTGCATGATCGGCACTGACGGCTGGAATGAAAAGATCGGCTTTACCAACAAGGATCAGATGCGGGCCCAGGCTGTGCGCGACATGGCCGCTTCCGCTGAGCAGGTTGTGGTCCTGACGGAAAGCGACAAGTTCTCCGCGGCCGGAACCGTCCCGCTCAACCTTTCCCGCTGCCGTGTTTCTGTTCTGACCGACCGGAATCTTTCCGAAGAAGTCAAAGAAAAGCTCAAAGCGCAGCAGATTGAAATCATGACCGCTTAAAAAAAACGTCACGCGACGTTTTTTTCATATTCAGAAAACCATATACATGAGCGTGCCGGCAACGGCTGTGCCGAAGATGATCATGATCGGGTTGGTTTTGAATTTTCTTAACAGGAACAGACAGCCCGTAAAGAGAAGCAGTTCAATCCATCTTACGGAATTGATTTGAGAAAGAGTGCTTGTGCCGAACAGCGCCAGCAGCAGGATTGTCAGACCGGCACCGGCAATCATCGCGACAACCGCCGGCCTTAATTCGCCCAGAACAACTTTGACGGTTTTGAGGCTGCGGTATTTTGTATAGAAATAAGCCAGCGTCAGAACGATGATCAATGATGGCAGGATACAGCCAAGTGTGCAGACAATGGCGCCGGGCAGTCCGGCCATTTTCTGGCCGACGAAGGTCGCGCTGTTGACGGCGATGGGACCGGGCGTCATTTCCGCGATGGTGGTCAGGTCAGCATATTCAGCCATGCTCAGCCAGCCCTTTCCTTCCACAACAAGATTCTGGATCAGAGGCATCGCGGCATAGCCGCCGCCGAAAGCGAAGAGGCCGATCTGGAAGTAAACAAGAAACAGTTCTAAATACAGCATCTTAAGCCTCCTTTCCTTTCTTTGTGAACGAGAGCGCCAGGCCCAGGGCGATGAAGAGCAGAATGATCACGATCGAGGAAACCTTGAAATACCATGTGGCAATAAAGGCGGCGGCCATGAGGCAGATATTGAGAATGTCCTTTGTTTTGATGACATTGGAAGCCAGGTCAATAACGACATCCACGATAATTGCCGCAACGCCGGCCCGCATCACCTGCAGGGCTGTCTGGACAATCACGTTTGTGGAGAAGGCGTCATAGATCATGCAGATGACACTGATAATGACAATGGGAGGAATGACAGTTGCCAGAGTTGATAACAGCGATCCTTTGACGCCGGCAATCCGGTAGCCGAAGATCACGGCGCTGTTGACTGCCAGGGCACCCGGAGCCGACTGGGCAATCGCCGTCATGTCCAGCACTTCATCATCCGTGACCCAGTGCAGTTCATCACAGAACTTCTTTCTCATCATGCCGATGATGACAAAGCCGCCGCCGAACGTGAAGGCTGAAATCGTCATCATGGAGAAGAACAATTTAACAAGGCTGATCTTCTGTTTTTCCATCTCGCTCACCTCTCTGCATGATCATTATGGTGCATTTCAATCCATATAACAATATTTATGTTATTATATTATCCATAACTAATTAGATATGTATTTATGACACTGAGACACCTTGAAATCTTTATGTGCGTCTGCCGTCACATGTCGATGACCGCTGCCGCCGAAGAACTGAACATGAGCCAGCCTGCCGTTTCCAAAGCGATCGGTGAGCTGGAAGCCTTTTATCATGCGTCTCTTTTCGACCGCATGAACCGGAAAATCTATCTGACCGACGCCGGCCACGCTCTGGCCGATTACGCCTCCACGATTCTTTCGCAATATGAGGAATCCATTTCTTTTCTGCGGGACGGTTCCTCTTTCCAGGACTGCCGGATCGCCGTCAATGTGACGGTCGGGGAAACGATCCTCGCGGATCTGCTCAAAGAAATTAAGAAGAAGGTTCCTCAGGCACAGCTGAAAGTCGGCGTTTATAACAGCAGCACAATTGAAACAATGCTGAAGAGGAATGAATGCGATCTTGCGGTTATGGATGAAAGCGGCGATCCTTCTTTCGATGTCATTGAACTGTATGAAGAACCGCTGGGCTTTTTCGCTTCCGCGGAATACTGTCAGAAAGAAACCCTCAGAAAAACAGAACTGAGCGAATACAGACTGCTGTTAAGGGAAAACGGCTCGGGAACCAGAACCTGCACGGACAGCTTTCTGAAGCAGATCCGCTATCCGGACTCCTCCATCTGGGAAAGCACTTCCGATGAGGCGCTGACAATCATGGCGGAAAGAGGACTCGGCATTGCTGTTCTGCCGGTGTCCTGTGTCACCGGCACAAAAAAACTGCGCCGGATTGAAGTGGAAGGAGCGGTTCTGAAAAGAAAGTTCTGGCTCACCGCCCTGCATTCCCGCTATCTCAACACCGCCGTTCAGAGCTGTGCCAGGGTCATCCATGAATACTGCCGCGCTCATAAATAAAATCTCTCCCGTTTCCGGAAGAGATTCTGTCTGTGATGATGATTCCTGCGGGAATCTTTTCTTTTTCAGCCAATCGCGCAGTCAAGCGCCATCATGACCACAAAGCCGATGGCGAAGAAGATGGTCCCGATGTTGGAATGTTCACCATCCGACATTTCCGGGATCAGTTCCTCCACCACCACATACAGCATGGCTCCTGCCGCAAAGGATAAGAGATACGGCATCGCCGGCACCGCGTATTTTAAAAGCGCGATTGTGGCTAAGCCTGCCGCCGGCTCCACAGCTCCCGAGAGCGTCCCGAGAAGAAAGGCTCTGTTTTTTGATTCGCCGTTCATTTTCAGCGGCATGGAAATGATCGCTCCTTCCGGAAAGTTTTGGATCGCGATGCCAAGGGAGAGCGCCAGGGCAGCGGCGGCGCTGATGCCGGCAGTGCCTGACAAAAGGCCCGCGTAGACAACACCGACCGCCATGCCTTCGGGAATGTTATGGATCGTGACCGCCAGCATCATCTTCGCTGTTTTGGACAATGAGCTCCTGCGGCCTTCCTCGCTTTCATCCAGATGCATGTGCGGCACACTCACATCCAGGAAAAGCAGAAACGCGATGCCAAGCAGAATTCCTATGGCGGATGGTGCGAAGGCGAATCTGCCGAGATGCTGCGACTGGTCGATGGCCGGCAGGATCAGGCTCCATACCGAAGCGGCGGTCATGACGCCGGCGGCGAAGCCCTGCAGGGACTTCTGCACCTTGACTCCCAGCCGGTCCTTCATCATGTAAACGCAGGCTGAGCCAAGGGCTGTGCCCGCAAACGGGATCATCAATCCCGTCAGTACTTCTTTCATATCTCACCTCTCACCGAGATGAGACCAGATGCTTACTTAATGCAGCGGAAAATCCCGATGCTGTGGAGATTGGACACTTCAGCGCTGCTGTACATGTTCTCTAATCTTCTCTTTAAGCCGGCCAGCGTTTCAAAGGGCGGCGTGAAGAAGCCTGCTTTTGTATACAGTGTCTGCAGGAAGAAGTCGCTCCTTTTTTCGATTCCCTCAATATAGAAACAGCCGGTGAACATGCCGCCCTTTTTCAGAACACGGTATGTCTCTCTGAAGGCCGCCTCCTTGTCAGGGAAAGCATGGAACCCGTTGAGGGAAACGACAGTATCGAAACTCTCATCCGCAAATGGAAGACTTCCGACATCACCCTGCACAAAGGTGATATTGGAGATGTTCATTTCATCCGCTCTTTCCTTTGCACTTTCCATCATCTTTTCCGAATAGTCCAGACATGTGATCTGTGCCTGTTCCAGTGTTTTGAATACAGGCATGGAAAGCACGCCGGTGCCGACCGGCACCTCCAGAATCTTTCCTGTGAAGTCTTTCGGAATGGCTTCGAAAATCCTGGCCGGATACTCCGCTTCCTCTTCCGGCGTCATATTCCACACAGCTTTTGAAACAAGCCTGCCGGTGAATGTTGTCCCCAGCATCATGCCGTCATACATGCTGTGGGCTTTGCCTAAACTTTTGTAGGCTGCTCTGATCTCATCTTTTCTTGTCATAGTTTTCCTGTCTTTAGTTAGTTAAGACTAACACATTATACAATATAACGCATCTCTGTACAGGAAGATGCATTTAATTCTTTCCGGAATACCGGCAGACCGTCTTCACCGGTTCCGCAGTATTGAAATCCGCATTTTTCAATGATATGGCGGCTGGCGCTGTTTTCCGCAGTGCACTCCATAACGAAACGGCTGACCCCGTTTGAGATTCCTTCCTGAATCAGCTGTTCCGTACACATCTGCGCCAGGCCTCTTCCCTGATAAGAAGGATGAATGATCCAGCCGATCTCAAAGCTGTCCTCATCATAAGGATGGTAAATGATATGTCCCGCCAGTTTTCCTGTGTCTGTGTCTTCCAGGGCATAGACATACGGCTGATCATTCAGTCCATACTTCCACAGGAATTCTTCAGTTTCTTTTTCCGTATAAGGATGATCCATCTCTTTCATCAGATCCGGATCGCCGATGATTTCATGTAAACCCTGCGCATCTGAGGTCTGATATTCACGGATCATGTAATGAGAAAACTGAAGAAGCATACTACCTCTTCAGATCCTCCGGAGTTGTGATCTTGATGTTGGCATAGGAGCCTTCCACAGCTCTGACTTTCACATCCGAGTATCTTTCGATCAAAGACGTGTCATCGGTTCCGGTAAAGCCTTCTTTGCGGGCTTTTGCCATGCATTCAAGAAGAAGAGACGTCCTGAAAGCCTGGGGCGTCTGGGCGTTCATGAGCGTGTTTCTGTCCGGGGTTTCCGTGATAAAGCCGTTGATGACAACCTTGATGGTGTCTTTGGCGGGAACACACAGCAAAGCCGCCTGTTCGGTTTCCATGGTTTTCTTCAGCCTCTCAAGACTTTCTTTATCGAGAAAAGGTCTGGCGCCGTCATGGATGAACACGTTTTCGGTAAACACAGTATCCAGACCGTTGGAGACACTCTGCTGTCTGGTATCGCCGCCGCGCACAATTGTGATCTTCCCGGGCCATCTGCCTTTGATATTGTGATAATAATCTTCCGCGTCCGTGACCAGCGTGATCTGCCGGCAGTCTTCATCCGCCATAAAGAGTTCCATGGCATGTTCAAGAATGGTTCTGTCATCTGAAAGTTTCGCGTAGACTTTATTGAAGCCAAGATTCATCCGCTGCCCTTTTCCGGCAGCCACTATCACCGTACTGTATTTCATATCTGGTTATCTCTTTCTGAAGACATCATAACAAAAAAAGTGATCTCTTTTTCAGGAGATCACTGAACCGATCAGTCCATAGGAGACGACTGTCATAATCACTGCCGCTAAGAAGATGCCGAGCAGAATGGAAATGGATGACTTTTTCAGATCCATATCAAACACCGCCGCGACCAGACTGCCTGTCCAGGCGCCGGTTCCCGGCAGAGGAATTCCGACAAACAGCATCAGTCCCAGGAAGCCATACCTTTCGATCTTCGGCCTGTTCTTTTCCGCTTTGGCCATAAGCCATTCAGCGACGCCGGAGAGATGATGTTCCGCCATCCAGTGGATCACTGTTTTAATCAGCAGAAGAATGAACGGAATCGGGACGATATTGCCGATGACGCACCAGAAGACGCCGGTCCACATCGGGATGTTGAGCATTCTGGCCAGGATCAGTCCGCCTCTTTCCTCAATGAGCGGAATCATACTGACAAAGAAGACTGACAGATTGGGGGAAAGCGGAACGTGGGCCGCCCACCAGGTTATGAACGCTTCAACCATATCGGAACCTCCGGCAATTCATGCCTGTTAACTTTACCACATGCGCTTTCAAAGGTGAATAACCGTCTTTTGAACGGTTTCCCCCATCTACAAAATCAGTGGAAATTTTTTTATTTTTTGTGTTGACAGGGTTGGCGGTGGTTGCTATTATATTAAGGCAGTCGATGAAATGGGCCTGTAGCTCAGGTGGTTAGAGCGCACCCCTGATAAGGGTGAGGTCGTTGGTTCAAGTCCATTCAGGCCCACCATTTCATCGGACATGGGGTTATAGCTCAGCTGGGAGAGCACCTGCTTTGCAAGCAGGGGGTCAGGAGTTCGATCCTCCTTAGCTCCACCATTTAAAGGAAACGTTGGTTTCCTTTTTTTGTGTTTTCTGTATAAAGCTTCAGGGGACTGCCTTATGACAGCCCCCTGTTTTATTTCTGGGTTTTGCGTTTTTCTTAATCGAGATTCAGTGTGGCGATCTTGTTGGCGTCAGCGGCGATCACAAGGAAGTCTTCCGCCTCGATTTCTGTTTTGCCGGTGACATTGATGTCCACCCTTTTCTGGTCCGGTTTGCGGATGCCGATGACGTTGACGCCATAGAGTTCTCTCAGGTTCAGCTGCGCCATCGTGTGATTGACCCAGAGCTCGGGTGCCTTGATTTCCATGATCGCGAAGTCATCGTTCATCTGGTAGATATCCGAGATCTTGGGGTTCATCAGGGAAATGGCAATTCTCTGGCCCATTTCATTTTCCGGCTCGATGACCTGGTCAGCGCCGATTCTCTCCATGACATAGCCGTAGCGGGTGCTGTTGGCTTTGGAAATAATGTGTTTGACGCCCAGTTCCTTGAGATTGAGGATGGTTTCAACAGCGTCTTCAAGATGGGAACCCATGGCGACAATAACAGTATCGGCGTCCTGCACGCCTGTTTCCCTGAGAAGCTCAATATCTCTTGAATCCGCGCAGACCGCGTTGGGCACTGTTTCCGCGAGTTCCTGGATCAGTAACATATTTCTGTCGATGGCGATGACATCACCGCCGGCGTTGGCTATTGTTTTGGCGATGGAAGAACCGAAATTCCCCATCCCGATGACTGCGAATAATTTTCTGCCATTGTCTGCCATGATTGATTTCCTCCTGTTAACCGATGATAATATCCGCTTCCGGATATGAGATATGATTTGTGAGTTTCTTTTCCTTGTGGAACGCTGTGTAGACGCTGAGCGGACCCAGACGTCCGATAAACATCAGCACCATGATCACGATCTTTCCCGCCAGCGACAGACTGCCGGTGATTCCGGTCGAAATGCCGACTGTGGCGATCGCTGAGAACGATTCAAAGACAAGAGCCAGGAAATCCATCCTGCCGTCGGAGATGCTCAGAACGATCAGTGCCGCGAAAAGGAAGAAGACATAAAGATACAGAATCACGAAGGCCTGTTTGAGAAGACTGTAGGAGATGCTGCGGTGGCGGATCACCGCTTCATCCTGTCTGTCGCTGAGGGTGCTCATCGCGCTGACGTACAGCACTGCCGCGGTTGTGGTTTTCATACCGCCGGCCGTACCGCCCGGGGAACCGCCGATCAGCATATACAGACACATGATGATCAGCACCGGCCTTGTGCAGGCGCCGATGGAAATCGTCGAGAAACCGGCTGTTCTGAGTGTGACCGACTGGAAGAGTGATGTGAAGAATTTCCCTTCCGGCAGCATTCTGCCGATTGTTCCGGGATTGTCATATTCAAAGAGCCAGAAGATCACCGCCCCGGAAAGGATCAGGGAAACAGTCAGTTTGATGACAGTCACAGCGTGAACGGAAAGCCTCTTTCTGGTGACAATCAGTCCCTTGTTTCTTTTGACCCGTGTCCGGATCAGATCGGTGAGTTCAAACCAGACCATGAAGCCAAGACCGCCGAAGATGATCAGAGTCATGACCGTCAGGTTCATGATGGGATCTGCGGCAAACTGCGCCAGACTGTCCGGGCCAAGGCAGTCAAAGCCGGAGTTGGTAAAAGCCGAGACTGCCAGGAACAGAGCATTGAAGAGACCTTTTTCCATACCGAATTCAGGCACCAGATGAATCGCCATGACGATGAACCCGGCCAGTTCGAAGGTGAGTGTGTAGCGCACAATCCTGCGGATATAGCGGGGCACATCCGAAAGGTCGCTCTTGCCGGCTGCCGAAGCGAAGAATTTCTTTTCCGCCATCGCCATATACCGGCGGTTTCTCTGCATGATTACGGCGATGATGGTCATCGGGCCAAGGCCGCCGATCTCCATCAAGAAGATTAAGACAATCTTGCCGAACAGGTTGTACTGGGCTGCAGGCACAATCGTTGTCAAGCCGGTCACGCAGACCGCGCTGACCGCCTCAAACAGATTATCGATGTAAGGCGCCTGGGATGAGACGTTGGAAAAAGGCATGTAAAGAAGAACAGAGCCGATGAAAATCACAATCAGGAAAGCCGCCAAAAGCAGTCTTGCGGGATTATTGGCCGCGAGAATCTTTTCCGTGATGGAAGTCTTTGTATTGAGAAGGACGCCGAGGTCCTCCCTTGTGTCTTTGGAGCGCTGTCTGAGTTCTTCCTTCATAGTCATCATTCTACCATTGAAGAAATGTCCTGTCGCATGAAAAAGACATTAAGGATTCTTCATGCACATGCAGAAAAAAACCTGTCCGCATCATCGCGGACAGGCTGATCCTGTGATTCAGGCAGGCAGAGAATCCTGCTCTTCTCTGGAAATTGAACCGGGCACGAAATCATGGAGAATGCCGGTCAGCTTCAGCACATCTTTGATTTCCTTCACCGGAATGATTTCAAGCTTTTCCCTGATCTCTTCAGGAACATCGCGTAAATCTTCCTCGTTGTCCTTTGGAATCAGGACTGTTCTGACGCCTGCTCTTTCGGCTGCCATGAGCTTTTCCGGCAGACCGCCGATCGGCATGACCTGCCCGCGCAGGGAAACTTCCCCGGTCATCGCGATGGCAGGGCTCACGGCTTTTTCACTGACAAGAGAGGAAAGAGCGGTGACCAGCGTGATGCCGGCTGACGGTCCGTCTTTCTTGACAGCGCCGCTGGGCACATGGATGTGAAGGTCATTTTTCTCAAACAGATCCGCCTTCTCCGGGAACATGTTTCTTACCAGGGAAATGGCGATCTGGGCGGATTCGCGCATGACATCGCCAAGCTGGCCGGTCACGGTGATCTTGCCGTTTCCTTTGGTGAACATGGTTTCCACAAAGAGGATTTCGCCGCCCACCGGCGTCCAGGCAAGGCCGGTGACAATGCCTGCCTTCCCCTGCTCCGTGACTTTTTCATGATGAATCGGTCTGGTTTCCAGGAAATCCCTCAGGTTTTCCGCCGTCACATGAACAACAGCGTTTTTGTCAGAAGCGATTTCGACCGCGGCTGAACGGCAGAGTGTTTCCATGACTTTTTTGAGTCCTCTGACGCCGCCTTCCATTGTGTAGGCGGAGATGGCTTCCTTCACCGCCTCATCGCTGACATCGATGCGGTCGGGGCTGATGCCGGTCTTTTCCATCGCCCTGGGCAGTAAGTGTCTTCTGGCGATCTGGAACTTATCGGCAATCGTGTAGCCGTTGAAGCGGATGACTTCCATTCTGTCCAGCAGCGGCTGGGGAATGGTGTCGGTCGTGTTGGCGGTGCAGATGAACAGGACGTCGGAAAGATCATAGGGCACATTCATGTAATGATCAGTGAATGTGCGGTTCTGTTCCGGATCCAGCACCTCAAGAAGCGCGGAGGACGGATCACCGTTCAGCGATACCGAAAGCTTGTCCACTTCATCCAGCACCATGACCGGGTTTGAAACTCCGCTTTTGGCAATGCCGTCCATGATTCTTCCCGGCATCGCGCCGATGTAGGTTCTTCTGTGGCCGCGGATATCCGCTTCATCGCGGGAGCCGCCAAGGGAAACACGGACATATTTTCTCTGCAGGGCCCTGGCGATGGACTGACCGATGCTGGTCTTGCCGGTGCCGGGAGCGCCGACAAACAGCAGGATCGAGCCGGATTGGGTCATTTTGAGGTTCATGACAGCGATCTGCTGGATGATTCTCTTCTTGACCTGTTCAAGGCCGAAATGGTCTTCTTCAAGCACCTGCTGCGCTTCTTTGAGATCGATCGTCTGCGGCTCGCTGTGGTCCCACTGCAGGCCGGTGATGAAATCGAGATAGTCATACAGCATGCCGTACTCGGGCGAGTTCTTGCCATCCTGCTTGAGTCTGGCCAGCACCTTGTCCGCCTCTTTTCTGGCATCGGCGTTCATGTGGCTTTCCTGGACCCTGAGCTCGAGTCTTCTCAGGTCCGTCACATTCTCCGGATGCATGTCATCCAGTTCCTTCTGCAGATATTCCATCTGTTTTTTGATTGCGGACTCACGGTAGGCGTTCTTCATCTCCTCATTCTGGGCAGACTGCGCTTCCGTGGTCACTTTGGCGATTTCCAGATATTCAAAGAGAACCTCGCGGATCTTTTCGTTTCTCTTCTTTCTTGAGTCCTCGGCGGCGAGCCTGTATTTCTCTTCCGGTGTGATATTGATCCACTGGGAAACCATACACACGATCTCGGAAAGAGAGGACACATGGTTCAGCAGCGGCACAAGATAATTGCCCCACTGGTAGGAGGCGAGGATCTTCTTTAATGATTCCTTGGCTTCTTCAAGGTTCATCTTTTCCTCACCCGGATCAAGGTCATTGATATCAGGCCGTCTGGAAATATTGACGGAAAGGCTGTGATCCGCCCTGACGAAGACATTTTCCACATTGACCCTCTGAACCGTGCGGATGATGATGATTCCCTGAACGGAGGTGTCGGAAACGTATCCGACGACGCCGATCGGCCAGAAGCTGTCTTCGCTGAAGCGCTGCTCAGGCTTTTTCTGGAACAGGAACATCACTTTTTCATTGGCGCCCGGCACCGGCGCGCCGGTTGCCTTGATGCGGTTGAGAGGAAAGAAAATATTGGAATCAGGGAGAATCACCTGATTATATACAGGAACAATCATCATAAGCTGTTATCTCCTTTCAAAACCTTGACACCTGTCAAGGAGATGGTCTAATCATGCCATTCAGTTTGACAACTGTCAAGTTTTTTGATTCAATGAGGGCAGAAACGGGGAAGCTATGTATAAAGGGACAAACCGTACCGCGTGTACGTCACAGAAACTGATCGCCGAAGCACTTCTGGAGCTGCTCAATGACTCCAGTTTTCAGTCGATCTCCGTGGCTTCGATCTGCCGGAGAGCCGATGTGTCGCGCCAGACTTTCTATTCCCTGTTTGAGTCCAAGGAAAATGTCATTCTCTATGAGCTTTCCAAAAGCTGCGCCTTTGATCTTGCCGGCGATGGCAGTGAAGATCTCACTCTGAGCCAGCTTGCCCGCAGCTACAGCCGCTATCTCACCAGCCACAAGGCTTTCTTAGCGACGCTTGTGAACAACGGCATCATCCATTACATGTATGACCAGCAGTACCAGTCGCTGATCCGCTGCACCTGCTTCATGAGCGGCAGCAGTATGGAGGACCGCTGTTTTACGGCTGACTTCATGGCTTCCGGCATGACGTCGATCGCCCGCTCCTATATCATGAGCGGCGCCCGTGAGGATGAGGAGTATCTGGAGAAGATGATCTGCTCGCTCTTCAGCGGCAGGATGCTGAGATTCTGAAAAACGGGAAAGTGTTTTTCCCGTCTGATTTGCATTGACCGCCGGATGCGGTTTTTTTGTTTTACATGGAAGCTGCTTTGGCAGCCATGGCCAGAGCGTCGGCCATTGTTTCGGTGCCGGCCAGAAAGCCGCTGGCGTGGCAGAACAGTGCCGTTTCAATCCCGGAAACCTCACGCAGCTCCTCATTGCGCAGGCCATGCCACGATTCGGGCAGCGGATGGCGGAAGGAGGTTCTGTCGTCTGAGTTGCTTAAAGCGCACTGCACGTTCCAGCCGCCTCTTAAGGCAGGCGAAACGACATACCAGATATCCTGGGCCTTGGGATTGCGGAACTGGCCGTAGAGGACGCCTTCCCATGGCGCGAATGGATCGAGAATCATGATGTGATCGGCGGAGTAGTCGATCGCTCTTAAGACATAATCTCTTCCGTCCAGGGAGGAGATGATGCTGTCGATGCGGTTGATCAGGATATCACGGGCGAAGCTGACGGCGTCGTCAAACGCCTCGTTGTAGTCCATATCGGAATTCCACGGCGGATTGAAGTCCTTGATCAGCTTGGAAACAGAGAAGGATGTTTTGGACTGGAAAACGATCATCTTCCTCTGATCATCGGTAAGATTGGGCATTTTGGCGATTTCGGCCGCGACCGGATCAAAGCCGTTGTCCTCGGCGTCGATGCCGAGAATCAATGAGGTCTCAAGCCGGGAGTAAACGGATTCCATGTACCGGGGTTCGCAATCCATCGCCTCTAAGATCTCCTTATAGAATTTCTTCCAGACAAGACCGCAGGCGGCATAGGGAATCTCGGTGCCCGGATGGGTGCCGTTTCTTTCCTTGTTCTCCACGGAGTGGTGGTCCAGCTCCCCTTCGCCGATATCAAAGACAATCCAGCCGCCGCCTTTGGGCACATCCTGGTCGCCCCCTCTTTCGACATGGATTTCCTCCGCCATCAACGACAGCATCGCCGCCGCGAAGACGTCATCGGCATGGAATAATCCGTTATGCGTAAACAGATTCAGTTTTCCCCTCATCGTATTCTCCTCTTCTTTCAAAAGGCGGACAGTGTCCGCCGCTTCAGTTTCCGTAACGGCCCGCTTTTTTCTTTAACCGGCCTGTTTTCAAAGCTGTGTCAATGCCGCGTTTCATTCCCGCGGTCACGTTGGATCCCATTCTCGTATAGCCTAATAACGCTGCGGTTTCACGGGCAAGATCCTTGTACTCAAAGCCGCCTTGGGCCGCCATGCACGCGGCAGCGTTGGCAATTTCAGCGTCAGGCACACACTGCACGTCGCGGCATGTCAGATCATAATCGCCGAACAGCCGGAACTCACTGTAGGTCTTCGGATCCTGCTTCGCCTTCCAGTAGACCCGTCCGGTGCCGTCGGTGTGCACGTTCAGATTCATCCCGGAAAGAATCGCTTCCATCTGCGGTCTGATTCTTGCGCCGGCCTTATAGATGCCGAAGCTGTTGATGACCCGCTTGATCAGCAGCCATTCACAAACCGGTGCCTCGGTCCGGATCACGGTCCGGATTCTCTTTTCGATTTCCGGGTTCAGATCGCCGGAAAGAAAATCCTCGGAGGTCACTTCCGAAAAAGGAAGATCGGCGGCGGTGTAGATTCTGTGCGTCGTGCTGAACATAAATCACCTCATCTGCTTATTCGTAAACCTCTGCTGTTTCCACAACCGGAAGAACAGTATTGTATCTGTATTTCTGATCGGTCTTACTGTCATCGAGCTCCACTTCAATGGTGGCGCTGGCCAGTTTTGAGATCAGCTTCTTGTATTTTTCTTCTGAAATTTTGTAAAGCGGTCTGGTCGCCGCGGCGAAATAGGACTTTTCGCCATAGCCGTCCTTATGGCAGGCGTTGTAAACAGTGGCGGTGCGGTAGTAGATCCGGGAAGTGTCGGCCTGGATGGATGTATATTCATCCGCGAAAGACTCATCGTAATCCCTGAGATTCATCACGGAAAAATTCCTGATCCGCTCTTTGACCTCAATGTAGACGCCATAGCTGGTGATCTCACCGTTTTTCACAACGAAAATGCAGCCGTTGTAAAGATCGGCTGCCCGGGATGGCTTTGAGGCGCATCCGCCGCACAGACAGGAAATCATCATGCAAAGAATCAGAACAAGTTTTTTCATTGAATTTTTCCTGTCAATATTATATCCAAAGAAAGCCCTTTCTTAAAGAATTCAAAGGCCCTGTTCTTTCACAAACGCGTAGAAATCCTGTTCCGCTTTTTCATTGTCTTTTGAAACTGTGCCGACCGGCATCGCGTAGAAAATGGTTTCCTCTTCACCGTCAAGCCCGAACATTGCGTTGGCAATGGCAGGATCCACCGCGGCGATCGCGCAGCCGCCAAGACCAAGAGCCTGGGCGCTCAGATAAACATTCTCCGTGATGTGTCCGGCATCGATTAACATCGGCACATGGGCACACACGCCATAGCGCCACTCCGCCCTGTAGAAAACAGCGGAGTAGTAGAAAACCACGTTGGCTTTGACAGCCCATACCTGCTCACAAAGCGAGTCTCCGATTGACTTGCACATATCCTCAGCATCCGGCAGCTTTTCAATGCTGTGGGAAAGCGGCAGGTAATGGTAAAGACCGTCTTCAAGTCCTTCGACGTTCTGAATGGCCATGTAGCATTCAAACTCATGTCTGGCGCCTCCGCAGGGAACCGTGCGCAGCGTGGCGTAGGCTTTGCCGCGGATTTCCTTGACGCCCTGTGAGCACCATAAAAGGCAGCTCAGCTGCAGAAGGCTCATTTTCTCTTCCGTGTAGACGCGGTGGGAGGCCCGGCTGTTGATGACATGCAGGAAGTCATTGTCCACCGCAAGATCCTCATAGTTGACCGGCAGTCTTATTGCCGTTTCACTCATCGGCGCCTTGGCCAGAGGCGGCTGCGGTTTCTTTAATTCCTGGTCGGTCTGATAGTCTTCCGGCCATTCATTGAAGGAGCGGATGAAGTTTCTGCCCTTCTCCGTCATTTCCTGTATTTTCTTTTCGTCCATATTTCTTTTCCTCTGTGAGTATTATATCTGCTTAAGGCTGTGAACATGCTATAATTGCCTGCGTTTGAGAAAGGTGACTTTCCTATGAAGAAAACATTTTACAGTGAGCTGGCATGGATTGCCGGCGCCCTCTTTCTGGCGCTGGGGACCGCGATGATGGAAAGAGCTGACTTCGGCATGTCCACGGTTGTGGCGCCCGCGTATCTGCTGTATCTGAAACTGTCGCAGAGCCTTCCGTTCTTCTCATTCGGAATGGCGGAATATACCCTGCAGGCAATCCTGCTTGTCATCCTGGGTCTCATATTGCGGAAGTTCCGCAGATCATATCTGTTCTCATTTATCACGGCCCTGATCTATGGTCTGGTGCTAGATCTGATGATGAAGCCTCTTGCGCTTGTGCCGGCAGAGTCAATGGCAGTGCGGCTGTTCCTTTATATTGCCGGCATGATCATCTGCGCCATCGGGGTTGCCTTCTATTTCAAAACCTACATATCGCCGGCCGCCTATGAGCTGGTGGTCAAGGAGATCGCAAGGGAAGGAAGCCATGACATCGGCAAAGTCAAAATCATCTATGATCTGACCAGCTGCCTGATCGCGGTGATCCTCTCCTTCCTGTTCTTCGGCTTCGGCCATTTCGAGGGCGTCAAGGCGGGCACCTTCATTGTCGCCGTGCTGAACGGGCCGCTGATCTCAAAATGTTCTGACATTCTTGACAGGCTGTTTGAGTTCAAAGACAGATTCAGATTAAGAAAATACTTCGAAGAAATGTAAAAGGGGCGGCGCTGCCGTCCCTTTTACATAGGAGAACACATTTAAGGATTAAGCGACTGCCGCAAAGGCAATATCCAGAGCGGCGAGCAGATCGTCTATCTTTTCGATGCCGATTGAAAGGCGGATGGTATTGGGCCTGATTCCCTGGTCAAGAAGATCTTCCTCACTGAGCTGGGAGTGGGTCGTGGAAGCCGGATGGATGACAAGCGACTTGACATCGGCGACATTCGCCAGCAGGGAGAAGATCGGCAGATTGTCGATGAACTTCTTCGCTGTTTCCGCGTCGCCTTTGATTTCAAAGGTGAAGATGGAGCCGCCGTCATTGGGAAGGTATTTTTTATAGAGAGCGTGGCTCGGCTCGCTTTCCAGGGACGGATGGTGAACCGCCTCCACCTGCGGATGAGCCGCGAGATATTTCACGATCTGAATGGCGTTTTCGGTATGCCTTTCCACTCTGAGCGAGAGGGTTTCAAGTCCCTGCAGGAACAGGAACGCCGCAAACGGGGAAAGTGTGGCGCCGGTGTCTCTTAAGAGAATCGCCCGGATATATGTCACGAACGCTGCCGGTCCGACTGCGTCGGCGAAGGAAACACCGTGGTAGGAAGGATTCGGTTCGGAAATCCAGGGATATTTCCCTGAAGCCTTCCAGTCAAAATGTCCGGAATCCACAATCACGCCGCCGATCGCGGTGCCGTGGCCGTTAATGAACTTGGTGGCAGAATGAACGACGATGTCCGCGCCGTATTCAATCGGACGGATCAGGACCGGGGTCGCGAAGGTCGAGTCAATCACCAGCGGGATGCCATGGCTGTGGGCCAGAGCGGCGACAGCTTCAATGTCGATCAGGTTTGAATTCGGGTTGCCGAGCGACTCAATGAAGATTGCCTTGGTGTTATCCTGAATTGCCGCCTCAAACGCGCCTTCCTCATCCGGATCCACAAACGTTGTTGTGATGCCGGCGGTTAACGGCAGTGTGTTGGAGAGCAGGTTGAATGTGCCGCCGTAGATTGTTTTTGAAGCGACGATATGCTCGCCGGCTTTGGCCAGAGCCTGCAGGGCATAGGAGATCGCGGCTGCGCCTGAAGCGACCGCAAGAGCTGCGACGCCGCCTTCAAGCGCGGCGATGCGCTGTTCAAAGATATCTTCGGTCGGGTTGGTCAGACGGCTGTAGATGTTGCCGGGATCCTTTAAGGCGAAGCGGTCTGCCGCGTGCTGAGCGTTATTGAATACATAGGAGGCGGTGGCGTAAATCGGGACGGCTCTTGCGCCGGTGGCCGGGTCAGCCTGTTCCTGGCCGATGTGAAGCTGTTTTGTCTCTAAACTCCAGTTTTTCGGATTTCTGATGTCTGTCATGTTATTTTCCTTCCTTTCCTGTTTTTCTGATTTCTGTCTTTTTGCCGTGATGCGTGTTCACATTCGGTTGAGGCTCAGGATCACGGAAGTGAATTCTGTTTTGTTTTTCATGTGCGTGTTTCCTTTCGCACATTCATTTTCCGACATTCATGCGCATATTGTCTAATACTCTCATTCTTTTCTCAACTATAGCTTAAAGCTATATAAAAACAGCACCCTCTGCCAGGTGCTGCTGAGATGGGGAGTGAAAAAAGACAGCCCGCTTTGACGGACTGTCTGAATGTGATTACTGGTTGTCAGCAGTGACTGCCTTGGCAGCTGTACGGCCGGAAACGAAGATTTCGACGATCGCGTTGCCGCCAAGTCTGTTGCCGCCGTGGATACCGCCGGTGACTTCGCCTGCAGCGTAGAGACCTTCGATGACCTTGCCGTCAACGTCGAGGACATGACGGTCTGTGTCAACCTTGATACCGCCCATTGTGTGGTGGGTTGACGGAGCCATCAGACGGACTCTGAGTTCAGCGCCTTCGAGGTCATATGTGGAAGCGTCCCACTTGCCGTCCGCGTCTTTTTCGCAGTTGCCGATCGGTCTGGAAGCGGCTGTCTTCTTGACATCCGGATACTGGTCAGCCGGTGTGTTGTTGAGAACGCACTGGTCATATTCTTCGATTGTCTGTCTGACAACAGCCGGGTCAGCCTTGACACCGATCTTTGTGAAGAGTTCGCCGAGCTTGTCGATTGTTGTTGTGTAGTATCTGCCTTCATAGTCTTCATCAGCGAGCTGGACAGGAGCGGGCAGCGGCTGTGCCTTGTTGTAGATTTCAACGAAGACGCCCTTTGTGCCGTTGACTTCCATGCCGTTTCTGAATTCAGCCAGGGACAGAACGTCACGTTCGGAAGTTTCATCAACGAAACGCTTGCCTGTTTCAGGGTTGATCCATGCGGCGTAGTTGCCGGCGCCGAATGCCAGGTTGCCGTTGTCGACCCAGGAGATCGGCATCAGCTGTGTGAAGTTCATGCCTGTTGTGGCAGCGCCTGCTTTTTCAGCCATTTCGATACCATCGCCCTGCAGAGAGGAACGGTTTGTTGTCTTTGTGGCCTTGGAGAGATATTCCTCAGACCAGTACTGGTTGTACTCGATGACCTTGTCAATGTTGGCCGCGAAGCCGCCTGTTGTCAGGATAACGCCCTTGTTTGCGTGAGCTGTGACAGGAGTGCCGTTGAACATTGTGCCGGTGACGCCTGTGACCCTGCCGTCTTCAACAATGAGATTTTCCGCAGTTGTTCTGAGAAGGATCTTATTGGAAGCTGCTGTGGAGGATGTGGAGAGCAGAGTGTTCTTCGGAGCCATGAAGTATGTGCCCCATCTGCCCGGATATTCTGTGCCGTCGATTTCCGCGCCTGCGAATTCGTTTTCTCTGTACCAGAGAGCGCCGATCAGTGTCTGCTGGTTTTCAACGAACTTGCCGCCCTGTTCCTCGAGCCAGGGCTTGAGGTCCTGACCGTCTGTGATGAACTGGGAAACCAGGTCGAAGTCGCCGTACATCCATTCGCTCATGTCAGCTGTCGGACGTAAGCCGCCGTAGTATGTCTGGAAAATGTGCAGGTTCAGTGTGGAGAACAGTGTGACTTCAGCAGCGCCTGCGTCAACCTTCGGCTGTGCCCATTCGAGATAAGGAGCGATTTCCTTCTTGAGGGCCTGCAGAGTCGGCAGATATTCAGCGTGAACGCCATGTTTGGAGAGTTCAGCTGTGTCGCCTGCGACGAATTCATTGTCCTTATAATAGTCAACATCGAACGGTTCTTCGGACCAGTTGGCAATGATCTTCAGCTCATCGAGAGTGGAAGCCGGAGCCATCTGCTTGTCCCATTCTGTGCCGTCATACTTTGTGCCCTTTGTGGCGTCGGGATTTTCAGGTTCCCAGCACAGATAAGGCATAACGGACTGGTACTGACCGCCGGATACGAGAGTGTTGCCGCCGATTTCCGCGTTTTCTTCAATGACGAGAACAGTGTTGCCGTCCTGGGCAGCCTGGGCTGCGGCAGCCATACCGGCTCCGCCGGCGCCGACTACGACGACGTCATATGTTTCTTCAATGGGATCGCCTGCGGTGTATTCGATTGTGTTGTGCTTGAAGCCGTCAAGATCGGAAGCTTTCGCTGCTTCAGCAGCTTCATTGATGGCAGCCTTGAAGCCTGCGGAAGTGAATGTGGCGCCGGAAACGTTGTCAACGCCTGTGCCGTTGGCTTCGATGATGTCCTGCGTCAGGATATCGAAAGCGGGTGTTCCGACGTGTTCGGTTTCAACGGAGCTGACGAGTTCGATTGTCTCGATCGCGTCATCCTTGAAAGTAACCTTGACTTCCATCGGTCCGTTGTAGCCAGTGCCGTGGCCTGTGTAGGTTCCGGCTGTGTAAGTGACAGGAACGTTGCCCTTCTGCTCATCAGCGGCTTCGCCTTTTGCCTGGGCGAGCGCGCTGTCGATCGCAGCGAGCAGTGCGTTGGATGTTTCGGTGCTTCCGGAAACAGCGTCAACGCCTTCGGTTGTGCCGGCATCGATGACTGCCTGAGGAATGGTGTCATACGGCTGGTCGAAGTCGAAATCCTCGTCCTTGACTTCAATCTTTGTGATCTTGTCAGCGTCGACTGTGACTTCAACAGTCAGTGTATGACCCAGCGCGTCAGACTTGCCAGTGCCTGTGTAGGTGCCGGGTGTGTAGGTGCCCGAGCCGGAGCTCTGCTGGCCCGAGCAGCCGGCGAGTGAAAGCGCCATGACTGCGCTCATCGCCGAAATGAAGATTTTTTTCATGTCTTTTCCCCCTTGTCCTTAAATAAGACAAACATTAGACTGGATTATGTTAAACCCTGTATCAAATACAGGGTCAAGAATGGATGTTAATTAAATCACATGAAAATCAACGAACTTTCACGCCTTTCAGGCATCAATCCGGAGACCATCCGTTCCTACCGGAACAAGGGTCTTCTTCATCCGGTTCAGAACAAAAACGGGTATTATGAGTACAGCGCCGCTGATTATGTCAGTCTGGCTTACATCCGCAAAATGCGCGGATACTCTTTCACAATTGAGGATATCGGCCGGATGTACAGCAGCCGCGATCCTGAATTCCTTCTGGACGTCTTTGAGCGGGAAAAACTGTTCCTTCTTGACCAGATCGCCGACCTTCAGAACAGGCTGCGCTTTCTTGAGCTGGAACAGCGCCATATTCAGGAAAGCTCCGTCATCGACAACATCATGATCATGCAGTCGATCGACGAGAAAATCGATTTCTATGATCTGGACTATTTCCTGACAAACAGACATGCCAGCCACCGCCTCGGCATCTATACAATGATGACGCCGACGGTCTGGATTGATCCCGATGTGCTCAACGGCGGGTTTGATGAGGAATATGTTCCGATCCGGATCGGCATCGGCACCTACCGCTATCTGCTCAGCGATCTGAAGACAGAAGCCCCTGCCAGCTCGATCATCATTCCCAACGGAGTATGCGTTTCGCAGATGCTCGAAATTTCCGACATGAATCAGATCCGTCTGGAACAGATTCAGCCGATGATCTCCTACGCAAAGGAAAACAATTGCCGCTATCTTTCCGGCACAACCGGATACCTGATGAACATTGAAAACCGTGACGGCACCCAGATCTGTCATTTCCGGATCCGGGCTGTTGTTGAAAAAAATGATTACAGCGCTGTCTGATCAAAAAACACGACAGCCTCAATGGTAAACTATCTCTATGACAAAACTGATCGCACCCGAATATCTGAAAGAATTTCTCTTTCACGAAACCGTCATGGACGGCTCCTCAGCCAGAGGGCTTGAAACCCTCAGTCTGGGGCGTCTGCTCAATGACGAAGAAGAAATCAGCGAACCGGTTCTGATCCTGAAGCTGGCAAAACAGTTAAAAAGCGAATCAGACCGTTTTCCTGACTATAAAGCCATGTTCGGCTTTCCGTCCTTTTACCATGAAGTGATTTCCTTCGCGAAGCAGCTCGCCCTTTTCAATCTGGATGAAAATGACCTGCCTGCGGATGACAGCGCGGAAGAACAGCTGCGTATGATTGTAAAGACCGCCCTTCAGGCAGAACTTAAGGAAAAGAAAACAGTATTGAAGCTGGAGCGCTCCATTGAAAAAGCACTGGCGGACAAAGACATGAAACTGGTGAAGACTTTTGAGTCCGACTATTTCAGCTATCTGATCAGACAGCGCCTGCGGGAAAACGGGATGGAAACCGTTTCACTCAAAACCGCAGAACCGGAAAAGATCAGCCGCCGCCACGCCCTTTCCACAAGAATGGAAATCGAAGCCTGCGCCCAGGCAATCTGTGATAATGAAAAGCCATGCACAGTCATCCTCTGCGCCCCGCAGAAGCAGATGCCGGTGCTGGCCCAGGTCTTTGCCCGCTATGGCATTCCGTATTCCTATACGGCAATGAAACGGCCGGCAGTGCTCGGCACCTGTTTCCGGGCCCTGACGGAATTTGCCTGTTCACCCGACGCGGATCATTTATGCGCCGCGATTGAAAACAATGCATTTCCTTACAGCTGCTCAGACGGCGTGCTCACTTTCCTGAAGCAGGTGCTCGATGGCATCGAAGCCCCGCACAGAACCGAAGCCTACCGCGCCGCCTACGCGAAGACCGGTTCAGACAAGTATGATCCGGACAAAGCGCATAAACGTGATCCTGTTTCCGTCTACGCCTCTCTTGAGGAACAGGCCGACCGCTACTTCGCGCTGATCCGGGAGAGCATCGATTCTCTTGTGAACGCGGAGACCCCTGGTGAAAAACTGCTGAAGAGCTATGACATCCTCAGCCGCTCGCCGTTACTCGCCAACAGCGATGAAATGGCGGCAGGCCGCGCCATTCTTTCAGCCCTGCAGGACTGCATTGAACTCATCACTACCGATGAGGAAGCGCTGTTCTTCTGCCGCATCATTGAAAGCCTCAGCGCAAACAGCCACCGTCTTGTGACGGATTTCTGCACAGTCACCGATCTCAGCCATCCGGTGAGCGCAAAAGAAAACACCTATGTGCTCGGCGCCGACGGCACCGATTATCCGGGCTTCAGTCCGCTCAGCGGTCTGTTCGATGAACAGTACGCGGCAAGAATCAGAAACTTCCCTGCCCTGGAAAAAAGACAGGAAGCCTACATCAGCCAGCTGGACTGGATCACGGAAAGCTGCAGCGATGAGCTGATCTGGTCATACGCGACCAACGACTATCAGGGCCGCGAACTGATCAGCGCCTTTGAAATCGAACAGTATGGAAAGTCACAGCGCTGGCCGCTTGTGTACAGGGACCTGAAAAGAGACAGCGCCCACGCCATCACAAAAGAAACCGCGAAGGATCTTTTTGTCAGGAAAGATGAAGAAGGTCCTTATATCAGCGGTTCCATCAGTTCCGTCGAAAACTGGTTTGCCTGCCCCTACCGCTATTTCCTGAGCAGCGGTCTCTATATCCGCAGACCGCAGATCCCCGACCTCAGCGCCGA
The DNA here is from genome assembly GCA_902775735.1 of uncultured Erysipelotrichaceae bacterium. GTDB lineage: Bacteria > Bacillota_I > Bacilli_A > Erysipelotrichales > Erysipelotrichaceae > Bulleidia. The sequence continues at coordinate 39,682 of CACYNH010000007.1, forward strand.
CAGCTCCGGCGTCTGGCAGCACGCGGTTCTTGAGCAGGCGGTCATGAAAGAAGACGGCACGCCCGATCCTTCCTACGCTGCGGCTTTGACGAAAGAAAGAATTGAAGAACTGATCAGCCCCTATTTTGAAGCGCTGCTGATCGCGGCGCCGGGCGATGAGGCGCGGATCGCACTTTCCAAAGAAAGAATGATCTCCTCGCTCATGAAGGCGGCTGAATTCCTGGAAGGCTACGAAGACGCGACATCACTGTCGCCTTATGAAACCGAAAAAACATTCCGGCGCTGGAATGTCAGTCCGCATGTGAAGCTGACCGGAACCATCGACCGGATCAGCTATGATCCCCGCAACCATATGCTGGCGGTGATCGACTACAAATCCTCAAGCCATACCCTCTCCGAGGCAAGCGTCAGCAGCGGCCAGCAGCTTCAGCTGCTCACCTATCTCATCGCGGCTGTTGATCTCTGGGAAAAGGAAGAGGAAATCATTCCGGCCGGCACATATTACTTCTCTCTCAAAGCGCAGGACATCACAAAGAAAGATGATGTGAAGGAATATTCCATCAACCGCAGTTCCTGGAAACTGAAGGAAAATCCTCTGCGCACGGAGGATGACAGCGCCCGCCGTGAGCTGATGATCAAAAACCGCAAACTGAACGGCTGGACGTTTACCGAACGCCTTGACGTCATTGACAGTGAAAACAAATACGTCGCCGGCACATCAAAGCAGCGCATTTATGACAATGCGCGCGAATGTCTCGTCACTCTTTATGAATATTTCTATAACCAGCTGCTCGGCGAAACACCGGAAGGCGTCCCTTCCGTCGATGTTTCCCCGTCGGATACCGCCTGCCAGTGGTGCGATTACCGTGACGTCTGCCGCTTCCATGGCGAACCGGCCGGCAAAGAGGCTGTCTATACAGGTAAGCTGACCGCGGAAAGGAAGAAAAAAGATGAAGATTGATCTTTCCCGTTTTGATCCCTATCAACTTGAGATCATCAATGAAAACAGCGGTAAGGATATTGTGGTCGGCGCATCGGCCGGCGCCGGCAAAACCATGGTTCTTGTCGCAAGAGTCATGAAGCGCTGTATGGAGGACAGGATTCCGGTCAGCAGGATCCTCGCCCTCACCTTTACCGCGGCCGCCGCGGAAGAAATGAAAAACCGCCTTTCCAGACAGTTCCATGATCTGCGTGAAACGACAGATGATCCGGAAGAAACCGCCTGGATTGATGAACAGATCTCCCGGCTTGTGACCGCCGATATCACCACCATCGACTCATACTGTCTGAATATCATCCGCCGCTTCTGTTCCACGATCGGTCTGGACCCCTCCACAGCCGCCAATATCCTTTCCGAAGGCAAAAACGAGCTGCTGGAAAGAGAAGCGTTCCGCCAGGCTCTTTCACATATGTGCGGAACAGAAGAAGGATTCAGGGATGTCCTTCAGCTTTGCGAATACATTTCCACAAGACCGGAAGATTACGAAAAGCTGTATGAGACGGTCAAGGAAATCAACGCCCACGCTCTTTCGGCGGTTGATCCGCAGGATTTCTGGCGCCGGGCAAAGGCAACCTATGCGGAATTTAAAACCATGAAGCAGCTGCCGGACATCATCCGCGACGCCTGGTTTGAAATGCTGTATGAAAGCTGCGAGAGAATTCTTGACACGGCCCATGACATCAAAAACAGCATCGAAGAGGACCCGGACAAGAAAATCAAACCTGAGATGATCATCCAGACCATCAACCTGATAAGCCACGCCATGCATTGCGCCGGGCAGAATGACTATGAAGGTTTCCAGGTTCTTCTTAAAGACGCTGCCGTAAACAAGATTCCCAAAGCTGAGCATCAGAAAAATGAACAGCTGCGCCAGAAACTGCACACACAGATCTCTTCCCTTCTTGAGATCAGCTATGACCAGGAATCGTTTGCGAAAAACTCCGGCATTCAGGCCGGTGTGATTCAGACACTCGTCACCCTCTGCGAAAAATCAGCGGAAACCTTCCGGAAACTCAAGGAACAGAACGCGGTCATGAACTTCTCCGACATGGAACGCTATGCTTTGGAGATCCTGCACGCCAATAACGGCAGGGTCGCGAAGCAGCTCAACCATTCCTTCGATGAAATCATGATCGATGAATTCCAGGACACCAGTTTCCTGCAGGACACCATTCTTACCGAAATCGCGAAGGCGGACCGCAATGTGCCGGTCTTCCGGGTCGGCGACGTCAAGCAGTCCATCTACCGCTTCCGTCTTGCCAAACCGCAGCTGATGCGGGATCTGATGATGGATGAGGAACATACCGCCGTCTTCAACATGCGCTACAACTACCGTTCGGATTCCGGAATTGTCGAATTCACAAATCTTCTGTTTGAAAGACTGATGAATCTGGAAGGCATCCAGGATTCCTATGGTGAAAAGGACCACGTGGACGTCGGCACGCCGGGTCAGCGTGTCGTCGCGGACAGACCGGCCGTCCGCATGTATCTGCTGGACAAACCCAAAGAAGCGGAAGAAACCGGCAAAAAGAAACCGGCGGCGAGGGAAGTCAAGAATGACAAAGCCTCCTTCATTGCCCAGAAGATCTGCGAAATGATTGAGGAAAGCGGCGGAAAGCTCCGCTTCCGTGACTTTGCCGTTCTTTCCCGCAGCCATGGCGATCAGATTGTCCTGAAGCGCTATTTTGAAAAATACGGTATTCCCTATGACATTGACTCAAGGGAAGGTTTCTTCCAGTCTGATTTATGCCGTGACATTCTTTCCGCTGCCCGCCTGATCCGCGATCCCGAAGATGAAATCGCCCTGGCGGCGGTTGTGACAAGCCCGCTGTTTTCCCTGAGCGACCAGCAGATGGCGGAAGCCCGTCTGCACGCCGATTCTTTCCATGAAGGCATCTATGCGCTGTATCCTTCGGTGAAGGAGCTCTTCACGCATTACCATGAGGTTCTTGTGGAAAAAGGCGTCATTGAACTGTTAAGCACCATCGCCAATACCGAAGTCAGCCATCCGCTTGTTTCAGGACCGTCAACTTTCTACGATGTTCTGAGCAGGAAGGATCAGGCCAATTTCGATTATCTCTTTGACCTGTCGGTTTCCGCCGGTCTCTACACACTGGATTCACTGATCCGGGAAATTGAGGACGGGGAAGCGGAAAAATCGAGCGAAGCGATCACCACCGGCAAGGATGATTCGGTTGTGACCGTCACAACAATCCACCATTCCAAAGGTCTGCAGTATCCGATTGTCTTCCTGTGGGGGACAGGCAAAAACCTCTTCTCCGACGGCAGCGAGCCTGTTCTGATTGATGATGAACTGATGCTGGGAATCCGCGATATCGACATGCATTACCGTACCGCCTTACCGACAGTGCAGAGAATTCTGGTGCAGGAACGCAGCTCGCAGGAGGACTGCGAGGAATTCACCCGTGTTCTTTATGTCGCTGTCACAAGAGCGCAGAAACAGCTGATCATTGTTGATCAGGCGGACGCCTGTGAGGAACGGGCGCAGAAAATGGATATTTCAGTCATTTCAAAGCGCACCGGAATTACCGGTCTGATCACAGCCGCTCTTGATTACGATCCCGGCGTCAATGAAGACGGCCTGTTTGAAGTCAGACATGTCATTCATGAGGAAACGCCCGAAAAATTCAGATATCTCACCGAAGGTCTGCGCGTGAACCATGTCACTGATCTGCCGCGTCTGAAGATCACTCCGGAAATCTTCCCGGATATCAAAACGCCGAGTTCACTGGAACGCTCCCGCAGCGCATTGAATGAAGGCAGACCGGCTCTGCCTGCGTTCGCTCCCAAAAACACCGGCGGCTCCAATTACGGAACCCTCATGCATAAGGCGTGTGAGGACATGCCGGATGACAGGGAATGGACAGAGGAGCTGATCAGAGAAGTCATGGATCCGTCCCTTGGCGAAAAGGCAGTCCATGATCTTTACGCCTTCGGCCACAGTGATCTGTATCAGAGATGCCGGGATATGGCGATATACAAAGAATATCCTTTCTATTATGAAAGTCCGTCCGCCCGCATCAACGGCACCATTGACTTCCTGGCTGTCGGGGAAAAGGAAATCATCCTGATTGACTTTAAAACCGACAAACTCACGCCGGAAGAAATCGCCCACGAGTATTCACCGCAGCTGAATACATACAAGGACGTTGTTCACTCCTTCTGGCCCGAACACTCCATTGAACTCTACGCCTGGAGCTTCCATAACGGCTGCCAGGTGCCGATCGCTCCGGAAACGGATTAATCGCACAAAGAAAGAGACCGTGCCGCTCATTTATACAGTCAATGAGCTCACGGTCTCCTGTTTTTATTATTGTCCGGTCAGCCAGCGCCACCAGTTATCCATCCACAGCGGTACCACGCCGAAGATGAAAGCCATGACGATGATCACAGTCAGAATAATCACCGCGACCATAATCGCCAGTTTATAATCCTTCTTTTGTTTATGAGGCTTTTTTTCCTGCCAGAAGTCTTCTTTCATAACTTTAGTCTAATTCACAGGCGGCACAATTCAAAGTAAAACTTTTCATCTTCCCCCTCCCGCTCAAAATCATAGCGTTCCAGGAAATCCCAGGCCGTATCCGTTTTGGGCACTCTTGCGTGCAGGGTGCTGATGCCGGTGCTGCGGGCGGCCTTTTTCAGTTCCCTGAGTCCCGAGCGTCCGTAGCCGCACATTCTTCTTGCACTGTCAATCAGCAGCGCCATTTCATGATTTCCGGTTTTCTGGCAGTGGAAATAGGAAATCATTCCTACATAGTCGCCGCATCCCGGGCACCAGATCAGCCGGAAATAGCGGTCTTTCGGATCCGCTTCCACATATTTTTCGTAGAAAGACTGCCACTCTTCACGCGGGAAAGGAATGGTCTGTCCCAGCCAGTCCATCGTGTTTTTGTTTTCAAGCAGTTTCTTCACATAAGAAAGTTCAGAAAATTCAGGTTTGACAAATTCAGGCATAATTCAGTTGACTCCTGCTAATATCATACAGCCTTATTGTCATGCATGCAAAAGAAAGCCGATATCCGCCGGAAACTTAAAGCCCGGAAACATCCGGGCCGTAAGCATTACAATGTGATTCTGTCTCCGTCAATCAGGACTTTCTCAATGACGGAAAGGCTGTCAAAGCAGGAACCGTTCATGATGACAAGGTCCGCGTCCTTGCCTTCTTCGATGGAACCGACACGTTCAGAAACGCCGATGTGTTCGGCGGCGTTGATGGTGATCGCCTTCAGCGCGTCGAATTCATCCATGCCGTCCTTGACCGCCATGCCGGCGCATAAGGGCAGGTAAGCCTGCTCGATCACCGGGGAATCGGTGATGATGGACACATGGCATCCTTTTTTCGCCAGAACGCCGGGCGTCATGAATGACTTGTTGCGGACTTCAAACTTTGTGGCGTGGGTCAGTGTCGGACCGACTGCCATCATATACTGCTTGTTGGCAGCCAGCTGATCGGCGATGAGATGGCCTTCGGTGACGTGTTCAAGCGTCATTTTCAGGTCGAATTCCTTTGCGATGCGGATCGCGGTCAGGATATCATTGGCCTGATGGGCATGAACCTTGAGCGGAATCTCCTTCTTCAGCACCGGAATCATTGACTCGCACTTGTAGTCAAAGCGCGGAAGCTTGGAGGGATCATCCCCGGCCGCCTCTTTTCTTGCCATATAATCTTTTGTCATATACAGCATATTGCGGATCACGGAAGCGGTGGACATGCGGGCTGAGTTGCCGCGCTCTTTATAGACGCGCTTGGGATTTTCACCCAGAGCGCACTTCATGGCAACCGGGTCTCTGATCACCATTTCATCCACACAGACGCCGCGTGTCTTGACGGCGATCCATGTGCCGCCGATGGCGTTGGAACTACCCTGACCGGTGGCGACGGTGGTCACGCCTGCTTTTGCGGCAAAGCCGACCGAAGGATCGAAGGGATTGAATGAATCGATCGCACGCATCTGCGGTGTGCAGATATCGCCGAGTTCATTGTAGTCTTTGCCTTCCACGCCGATGCCATAGCCGTCAAGGCCGAGATGGCAGTGCGCTTCCACAAAGCCGGGATAGATATTCTTTCCCTGAGCGTCGATGACATCGCTGTCATCAAAGCCGCTGCCGATGGAGACGATCTTTCCGCCCTGAATCAGCAGATCCGCATGGTACGGTTCCCTGTTCACGGCGTCAAAGATCAGGCCGTTTCTGATTACTGTCATAGTTACTGCTTTCTTTCTCTTTCGATTTCCGCCCTGATTTCCTCAATGCCCTTTCCTGTTTCACGGGCAATGCGGGCGAGATCTTCATATTCCAGTTTTTCGCGGATCACGCCATAGCCTTCCGAGCGCTTGAGACGCACATCGCCATAGGCGGTGGTGAGTGTTTGGGAAGAACGTCTTAACGCGTGTCTTTCACAGGTGTATTCACGGATGCCGAGTGTTGTCAGGTGACGGAACATCAGTTCCATCATCTTTTCTTTGTCTGCTGCCCTGCACATGCAGGTAAAGACCACGCCGGGACGGTTCTTCTTCATCTGTACCGGTGTGATGTAAACGTCCAGGGCACCTGCCGCAAACAGTTCCTCCATCGCAAAACCGATGGCTTCGGGAGATTCATCGTCGAGATTGCAGACGAGTTCCTTGACGCCTGTCTCCTCTTTTGTTTCGCCGAGGAACGCCCGGACACAATTGGCTTCCGCGAAGTCTTTGGTTCCCATGCCATAGCCTGTCTTTTCAACAGACATGACCGGTCTTTCCTCATACACATCGCCGAAATGCTTCAGCAATGCGGCGCCTGTCGGCGTGCACAGTTCGCCCTTTTCCCTTCCCGCGTAGGAAGGAATGCCTCTTAAGAGGTACTCCGTGGCAGGTGCCGGTACCGGCAGGATGCCATGGGCACAGCGGACAAATCCGCTGCCGGTGGCGACTGGAGACACGACAACTTTATCGGCACCGATCATTTCCATCAGCACACAGACGCCGGTGACGTCAGTGACCGCATCGATACTGCCGACTTCATGGAAATGAATCTGCTCAACCGGTTCATTATGGGCATTGCTTTCGGCTTCCGCGATCAGACGGTAGACAGCCAGCACATCCGCTTTGACTTTGTCGGACACATTGAATTCAGAGACCATCTTTTCGATATCCGCGAGGGATGTGTGATGGTGGTGATGTCCGTGCTCATGGTCATGGTGATGGTGAGCATGTTCATGATCATGGTGGTGCTCATGATCTTCGTCATGTTCATGCTGATGATGATGTTCATGGTCATGGTCTTCATGATCGTGATGATGGTGTTCATGATCTTCATCGTGATCGTGATGATGTTCATGGTCATGGTCTTCATGATCATGATGGTGATGTTCATGAGGGATGTCTTCGCTGACTTCCTCTTCGCCGTCGATCACGACCGACATGTGGGTCCCTTTGATGCCGCATTTGAATGATTCCGAAGCGCTCAGTGTCATGCCGGGAATATTCAGGGTGTTCATTTTTTCAATGAATGCCGCCTGATTGGTAAGCTCGCTCAGAGCTCCCATTAACATGTCGCCGGCAGCGCCCATATTGCATTCGATGTAGAGTATTTTCATTCAGTTTATCCTTCCAGTTCTGCGGCTGCTCTTTCCAGCCATGAAGTGATTTCGATATGCTGAGGGCAGGCGTCCTCACACTGCAGGCAATGGATGCAGTCGGAAGCTTTTCCGCCTTCTTTTGTCGCGTTTGCATAGCGTCTCTTCGCGTCGTCCAGCTGGCCGAAGATCAGGTTTCTGTTCATTGCCTTGAAGATGGACGGAATGTCGATGGACATCGGGCAGCCGTTTGTGCAGTAATGGCAGGCTGTGCACTTGATCTGCGGGATTGAAGCCAGGATATCCTGTGCTTTGGCGATGACTGCCTGTTCTTTTTCATCCAGCGGCCTGAAGTCGCTCATATAGGAAATGTTGTCTTCCATCTGGCCGATGGCGGACATGCCGGAAAGAACCACCATGACCTGATCAAGGCTGGCGGCGAAGCGGATTGCCCAGGAAGCGAAGGAAGCGTCCGGGTTTTCTGATTTGAAAAGATCCTGCACCTGCTGCGGCGGTACGGCCAGGGTTCCGCCCTTGACCGGTTCCATGACAACGACCGGCTTGTTGTGTTTCACACAGACTTCGTAGCAGCCTCTGGACTGGACATCGAGATCATTCCAGTCGGCGTAGTTGATCTGCAGCTGAACCAGTTCAACATCCGGATGGTCATTGAGAAGCTGATCCAGAACTTCCGGAGAATCGTGGAAGGAGAAGCCGTAATGCTTAATCAGGCCTTTTTCCTTGGCTTCCTTTACGAAATCCCAGATTCCGTATTTGTCGTAATTGCCGATATTTTCTTTGGACAGGGCATGAAGCAGATAGAAGTCGAAATAGCCGGCTCCTGTTCTTTCCAGTGAGGTTTCCAGCTGTTTTTTCGCTTCCTCTTCATTGGCTGCCGCCCATGTGCCGGCGTTGAGTTTGGTGGTCAGGAAATAGCTGTCGCGGGGATAGCGTTCGACAAGGGCCTGTCTGACGACTTCCTCTGATCCCTGGTAGACAAAGGCTGTGTCAAAATACTTCAGACCTGCGGCCAGGAAACGGTCAACCATTGTTTTGACCTGTTCCACATCAAAGGTTTTGTCCTCGAAGCGGGGCAGACGCATCATGCCGAAGCCGAGTTTGGGCATTTCTGTTCCGAAAAACTGTTTCATGATCATTTTCCTCCTCTGTCAATCATCATTTCACATTTGAAATTATAACGTATGTGTGCATGCAGGCTGTATTGTTTTGCCTACAGGACCTGTGTGAAGTCGGCCCAGCGAACACGGCATCCCTGTTTTTCAAGAAAGCTGTAAAGATCGCTTCCGTCCAGGAAAACCGTGGCTGTGTTTTCCATCGGATGCACGCCGGTCAGTCTCTTCATAAACCTGATGTCAATCACTGCCTCCGCTTTCTTCTCTTCGTCATTGAGAATGCCGAACGGGGTCACGTGCCCCTTTTCAAGATTCAGGATTTTCTTCAGGTCTGATTCAGACGCGAAGCTCAGCGGCCTTGATCCCAGGATATGGCGCATGGCTTTCAGGTCGGTTTTCGCGCTGCCGTCCATTGTCACAAGATAGTAGTTTCTCTTTTTGTCATCCCTCACGAAAAGATTGACGGCGACATCCTTTTCATGCGGAAGATGGAGCTGCCGCATTTCCTCCATCGTGAAGACAGGGGCGTGTTCCTCCATTGTATAGGCGACCTTTTCTTTTTCCAGAAGCCGCAGCAGTTTTTCTCTGTCAATCATTTCTTAAACACCCCTGCACGATATTCCGTATCTTTAGTTCATGGCGGATCATATTGAGCACATGGCGCTTGTCTTTACTCCACAGCGGCGCTAAGAGCGCTTCGCCGTTTCCGTCTCCGGTCAGACGGTGAATGACAATGTCAGGATTCAGAATCCCGATACATTCCGCGATGATTTCCGTATACTCCTCAAGTGTCAGGACATGAAAACTGTCCGGATCCTTTTCATAAAGATATCCAAGATCTGTTCCTTTGAGATAATGCAGAAGCTGCAGCTTGACGCCGTCAATCCCGCAATGGTTCAGATAACGGACAGTCTCATACATCATTTCTTTTGTTTCCCCGGGCAGGCCGATGATCACATGAACCGTGATGTTGACGTCAGCTTCATGAAGAAGCTCCAGGCATTTTTCAAATACAGGAAGAGAATAGCCCCGCCGCATCCATAAAGCGCTTGATTCATGTATGGTCTGCAGACCGAGTTCAGCCATGATCAGCTTTTCAGGATATTTCTGACGCAGTTCTTTGAAAAGAGCGGCTGTTTCCTCATTGATACAGTCCGGTCTTGTCGCGACGGAGATCCCGGCGAAGAGCGGATCTTCAAGGGCACTTTCAAACAGGAAGCGCAGACGTTCAACCGGCGCGTAGGTGTTTGTGTAGGACTGGAAATAGGCAATATAATCGCCGGGCTCTGCCTCTCTGTGATTGAACACGAGATCTTCTTTGTTCATCCGTTTCCCTTCGTAAGCGACTGAAAAGTCACCGGAGCCGCCCAGGCAGAAAATGCAGCCGCGGGTATCGATGGTGCCATCCCGGTTGGGGCAGGTCATGCCGGCTGAAAGCGCCGCCCGGTAAAGACGGCGGCCGTAATGTTCTTTGCACCAGTGGGAAAAAGTCAGATAGCGTTCCATACAGTAATGATAACAAAAAGAAGAAGATTCTCACTTCTTCCTTTGCGCTTCCTTTTCAATAAACTCCGCCAGTTTCGCGTTGAGTTTTTTATAGATTCTATCCACAAACCACGGTTCGCTGGAACGTGTGTAAACCTCATCCGGTTCGAACCAGGCAACCGCTTTGTTTTCGTCAGGCTTGGATGACAGAGGCTGGCTGCTGTCGGCTTCAAGAAGATAGGTGACATTGAGATGAAGATGGCTGGAGACATATTCCCCTCTTTTTTCATGACCGTCCACTGTCAGCACTTCCACGGAGAAGATCTCCCCGTCAATTGCTTCGACATGCGCAAGGCCGCTTTCTTCTCTGACTTCTTTGAGAGCCACATGAAGAAGATCTTCATCCCCGTCGCAGTGTCCGCCCAGCCATGCCCAGGAATCATAGAGGTTGTGATATGCCATCAGGACTTTCTTCCTGTCTTTTGAGACCACCCAGGCGGAAGCGGTCATATGAGCTGTATGATTGTCTCTTGTGTAAATATCGGGATATGTCTGAAGCAGGGCCAGGATCAGATCTCTGTCCTTTTCCTCCTGTTCGTTGTAAGGTGTGTAATTTTTCAGCTGTTCCGCAAGATTCATGGCTGCTGTCCTTTCACAAGAAAAACGGAATGAATCATTCCGCTTTTATCCGAGTTCCGCCTGCAGTTCGCTCAGGGCGTCCAGAATGCCTTCCACCTGTTCAATTGCGTTTGCGACCTGGTTTCTGGCGTTGTTGATGCGGCTCTGCGACATCATGTCTGTCCAGAAATTGTCAAAAACATAATCTGCGATTTCCAGAAAATCATCAACCTGGATATCCATGGATGCCCAGCCATCCAGATCGAGGAGCTCGCGGTTGAGCCTGCTCATGGCGTTCTTCGCCTTTCTCAGCTCATTCTGTGCTTCCCGCATTCTCTGCCGTTTGATAGCGGTGATGATCATCCCGCCGCCCATGATATCGGCAATGCCCCAGTTGCGGGCTTTGTTGAGGACTTCTTCCGCGTTGCTCAGATAATACAGGGCGTCATTGGCAGCGTTGACTGCCTCCGCCACTTCTTTTTCATAATCGATACTCATAATTCAAGTTTACATGATTTTTCACTGAATGAGAGGCCATGATGAAAAAAGAACGGCAGAAACCGCCGTTCTTAAATGAAACTTAACCGTTGATTGTTCTTTCTGCCAGTTCAATGATCGCTTCCCCGTCAACCATTCCGAACATGTGCATATCCATGACGGAGAATCTGGCTTCGGGATAACGGCGCTGCAGTGATTTGAGCTGGAACTGGATCTGGGGCGCAATAAGAACAACGTCCGCTTCAGGAACATAGCGGTCCGCCTGTTCGATGGTTGTCGCCTCAAATTCATAGTCGTCCTTGCCGAGCTTGTCTCTGGCTTCCTCGAGCTTGTCCACAAGAATGCCTGTGGAAATGCCCGCACCGCAAAGCAGTAAAATCTTCTTCATTGTACTCACCCCCTGGTGATGCACTTTCATTGTAAAGCGCTGACAGGAATCTTTCAAACCCTGTGATCAAAAAGTTCAGGCAGTCTGAAGCTGATCAAGGGCATTCTTCAGATCATCAATGATGTCATCGACATTTTCAATGCCGACTGAAAGTCTGACGAGATCCGGTCCGACGCCGGCCGCGAGCAGTTCCTCATCGCTCATCTGGCGGTGGGTGGAGTTGGCCGGGTGGAGAATGCAGGTGTGGGCGTCAGCCACGTGGGTGGCGATGATGGCCAGCTTAAGGTGCTTCATGAATTCTTCAGCAGCTTTTCTGCCGCCCTTGACGCCGAAGGAAATAACGCCGCATGTGCCTTCAGGCATATACTTCTTCGCTCTTTCATAATACTTGTTGGAAGGCAGACCCGGGTAATTGACCCAGGCGATTCTGTCGTCTGCTTCAAGGAATTCGGCGACCTTCTGGGCGTTGGCGACATGTCTTTCCATGCGCACGGCCAGGGACTCAAGACCAAGGTTGAGCAGGTAGGCGTTCATCGGCGCCTGAATCGAACCGAGGTCGCGCATCAGCTGGGCTGTCGCCTTGGTGATGAAAGCGCCGCCAAGACCGAACTTTTCGGCATAGGTGATGCCATGATAGGATTCATCCGGTGTTGTCAGTCCGGGGAACTTTTCACGGTAGGCCATCCAGTCAAACTTGCCGGAGTCGACGATACAGCCGCCGACTGTCGCGTCATGGCCGTCCATGTACTTGGTTGTGGAATGAGTGACGATATCCGCCCCGAACTCGAACGGACGGCAGAAGATCGGTGTCGCGAATGTGTTGTCGATGATCAGCGGAACGCCATGGGCATGGGCCGCTTTTGCAAAACGTTCAATATCAAAGACGATCAGCGCCGGGTTGGCGATGGTTTCGCCGAAGACACATTTTGTGTTCGGTCTGAAAGCCGCTTCAAGTTCCTCATCGGAGCAGTCGGGATCGACGAATGTGAAGTCAATGCCCATTCTTCTCATCGTGACATTGAAGAGGTTGTAGCTGCCGCCGTAAATCGTGGAGGATGCGATGACATGATCGCCTTCACCCGCCAGATTGAAGACGGAGAAGAATGTGGCTGCCTGGCCTGAACTTGTCAACATCGCCGCGGTTCCGCCCTCAAGAGCGGCGATCTTGGCCGCGACCATGTCGTTGGTCGGGTTCTGCAGTCTGGTGTAGAAATAGCCTTCGGCCTCAAGGTCGAACAGCTTTCCCATATCCTCACTGGTGTCATACTTGAAGGTTGTGCTCTGGATAATCGGGATCATCCGGGGCTCGCCGTTTTTCGGCGTGTAACCGGCCTGAACGCATTTGGTTTCTTTTTTCATAGTGCTTTTTCTCCTGCTTCCAATTATAGTCATTTGTGCTCATGCATATACACTCAATTGCACGCATCGGCTCTTTTTATTCCTTTGGTCTTTTCATCATTTCCGGATTGACGGCAATGGACAGGCACACGGTCGTAAACAGCATGTACAGAAACCTGCCCGTCATCATGAAGATGATCAGGAAAAGCGCTGCCACGCTGATATAGACAATTCTGTAAGTTTTAATCTGTTTTTCTGTCATAAAACTATTTCCTGTCTGTGCTCAGGAACACAAATTCATTTTCCGATGAATCCTCTTCACTGAAGCGCCAGCCGGCGTCAAAATTCTTCAGTTCCTCGGGATCCTGCACATTGTTTTCCGCCATCCACCAGGTCATTTCCCCTCTTGCCATTTTGGCCATCGTGCCTTTCTGGATGATCTTTCCGTTCTTCTTTTCCCCGAAGACAGCCGTGACCATGCGGTCATTCTCACCCAGGTATTTTTCAATGGCGGAAGAATATTCCTTTGAGGCCAGGTTGACGATGACGCCGTCCTCATCCCAGACTTCTTTATATAGCGCGTCTCCCCAGAAGGAATAGAGATCTCCCAGCTGCGGGACAATGGCCTGCATTTCCAGCCGGTACGGCGTGACGCCGTCAAACGGCTTCAGGACGCCATAGAAGCCGGAGAGAATCCGCAGGTGTTCCTGCAGATAGTCCAGCTGCTCTTCTGTCATGGCGCCGGGCGCCATGTGCTGATAGGCAAGACCGATATAAGAGAAGACCGCCGGGGAAAGACGGTTCCTGAGATCCATTGTGCGGAGTCTTTCTTCATTCTGTCTGACGATCTGATCCGAGCACTTCCACATCTTTTTTAATTCAGCGCTCTCCATCGACCGCATTTTTTCAAGAAGGACCTCCGTCTTATTCAGAAAGACCGGCAGACCGCGGGAAACGAAATCGTCGTCCGCCCGCTGCATCTTTTTAGCCGGCGCCAGGATGATCCTCATTGCAGGTCAGCCAGCACATCGTCGGAATGGGTGGCTGTTTTGACTTTCTGGTAGGCTTTGATGATGACGCCGTTTTCATCAATCAGGTACGTGGAGCGTTCTGTCCCCTTCACCTTTCTGCCATACATTGTCTTTTCAACCCAGACATCATAAAGCTCGAGTACCTGATGTTCAGGATCAGCCAGCAGTGTAAAAGGCAGGGACTGCTTTTCCTCAAAATTCTTATGCGACTGAACGGTGTCTTTCGAGACGCCGAGAATGACGGCTCCCTTTTCTCTGATCTGCGGCATTCTGTCGCGGAAGGAGCAGGCTTCCTTGATACAGCCTGCGGTCTGGTCTTTGGGATAAAAATAAAGAATGACTTTCTTTCCGCGGTAATCAGAAAGAGTATGCATCTGCCCGTTCTGATCGGGAAGCGTAAAGTCCGGGGCAATGATTCCTGTTTCCAGCATGATTAATTTCTCCTGTATACAGCACCCATTGTACCAAAAAGCTCCTGCCGTGTTCGCTTCAAAATACAGCAGGAGCTTCTGATGATGACTGTTAATCCGTACGCAGGGCGATGACAGGATCCTTTTCGGCTGCCTGTCTTGAAGGAATCAGACCGCCGATCAGGGTCAGGATCACGCTGATGATGACCAGGGTAACCGCGTTGGCCGCCGGCAGGAACGCGTTGATCGCGTAGTTGTCGGTCAGGCTGTGGATGACCGCGTTGATCGGCACCAGCAGTGCGTAGGTGATCCCGATGCCGAGCAGGCCGGAAAGCAGACCGATAATGAAGGTTTCGGCGTTGAAGACTTCGGAAATGTTTCTCTTGGAGGCGCCGATAGCACGCAGGATACCGATTTCCTTGATTCTTTCAAGAACCGAAATGTAGGTGATGATGCCGATCATGATGGAGGAGACAATTAGTGAAACGGCAACGAAGGCGATCAGCACATAGCTGACGGTATTGACGATGTTTGTGACGCCGCTCATCAGGGTGCCGACAACATCAGTATATTCAATCACCTTGTCCTCATCCTCTTCACGCATTCTGGCGTTGTACTGATCCAGAATCTTCAGGATTTCCCCCTTGGATTCAAAGTCCTTCGGGTAGATGGAAATGGTGTAAGGCTTCTTCAGTTCCGCGTAGCCGAGCGTTCTGAGGTTGGAGTCATATGTGGAAGTGCCGGAAGACATCATGGAGGACATCAGTTCCTGCAGGTCCTCTTCGCTCATCGTCACCTTGATCGCTTCCGAGAAAGCGTTGGCGTTGACTGAGAAGACATTGGAGAGATCCGAGAAGCGGGACAGCTGGGAAGAGATGGCTGAAGTCAGCCCGGACGCCATCTGCGACATCATCTGCTGAACGCCGTCTGCGATCGAAGTCTGCAATGATGAGGCAAAGCCGCCCACCTGCTCATTGATCAGTGCGCTGATCTGTCTGGAAAGATCATCGGCGTTGACCGCTTTTGAAATTCCTTCGGTCATTGTCTTCTGGGTGCTGTCCTTTGCCAGGAACTCATTGAGATTTGCTGTGAAAAGAGAAGGATCCGGCAGATCGCCCTCTTTCTGCGCAAAGGCTGTATAGCCGTCCGAGAGAGCTTTTGCGAAAGCGGTCAGCTGTTCTTCGCTCACCTTCACATCCGCGAAAGCATCGCGCATGGTGCCGAGGGCTTCGGAGATCTTCGCCTGCCCTTCCGGTGAATTGAGATATTCGGGAAGGTGCTGCGTATATGCGTTTGGATCGTCGGTTGTGATTTCATTGTCCACAAGCCATTGCGGATAGCCGGCCATGACCTGGCTCAGCGCTTCCGTAAACAGGGAGGGATCGATGGAATCGATGCCGCTTTCACTGATGATTCTGTTGATTTCATCCCTGAGGAGGTTTTTTCCTTCCTCACCGGAAACGTACGTGCCGAAGGCTTCCGGCAGTTTCGCCCAGTCGGTTTTTTTGTCTTTGGAGGAATATTCCCCATAGTCTCTGACCACTGCGGAAGCCAGGTCAAAGAGTTCCTGTGAATCGATATCGAACTTCAGCCGGCTCAGCATTGAGGCAAGATCAAGGTTCATCTGCGGCACATTGAAGTTCAGGGAGGAAAGATCCACGGCGTTGGAAAGATCGATGCCGTTGAATCCCGCGTTCAGGGAGCTCATGTCAAAGTTGAAGGCGTTCTGCATGGCTTTTTCATCGACCGAGAACATCTTGGAAAGATCCATTCCTTCCGGCTTTTCATCGAAAGCTTTGCCGGTGATGACGTTGATGTCAGGCTCCGCCAGCTGTTCTCTGACGATTCTGCTTGAAGCCGCTTTGCGGACCACATAGTCGGTCAGGGAAGACGGATAGCCTATGCCCGTCATCAGCATCGCCGCCGAATCCAGGTCGCGGGGCTGCACGACGCCGACGATCTGAATGTCCTCGGCTTCCTCAAGCAGCTTTGTCATGTATTCCTTATCTTCCGCCTTATCGCGCCAGACGCCGAATTCCTCATCATAGACATACCGGTCAACACTTGAAATCAGCTTGAAGCGGACATTGAGGAAATCGTCATAGTCAAACTGCATGAGTTCGCCTTCCTCGACATGGACATTGTCGGTTTCATTGAACTCCTTCAGCATGTCCTGCAGCTCATCCGGATCGCGTAAGCCCATCGTATAGAGCGTGTAGTCGGTCACCCTGCCGGTGGCGGAGAGAACAAGCACACACTCGTTATAGGACTGCGGCCAGCGGCCGGCTTTGACGAGGTACTGGTTGATATACAGATCTTCCGTATCGGGGATCTGGTGGAATGTGTCGGTGGAGGAGAATGCGGCAATTGCGGAGGAGCTTCCGCTGTAGCCAAAGCCCATGGAGCTGAAGGTCACATCCGGATTCACCTGTCTGATCTGATCATCTTTATAGAACTGCCAGATTTCCGGAACGATGTTGTAGCTGTATTCAACCGCCTTGGCATATTCATCAATGCCGCTGTTTCCATTGTCCAGATAATCCTTCAGGGAAACAAGGTCGTTGGTATTGAGACCGGAAAACATCCGGGTGATGGTTTTTCTTTCCATGACTTTGTCTTCGGAGGAAACCTCCGTCGTGTCCGTCCGCTCGGCCAGTCCCGCCAGTGAAAAGGCGCTGGTCTGGATCGAAACGGGATATTCGGAAAGAGTATCCTCCTCAATCGAGCGGATGTAGTCATTGACGCCGTTGGAGAGAGAAAGGATCAGGGCAATGCCGATGATGCCGATCGAGCCGGCAAAGGCGACCAGGAAGGTTCTTGCCTTTTTGGTGCGCAGGTTGTTGAAGCTCAGTGCCAGCGAAGTCAGAAGCGACATCGAAGATTTGCCCAGGTTGTCAGATCTCGTCGGTTCCTCGTGAATGTCATAGGGATCGGTATCGGAAAGAATCCTGCCGTCCTTGAGCCTGACGATGCGGGTGGCATATTCTTCCGCCAGTTCGGGATTGTGGGTAACCATGACAACCAGACGGTCGGCGGCAACTTCCTTAAGCAGGTCCATAACCTGGACGGAGGTTTCCGTATCCAGGGCGCCGGTCGGCTCATCCGCAAGAAGAATGTCCGGATCATTGACCAGGGCTCTTGCGATCGCGACTCTCTGCATCTGGCCGCCGGAAAGCTGGTTGGGCTTCTTGTGCACCTGATCGCCAAGACCCACTTTCTCAAGAGCCTCCCTGGCTCTTCTCTGGCGTTCTTTTCCCGAAACGCCGGAAATGGTCAGCGCCAGCTCAACATTTGAAAGAATGGTCTGGTGGGGAATCAGGTTATAGCTCTGGAAGACAAAACCGACGGTGTGGTTGCGGTAGGAATCCCAGTCCCTGTCTTTGTATTTTTTTGTCGAAATGTCATTGATGATCAGGTCGCCGCTGTCATATCTGTCCAGACCGCCGATGATGTTGAGCATCGTCGTCTTGCCCGAACCTGAGGGGCCGAGAACGGCGACAAACTCATTGTCGCGCAGACTCAGCGAGACATGATCAAGAGCGGTCTGTTCCAGATCGCCGGTGACATATTTTTTACAGATATCCTTCAGCTGCAGCATGCCTCAATTTTCCCTTTTCATCCATAACGGTAATATTATAAACATTTTGCGCGAAAGAAGAATCGGGATGACTCTACATTCATGCGCCAAAGTGTCTCATCTTAAAGTTTCCGGATTCTTACAGCGCACTTATAATAGAAAAGATGAAAGGATTTATCCTATGAGAAAAACAACCCAGTCAAAGCTCAAAGCCATGATGGGCATTTCATGGCTGGCCAACGCGGCCGCGATATGCACCGGAATTCTCTTCTGGTATCTGCTGAAGAACCTGCCGTTTTTCGCCGGCGGAATCTCTTATATCCTTAAAACGGTTTCCTCGGTGATGATCGGCATCATCATCGCCTACCTGCTCAATCCGGTCTGCGTCTTTATTGAAAACAAAATACTCGGGAAGATGAAAAACAGGGGCGCCGCCCATACGGTTTCGGTCATTCTGGCGTTACTGTTAATGGCCCTTGTGCTGGCGCTGTTTCTGGTCATCCTGATTCCTTCACTTCTCGAATCAGTCAATTTACTGATCTCCAATATCAATTCCTATGTCAGCAGTTCCGATCAGCTGATTGAAAAGCTGGAAGCCTGGGCGGCGGACTACGGAATTAATCTGAGCACTGTGGCAGACCAGATGTCCGACATGGTGGACAATCTGATCAAGGAACTGCCGAATATCGTCAACAACTTCATCACCGGTTCCTTCCGCTTCGGCTCCTCAATGGCAGGCTGGGCGATCGGTCTGATCTTCGCTGTCTACTTCCTGACCGGCAAGAAAACCGTCCTTGAGGCAGTGAACAAATTCCGCCATGCCGTGCTGCGCGAAGAGACCGTCAGAAAACATGACATCTTCTTTAAACACTGCGATCACATCATGACCAACTACGTCGGCTACACGCTTCTGGACGCTCTGATCGTCGGCATCGCCAACGCCCTGTTCATGCTGGTGTGCGGCATTCCTTACGTCGGCTTAGTCTCGATGATTGTCGCTGTGACAAATCTTCTTCCGACATTCGGTCCGGTCATCGGCGCGATTGTCGGCGGTCTGCTGTTACTGCTGCACAATCCTGTTCAGGCCCTGTATTTCCTGGGCTTCACCATTGTCCTGCAGACACTGGACGGCTATGTGATCAAGCCGAGACTCTTCTCCGGCTCCCTTGGCGTGCCATCCATTCTTGTCCTGGTTTCCGTCGTGGTCGGCGGCGAACTGTTCGGGGTCACCGGCATCATTCTTGCCATCCCCTTTGCCGCGATCATCGCCTATGTTTATAACGATATCCTCTTCCCCTCGCTGTTAAGGAGAAAGGAAAGGATTGAAGCGCCCGAAAATGAATAAGGAGGGATCATGCCGTTTGAACTGATCCGCAATGACATCACTCTTGTCAAAGCCGATGCCATCGTCAATTCCGCCAATCCCGAACCCGTCGTAGGCAGAGGAACCGACTCCTCCATTTATAACGCGGCAGGCTATGAAAAGCTGCTTGCGGAGCGTAAGAAAATCGGAACCATTTCCCCCGGCGAGGCAGCCGTCACAAAAGCCTTTGACCTCAAAGCGAAATTCATCATCCATACCGTCGGTCCCGTCTGGATTGACGGAAAGCACGGTGAACTGGAAACCCTGGCGTCATGCTACAGAAAGTGCATGCGCCTGGCCGAACAGCTGGGCTGCACCAGCATTGCCTTCCCATTGATCTCCACCGGCGTCTACGGCTTTCCGAAAGACAAAGCGCTGGAAATCGCTTTACGTGAAATCGAAACGTTCTTAATGGACACGGAGGATTTCAATGTCATCCTTGTTGTCTATGACCGCTCCTCCTATGAGATTTCCTCTTCCCTGAATTTCAATGTGCGCTCCTTCATCAGCGACCGCATGGTGGAATCCAAAGCGTCAGATTACATTAATGAAAAGGCAGCCTTCTCATATCAGAGAAGGGAAAGCTTCCGTCCCTCTTCCTCTCTGCTGTTTCCTCAGCACAAAAAACAGGAAAAAGCTGATTACATGGAAGAAGCATCGAAGCCGGACTTTCCGGTTTCTTCCGCGATGCCCCTTGGCAGTATCAGTTTTGAATTCAGCGTCGAGGATGTCCTTCGCAAAAAATCAGAAACCTTTCAGGAAAAGCTGCTTTCCCTGATTGACGAAAGAGGAATGAGCGATCCGGAAGTCTATAAAAAGGCAAACATGGACCGCAAACTCTTTTCCAAAATCCGCTCCAATCCGGACTATGTCCCCAAAAAGCGCACGGTGTTCGCACTGGCGGTCAGTCTGAAACTGGATTATCCGGAAACAGCTGACCTGCTGGCAAGAGCCGGCTACGCCTTTTCCCCGGCAAACGCAACCGATCTCATCATCGAATACTGCATCCGCCATGAGATCTTCAATATCATGGATATCAACGCAATTCTCTTTGAATACGACCAGAGCCTGCTCTGATCATTTGTCGCCTGCCAGGCGACCTTTCTTTTTTCTGAATGAAGTATTCTGCAGGTGTGAACAGGAGGAAAAAAGAAATGAAAACAAACACAACGGAACTTGTCATGATTCTTGACAAAAGCGGCTCCATGCACGGGCTGGAGGCGGATACCATCGGCGGCTTCAATTCAATGATTGAAAAGCAGCGCAAAGAGGAGGGAAAGGTTTATGTTTCCGCGGTTCTCTTCAATGAAAAGTCTGACGTCATCTATGACCGTGTCGATCTTTCCAAAGTGGAACCGATGACAGATTCACAGTATTATGTCAGCGGATGCACCGCCCTTCTTGACGCGGTGGGGAACGCTATTCATCACATCGGCAATGTCCATAAGTACGCCCGCAAAGAGGACGTGCCGGACAGAACAGTCTTCATCATCACCACCGACGGCATGGAAAACGCAAGCCGCACCTACACCTATGACAAAGTTAAGAAGATGATTGAGCGCCAGAAGGAAAAATACGGCTGGGAGTTCATCTTCATGGGCGCCAACATCGACGCCATCGAAACAGCGGAACGCTTCGGCATCCGGAAAGAAAGAGCCGCCACCTACCGCTGCGACAGCGAAGGAACAGCGATCAATTTCAGCGTCATGTCCGAAATCGTCAGCCGGGTCAGAGCATCCGCCTCTCATAAGCAGATGAAAGAGGATCTCGATGACGACACCCTCATGGCTCCGATCAGGGCACATTTCAGCAATAAAGACTGAGGAGGAATAAAGATGACAGTAAACAATATGAGAAACGCGGTCCTTGGCGTGATCACCGGCGACGCCCTGGGCTGTCCTGTCCAGTTTGAAAGCCGGGAAGAAGTCAGCAGACATCCGGTCACCGGGATGAGAGGCTACGGTTCATTCAATCTGCCGCCCGGATCATGGACGGACGACTCCAGCCTGACCCTCGCCCTGCTGGCGTCGATCAGAGAATGCCAGGACATCAGGCTCACCGATATCGCCGACCGCTTTATGGACTGGCTGTACAACGGCGCCTATACGCCGTTCGGCTTCTCCTATGACATCGGCTATGGAACAAGGGCAGCGATCGAAACCTACCGGCATTCCCATGACCCCTATACATGCGGGGGATCCTCGGAAAGAAACAACGGCAACGGCTCTCTGATGAGAATCATTCCCGCCTGTGTGTTCAGCGTGGAAAGAGGCGATGATGAAAAGACGATGATCCGCGTGATGGATGAAACCGGGGGACTGACCCACAATCATCCCCGTTCCAAAACCGCGTGCGGTCTCTACGCTTTTATTGTCAGAGCATTAATCAATGAGGAAGGAACTCTTGAAGAAAGACTGCAGAGCGGACTGAAGCAGGGTTTTGCGTATTACCGTAAACACGGCAATAAGGAGCTCGGCTATTACAGCCGTCTTGAAGATCTCGGCTCATTCGCAAAAACAGAAAGAAAAGACATCCGCTCTTCCGGCTATGTCGTCGACTCGCTGGAAGCGGCTGTCTGGTGCCTGATTACGGAGAATTCCCTTGAAAAGTCTCTTCTTAAAGCGGCCAATCTGGGCGAAGACACCGACACGGTCGCTGCCATTGCCGGCGGTCTTGCCGGTCTGTACTACACAGCGGACGCCATCCCGCAGGAATGGTATGAGGCGCTGCAGAACAGAGAACTGGTTGAATCTTTCTTCTGATTCATTCTTTCTTCAAAAAGTGTTCATCCTTTCCACACATTGCTGTCTGACAATGAAAGTGCGAAAGGAGAACACACCTTATGAAGAAAACAAAACTGTTCACCGCTTTTCTGGCAATGGGGCTGATCACAGGCTGCGCCCAAAGCACGGTGAGTGAACCGGAAGAAGAAACAGCAGTCATACAGGAAGAAGCTGAGGAAGAAAGCACAGAAACCGAAGCCGCTGTCCAGCTGAGCGAATATACTGATACCGGCGACGGGTCCCATGCCATCGAAGCGGACGGGACCGAAGAATCCTATTCCTATATCAAAGTCACCAAATCCGGGGACAGCGATGGCGATGAAGCGGACTTCTACGGCACCAACGCCGCCATATACGCATTGAACGGCGCTTCCCTGACGATTGAAAACGCGGAAATCGAAACCGACGGCAAACACGCCAACGCGGTTTTCAGCTATGGTGAAGGCACAGTGCTCACAATCTCTGATTCAGTGATCCATACATCCGGCAATTGTTCCGGCGGTCTGATGACAACCGGCGGCGGAACGATGATTGCCAATGACCTGACCGTCATCACCGAAGGCAATTCCTCCGCGGCCATCCGTTCCGACCGGGGCGGCGGCACTGTCATTGTCACGGGCGGTTATTATGAGTCAAACGGCAAAGGCTCCCCTGCCATCTATTCCACCGCGGATATTACCGTCAATGACGCTGAACTGGTTTCAAACAGCGCCCAGGGCGTTGTCGTGGAAGGAAAGAATTCCGTCACACTGAACAATGTCACCCTGACCGCTTCCAACACTTCCAAAAACAGCGACAAGTCCAGCCGCTTCCAGGCGGTCATGCTGTATCAGAGCATGTCCGGCGACGCCTCGAAAGGAACCTCTTCCTTTGTCATGACCGGCGGCAGCCTGACGAATTTAAACGGCAGCGTCTTCTTTGTCACAAACACTTCAGCGGTGATTGAGCTGAACAATGTCACAATCTCCAATGAAGGAGATTTCATGAATGTTGAAGCGGCCGGCTGGGGCAAAGACGGATCCAACGGCGGGCATGTCACAATGACCGCTGCGGATCAGACACTGAGCGGCGACATCACAGTCGACGCGATCTCTTCCCTGAATCTCACGCTGGAAGATGGCACATCCTACACCGGGGCCATTCTCAGCGAAGGCGAAACCGGTGTCACCATGAACGCAGGCAGCGCATGGATCCTGAGCGGGGACACATATATCACTTCGCTTGACGGGGATACTTCCGGTCTTAACCTGAACGGATACTCCCTGTATGTAAACGGCGTACTTTACACAGAATAAAACCGGATTTCTCCGGTTCTCACAAACCTTTGGTCACTGACCAGAGGTTTTATTATTTTTCATGACATTGCGGTAGAACACGATTGTGATAAATCCCATCACCGCCAGCGGCACCAGTGCCGACACCCCAAGAAGGATGAGTTCAGAAAGCGCTGCGCCTTTTGAGAGGTAAATGGACACCAGCGCCGTGCCCAGATAAATCACGCACAGCAGTCCGACAAACAGATAGAATCTGCGGATTTCCCGGTTCATGATTGCCCCGCGCATCTTTTCATCCGTGCCCAGCTGTCCCAGAATAAAGTATTCCCTTGTCCGTGAGGACAGGTCTGTTTCCAGACGGAACATGACCGTCATCGACTGCAGGATGGAAATCGCGATGTAGGTGAAGATGATCATCAGCTTTTCCACAGCGCTGTTTTCTCTTCCCGTCAACATGCTCAGCATGACCATCAGGTCGCCGATCAGAAGGAAGATTGTGATCTTTGTGAACTGCAGATCCCTTCTCAGGAAACCGTTGGCGGCGGTTTCCACTGTGTCCGCGGTTCCCTTTTTGCGGTTATAACGGGTCAGAGCCGGTAAAAGAACATTGGAAATGGTCCGCTCAAGACCGACGCAGGCAATGACCATCATGACCGCAAGGCCGCCGTTGGATTTAAAGAAACCGTACAGCGGCAGGACTGCCGCACCGATGCCGATGAGGTTGAGCAGGTACTGGAAAACCTTTGTGTTGGTGAGGCCGTAGCCGCCTTCTTTTTTCATCGCGCCGATATTTCCGCCGGCTAAAAGGACCGCGCCGCTTTTATAGGCAAACGAGCTGTTGAGCATCGTGATGACGCCGATGATAAACAGCATGACTGTCACAAACTCCACAATCGCGAAGGAGGAGATCTTTAAGGCAACATCCGCCCCACCTTTCACCAGAACCGCTTCAAATACGCGCAGCAGGCCATAGCCGGCAAGGATGCCGGGCGGAATCGAGACCGCCAGCAATATCAGCATCTGGATCAGCAGGTAGCCGGCCAGCTGCAGATAAGTGGCGCCGCAGATCATGCGGACAGCGATTTCTTTTGATTTGTTTTTGACAAAGAAGTCATTGGTGAAAAACAGGTCGATGGCGCACATGATGACGACAAAGACCATCATCAGGTTGGACGCGTTGCCCTTGGACAGCAGCTGCAGCATATCCGCCAGATTATTGTCCGAAACAAACACTTCGTCCTTGTGCGGCACCGCTTCCGCCATATTGAAATAGACAAACAGCAGCGCCGTTGTGATGAAGAAGGTCAGGGCAAAGAAGACAGCCTTGGATCTGCTGTTTTTCAGTGACCTCAGCGCTTCTTTGAAAATCATGCGGACTTTCTCCTTGAGCGGCCGGCAGAGCTGATTTCCACGATTCTGCGGAAATAGGTATCCTGGTCCATATTCTCACGTGCGATCTCCTGCGAGATCGCTCCGTCACGGATGAAGATCAGTCTTGAAGTGAAGGAAGCCACATAGGAATCGTGGGTGACCATGACAATCGTCGCGCCGTTTTCCCGGTTCAGCTTTTCAAACAGCTCCATGAGCTCCTCGGAATTCTCCGTATCCAGAGCGCCGGTCGGCTCATCAGCCACGATCAGGCCCGGGCCGTTGATCAGGGCGCGGCAGATCGCCGCTCTCTGTCTCTGTCCGCCTGAGCATTCCGGCGGGATCTTTTCCAGCAGCTGGGTGATGTTGAGTTTCGCGGCGATGTCATTGACCCTTTTTTCAATTTCTGCCGGATCGGTTTTGGCAAGCGTCAGCGGCATCGCGATATTCTCGTACATCGTATGGGTGTCCAGGAGATTGAAATCCTGGAAGATAAACCCGAGGTTCTTATAGCGGAAGCGGCCGATTTCATTGGCGGTCATGTTCATGACATTCTTCCCGTTGATAAAGACTCTTCCATCCGTCGGATAGTCCATCGTTGAAATCATGTTAATAAAGGTTGACTTGCCTGATCCCGAAGGTCCCATGACGCCCAGGAACTCTCCTTTGCGCACTTCGATGTTCACATCATGCAGGGCGGTGACGGCGTTGAGCGATTCGGGATTATAGACTTTTTTCAGATTGACTGTTTTCAGGACAATTTCTTCTTCCATGTCGTTTTCTCCGTTCTGTCTGACGGAAAAATCATAGCACATGCATGTGACAGTCAAAAACGGAAATCAGCTTTACGTGACAGATTTCCGTTTTGGTGTATCATCTTAGAGACTGCATTGTTTACGGGAGGAAAACCACATGGCAAAAGAACTGACATTAGCGGAAGAAATCGGACGTACGATATTTACCCGTTTCAGAAAAGAACTGTGGAGTCCTTTCGTCAACGCCATCCACCAGTATGAACTGATTCAGCGCGGCGATCACATCGCTGTCTGCATTTCCGGCGGCAAGGACAGCATGTTAATGGCGAAGCTGATGCAGATGTACCAGGGCATCCATGAGATCCCCTTTGAGGTCACCTATCTTGTCATGGATCCCGGATACAATGAGTTCAACCGGAAGAAAATCGAGGAAAACGCAAAGACGCTTGATATTCCCATCACCATCTTTGAAACCAATATCTTCGCTGTCGCCAACAATCAGACCAGAAACCCGTGCTATCTCTGCGCCAGAATGAGAAGAGGCCATCTTTACAACGCCGCCAAAAATCTCGGCTGCAACAAAATCGCCCTCGGCCATCATCTCAACGACGCGATTGAAACGGTCGTCATGGCGATGCTCAACAGTTCCAAACTGGAAACCATCATTCCCAAAGCCCGCAGTGAGAATTTTGAAGGCATGGAACTGATCCGTCCCCTTTACCGGGTCAAGGAAGACAATATTATCAGATGGTGCCAATACAACGGGCTTGAGTTCATCCAGTGCGCCTGCCGGTTCACCGAAAACGCGGCGGCCTGCGGAAGCGGCGGGGGCTCCAAGCGGAAGGAAGCCAAGGAGCTGATCCGCGCCTTAAAAGAAAAGAACCCGGAGGTGGAGGACAACATCTTCCGCTCTTTACACGCCGTGCAGATGGAAACTTTCCCGGGCTATAAAGCCGACGGCGGCCTGCACAGCTTCACGGAAGACTACAACACAAATCCCACCGGCAAGTTCACCCGGAACAAAAGCTCAGAAGAATAAAGCAGCTCCGCCTCAGCATTTTTCCACGAGGCGGAGCTTTTATAATCATTCCTTTTTGTCAGAGGCTTCCTCAAACTTTGCCCTGAGGGAAGGAGCGTTCTTTGTGAGTTTCTTGATGGTCAGATCCTGTGCCTTGTTGTTGGCAAGACGGAGGTTTCTGTCGCTTGAGAGCAGCGCGTCCTTGATCTTCTGCAGATGATCTATCGACTTGTCGATTTCCTCAATGGCGGTATTGAACTTTCTGGAAGCCCGCTCATAGTTGGTCGCGAAGGCGTCCTTGAAGGCGTTCATGTTCTCCTCAAAGTGGGCGATGTCGAGGTTGTTGTTCTTTTCGATCATGAGCTGGCGCTTGTAGCTGACGGAATTGAGAGCGGCGTTTCTCAGGATTGTGATTAACGGAATGAAGAACTGAGGACGGATGACATACATCTTGGGATATCTGTATGACACATCGACAATGCCTTCGTTGTAAAGATCGTTATCCTTTTCAAGAAGTGACACAAGAATCGCGTACTCGCATCCCTTCTCGTTTCTGTCCTTGTCGAGCTCTTTGAAGAAATCCTCATTCTTGTGCTTGGTGGCGGTGGTTTCGTTTTCGTTCTTCATTTCAAACATGATAGAGATGATTTCCGTTCCGTCTTCAGCTTTGTCTTTGAAAATGAAGTCGCCCTTGGAGCCGGTGCGGGCGTCGTTGTCCTTTTCGAAGTAAGCGTTGGGGAACATCGCCATGCGGTATCTGTTGAATTCATACTGGCAGTGCTGTTCAAGGGATTCGCCGACCATCTTGGTGGACTGCCTTGCCTTGAAGTCTTTGTACTGCAGCACAAGCTCCTTCTGGTTTTCGATTTCTCTGTCCTTGGCTTTGATCGCTTCATCGAATGTTTCCTGCATCAGTGCCTGGCGGCTGGCGCTTTCTGTTTTGAGCGTATCGATCTGCACCAGATAATCACGGATTTCCCCGTCCTTCTGCGCGGTCAGCTCCGCTAACGCCTTGTCGATGGCAAGCTTCTTTTCGCTCTCCTTGGCTTCGATCTGTGTGTTCAGCACAAGGATCTCGGAATTTTTCTTTTCCACTGCCGCTTCAAGATCGGTCTTCGCCTTTTCTTTCGCCGCTTTCAGTTCATTTTCAGCGATGAGAAGCTGACGGCTGAGGTCCGCATTCTTTTCGCCGGCTTCTTTTTCCGCCTGGCTGACCGCTTCCTTCACAGCACTTTCCTGACGGGCAGCGGCGTTTTCAAGCTGCTCTTTCAATACGGCGATCTGGCTCTTCAGCTCATTGATACTGTCAGCAGTTTCCGCCGCGTACTGCGCCTGGGCACGGTCCCTGTCCGCGAGTTTTTCCGACATTTCCGCAGCCTGTCTGGCCATCGTCTGCTGAAGGGCATTTTCCTTGTCTGTTTTTGCCATTTCCAGCTGCGCTTTGAGATCGGCGATGGTTCTGTCTTTTTCGGAAAGAGCCGTATTGGCCGCGTTTTCGGACTTTGTTCTGATCAGGTCGGTCTCCGCCTTCATTCTGGCTTTGATCTCTTTTTCTCTTCTTGCGATCTCTTCCGCGAACTCATGGTCCCTGATCTGTTTGACGATTGAGTTGTAGTTTGATTCATCTATTGTAAATACGGTTCCGCAGTGCGGACACTTGACCTGTTCCATTGTGATCCTCCCGATTGATATGTTTTTTATGACTGTCTTTACATTACCACAGCTGAAGTTTTTCTTTAAACGTCAAGTTCAGCAATCGCGAACTCCCCTGCCACAAAGAGCACCGTGCAGGCGGCTTCCTCTTCAAAAAGGTGCTGGAGATATCCGGCCGAGCGTGTCCCCCGGCAGACGGTATATGTGCAGTTGGCCGCCCAGCCGCAGCGGATTTCCCGGTTCATATATACGGCGATCGCCTCATCGTCATAAGGATTGTCGTGATCCTTTTTCAGCTTCAGTTTCATGCCCGGCCTGAATGTCTCGGTCCCGGCATAGTCATTGATATGTGTGATTGTCAGAAAGCATCTGTCTTCCATACAAAAGAATCCTCCGTTGTTAAGTTGTTCTCTTACCCATACTTTCTCCCTTGTATGCGCCTATTCTCATCGAAGCTCAAAACAAAAAAAACGCCACCTGTGCTAAGATGAAATCAGAACCGGAGGCACCATATGGCGGAAAAGAAACACATTTCTTTTGCCCTGCTGCAGATCCTGCAGGAGGAAACTGACGCGAATCATCCCCTGAGCGCGAATGAGTTAATGAAGCGAATCAACCGCAGGCTCAATCTCGATATCGAAAGAAGAACCATCTATTCCAACATCGATATCCTGCGCCAGGCGGGCTATGATATTTCTGATTACAGCGAGAACGGCAAAGGCTACTGGCTGAAGACAAGACAGTTCGACAAAGGGGAAATCCTGCTGTTATGCAACGCGGTCCACGCGTCCCACTTCATTTCAAGCGAACAGAGCGACGCCCTGATCAAAAAGCTGCTGGGAACCCTTTCCACAGAGGAAAGAAAGCAGTTCACCGACAACGTCTATCTGCCCAACCACCAGAAATCAGCCAACGATACACTGTTCAGAAACATTGAGAAGATATCCGAAGCGATCGCGGAAAAAAAGAAGGTCAGCTTCACCTATCTGCGCTACAACGCAAAAAAGAAACTGGCTCCGAGAAGAAACGAGCCTTACATCACAGAACCCCGCTATATTGTCTATAACGACTCGAGGCCCTATCTGATTTCCACAAGTGAAAAGCACCCGGGCTTTACCCACTGGCGTCTGGACAGAATGAAGGATGTCAGAATTCTCGACGCCCCGGTAAGAGCCTTCCGAAAGACAGATGAAACCGAGGCATATCAATACGCGACCGGCAAGCTGTTCATGTTCACCGGCGAACCGGAGTGGGTCACTTTCCTGTGTGAGGAAAGAATCATGGATCAGATGATCGACATCTTCGGTCCGGACATGCGCATCATGAGCACGGAAAACGGATGTTTCGCCGCCAGGGTCAGCACAACCGAAAGCGGAGCTCTCTTCCTGGCCCAGCAGTTTCTCGACGCGATTGAGATCGTGGAACCGCAGCACATCAGAGACAGATTCAGGGAAACTCTTGAAAAGAGGCTGGACAGCCTGAAATAATCTTTTTCTTCCTGTGCACGGCCATGTACAATGAACCTTTTCAAAGGCTGTATTCTTGGAGCGAAAGGAAAAAGAAGATGGAAGAGAAAAGATTCAGAGGCCCGCTCAGTATGGAGGAACTCAAAGAGGTGTTCGCCGAAATCCGGATGCCCTGAGCATTTTAAAAGCAGCGCGAAGCTGCTTTTTCTTACTCCGGTTTTGCCAGCCGGCGCAGCCAGTATTCCCCGACCGGTTCCTGCACATGTTCAGGATCCCAGGGAACCTCATGGCGCTCAAAGTAGCCGATGACTGTTCCGTCCTCATCTTTGACGGGCGTGAAGAATTCACGTTCTCCGGTTTTGCGGTTGTAGGTTTCAAACATTTCGTTTTCCCCCGCGTCCGCCCGGCGCAGGAATTCCTCGATTTTCGGTTTTGTGCTTTCATTGTGACAGTTGAAGAGGCTGTTGCCGATGATGACCCGCTGCCCGTATCTGGTTTTCGCTGTTTTGTTCATCCAGCGCACTGTGTGGGTCCGGTCGACGAAAACAATTTCATACGGATAGGAATCCAGAATTGCCTTCAGTACGTCAAATGTGATTTCCATAATATCTCTCCTGATGAATGGATCATATCATGATCCGCTGTCACCTTCATTTATAATGATTCCTTCAAAAGCGGAGTCACTTTCCGTAAGAATCATGTGCACTGTGATATCATGCATAGGACGCATGGAGGCAGCCTATGACACAGACAGTAAACAGACATTACAGAACCGGGGAACTGCTGAAGCGGTTCGCGCCGTATCTGATGAAATACAGAAAACTTCTGGTCTTTGATCTGTTCTGCGCGGCATTAACCACCCTGTGCGATATCGTGCTGCCAAGAATCATGTCAACCCTGACCAACACTGCCATGTATAACGCGGCGGAGCTGACCGTCAGCCTGGTCATGAAGCTCGCTGCTCTTTACGCGGTTCTGCGGATCATAGACGCGGCCGCCTATTATTTCATGAGCTCCCAGGGTCATATCATGGGCGTTTATATCGAGACCGACATGCGCACCGACGCCTTCGATCATCTTGAAAGGCTTTCCGACAGCTATTATGCCAACACCAAAATCGGACAGATCATGGGCCGGATCACCAGCGACCTGTTTGACGTGACCGAATTTGCCCACCACTGTCCGGAAGAATTCTTCATCGCCGGCATCAAGATCATCGTATCCTTCATCATCCTCTGCCAGTCTTCCGTCTTACTGACGGTGATCATCTTTGCCTGCATTCCGTTCATGATCTTCGCGTCCATCAAACTCAACCGGAGATTCCGGCGCGCCACCAAACAGCAGCGTGTGCAGATCGGCGAACTAAACGCCCAGGTTGAAGATTCCCTGCTCGGCGAAAAAGTCGTCAAGGCGTTTACAGCGGAGGAAATGGAAATTGAAAAATTCGCAAAGGGCAATGAGAAGTTCAAAGAGATCAAGAAAGAACGCTACTACGCGATGGCCAATTACTCCATGTCCACCCGCCTGTTTGACGGTCTCATGTATGTCACGACAATCATCGCCGGCGGTCTGTTCCTTGTCCATGAGCTGATCAATCCCGGTGAGCTGGTTGCCTATATTCTCTATGTCACGACAATGATCGCGACCATCCGCAGAATTGTCGAGTTTGCCGAACAGTTCCAGTCCGGCATCACCGGCATCGAACGTTTCCTGGAAATCATGGATACTCCTGTCGATATCCAGGATGCCCCGGACGCGGTTCCGCTTGAAGTGAAAGAAGGCAGAATCACTTTCGATCATGTCACCTTTGAATATCCCGATGACCATAACCGTGTTCTTCATGATCTGTGCCTGGATATAAGACCCGGTGAAAACCTGGCCCTGGTCGGGGAAAGCGGCGGCGGGAAAACCACCCTTTCTTCCCTGATTCCCCGTTTCTATGACACAACCGAAGGCTCGATCCTGATCGACGGTCAGAACGTCAGGGATGTGACGCTCAAAAGCCTTCGCTCCGCCATCGGCGTAGTCCAGCAGGACGTCTATCTGTTTTCCGGAACTGTTCTGGAAAACATCGCCTATGGCAAACCGGACGCTTCCAGGGAAGAGATCATCCATGCCGCAAAACTTGCCGGCGCCGACACATTCATCAATGAACTGCCTGCCGGCTATGATTCTTATGTCGGTGAAAGAGGCGTCAAGCTTTCCGGCGGCCAGAAACAGCGCATTTCCATCGCCAGAGTATTCCTCAAAAACCCGAAGATCCTTTTGCTGGATGAAGCTACAAGCGCTTTGGACAATGAAAGCGAGATCCTCATCGAAAACAGCCTTGCGGACCTGAGCGTCGGCAGAACCACGCTCACCATCGCTCACCGTCTTACGACAATCCGCAATGCCGACCGGATCATCGTTTTGGGCAAAAACGGCATTGAAGAAGAAGGAAACCACGAGTCACTGCTCGCCCATAAAGGCACCTACTGGCGTTTATGGAACGGCATTGCGTCAAACGCGTAACCTCAGCGGATGAAAGTCCGCTTTTTTCTTTCCGCTCTTCAGTTTTCCTGTCCGCTGCTGAAATTTAAACCGTAACTTCCCGGTATTAGGTATTATGCAGGCACTTTGCAATGCTTGAAAATGCCGATAAATACTGGAGATTTCGATTGGTGTATGCATGTGAATGTGAGATAGGAATAGTACCTGTTAGGTACTATTATGAGAAAGAAAAACACTTATCCCGATTGGGTTGAAACCTTAACTTTGCACTGATTTTATAACTCGAAAGAAAAAGTGGATGGTATTACCCATTCCACTCTGCCAGTAATTGATCTATGAAGCTTTCCTTCAGCTTGAATGCCGTAAGGATTTTTTTCTGTTTGCCGGTACTTGCATACCTCCGGATATACTTCCCTGTCCGCACATTCTTTGTCGCTTCCATCATGTCCATAATCCTCATGACTGCAGGTACTGTGTAGTTCTTCCTGTCTTCCAGCCTCAGCTGCTTTGTTCCATAGAATATCTCGTTTCTTATGATCCCTGCTATAAATGTCAGGAACACCTTCGACTCAAGTGACATGAGACCCTGTACTCCTGCGTGATCAAAGTCCATTCCGCTCTTCAGCGCACGGAACATCTTCTCGATCGCATCTCTGTCTCTGTATATATCCAGTGCGTCTGAAGCTTCCATCTTCTTCGATGTCAGTATCGCAAAGTAGCCCATGCCGTTCAGCTTCTCCGCTATTGCCTTATCTTTTCTGCTGAAGCTCAGCAGTATTCCGTTAAGATCAAATTTCATCCGGAATTCCTTCTCATACTTCTTCAGCTTTTCTTTCGTCCACTTCTTCTCTTCCAGCTTTTTGCCAAGCTCCTTCTCAAGTCCCGCAACTGTATTCAGATATGCCTTCTTTTCCGATGATGCCCGGCTGTCATCGTAGTAAACATGTACATAGTAAGTGCGGTTTCCCACTTTCACCCTCTCTGTAACACCTGACACTTCATGATTCCTGATATAGCAGCTTGCCTGTTCTGTCAGTTTCAGTCTGTGCTTTCCGATCGTTTCCTGGACATACTTGTAGTTATCTTTAAGCATGATGATAAAGAAGTATCCGTCTTTACTCATCTGGTTCAGAAATTTCTCTGAATAATATCCCCTGTCAAAGATGAATCCGATATTTTTATACCCGTATCCATTGACCGCTTTCATCATATACCGCACTTCTGACGAGTCACTGATACTTCCCGGATAAAGCTCATAATACAGAGGTCTGCCGTTTTTCTGCGCTGTTACATATGCCAGATTCACCTGCGGAAGATCTTCATCATCTTTTGCGCAGCCATATTCACTGTATCCGTCGTAGTCATTCCTTGTATTGAAGTTCGTTGAATCATACGAGACATATACATCCTTCAGGTCACTGTTAATCTGATTCCACGCATCAAGAAATGTCTGCCTGTCTGTATCCTCGATCTTCTTTAACAGCCGGCAGATCGTCGCATCTGAATATACTTTCCCTGTAAAACTCATGTATTCCCTCATGAAATACGGAAAGTACCGATATGCGCAGCTTTCGCTCACAATCATATATGCCAGCACATCTTTAATCAGACCTGCATTTTCTTCAAACAGTCCTTCCAGAATATCCTCGATCTTCGTTTCCATGAGGATATGACTGATCAAAGCACGTGTGCCGATATGAATGGTATCCGAGAATTCAGGCAATTCCCCTTCTTTCATTTCCTCACTGGAATAGTAAGAATCAAACATTTCATTAGGATACATCATTCCCTCAGTATCACTGAGCTTGCCAATACATACGCGGTCTTCGATAGTATAACCCTTCTCAGAATCATACTTTCTGCTTTTGACATGATAGACATACCGCTTCTGAGTCCGGGTGCCGGCGGGCACTTTAACGATGAAATCCTTGAGTAACATAGGCGCCTCCAACGTGTTATAATTATAACACGAAAACAACCCCCTCTATAATCTGAACTTCCAAAACAATAGTCCCTCGCATTGAATAAGGACATGAAATTATGTGAAAACAAGCCGAGAAAATCGGCTTTTTGAGTGGGTAAACCGATA
>CACYNH010000008.1 GCA_902775735.1 uncultured Erysipelotrichaceae bacterium
TGCGGTTTTTGCGGAAGAAGAAAGAGCGCAGGGAATAAACCATACAGAAGAAAAGTATATGATCCGCATGGATCACCGCGATCAGTCCCTCTGTATTGCCCTGACTGCTGAGTATGACGGTTGTCCGGCCGGTTATATCAGTGTCTATCCAAAGTCCATTGAAGGACCATTCGGCAATCAGGATCTTCCCGAGATTGTGGACTTCGGCGTGCTGGAAAAATACAGACGCAGAGGGATCGGGAGTCAGTTAATGGATCAGGCTGAAACAATCGCTTCCCGGTACGCTGACATGGTTTATCTTGGCGTCGGGCTTCATGAAGGCTATGGGGCCGCCCAGAGGATGTATGCGAAAAGAGGATACATTCCCGACGGCAGCGGCGTCTGGCATAACAATCAGCCATGCAGACCGTATGAATCGTATCCTTTGGATGATGAACTGTATCTGTGGTTTTACAAACAAATCTGAAATTTAAAGAAAGAGGCTGAAGTATGAGAAATATATTACGAATGATTCTGTGTATACTGATGGCTGTCTGTCTTTGCGGATGCGCTGAGAAGAAAAAGGATGAGGCAATCACCTGCCGTTTCGCGGATCATGATGAAGGCGCAAAGCTCCTTCTCAGCAATACGGAGTATTACGGTTCACTGACGCAGAATGACATCAATTACCGCCTTCAGAAAACAGACGGCACACTCGAGGAACTGAAAGAATACGCTTCAAAACAGGTCATGGATTTCAGTGACGCGGAAAAAGATGTCATCACTCAGTACCTCGGTGAGCTGGAAGCAGTGATTGAAGAAAGGGGATATCACCTGCCGGACGCCGGTGAAATTGTCTTTGTCAAAACCACAGGCCTTGAAGAAGGAATGCCTGCCGCCTATACGCACGGAACTCAGATCTATTTTACATACGGTCTTTTACAGGCAATAACCGGCAGTCCATACGCGAATCCGTCATCTATGCGCTATTACCTGGCCCATGAACTGTTCCACTGCCTGACCCGCTCGGACAAAGAGTTCAGGGCGGCGATGTATGACATCATCCATTTCAAAACGGAAAAGGAAGATTATGTCTTCCCTGAAGAAATCAGGGAACAGATTATGGCGAATCCTGATGTGGAACATCATAACTCCCATGCGGAATTCACCATCAATGGCGAAAAAAGAGAATGCGCAGTGATCTGCACGGTACCTCCTTTTGAAAAGAAAGGGGACAATGTCTTCAGTGTCATGGAAACAAAGCTTGTGCCGGTGGATACACTGAGTGAAATGTATGATTCCAGAGATGTTCCGGATTTCAATGATGTCTTCGGGATGAATACAGATTATGTTATTGACCCGGAAGAGACGATGGCCGACAACTTCGCCTTCACGCTTGTCTACTGGCCAGAGCGCAGCTATCTCACGCCTAATATCATGGAAAAGATCGACGCTTATCTGAAAAAGCAGGCGGCAAAAGCAGATTTCCTATGGGACACGGTATGTCCCAGCCTTCAAATCAGGCCATTTGCTCATTTTGTGACCTGTATTTCCATCAGCTGAAGCACTAAGGTGAAACCGCAGGGAGGTCAAAACATGGATCTGAACAGAATCGGCGCTTTCTTACAGGAGCTGCGAAAAGAAAAGAAGCTCACCCAGGAACAGCTTGCGGAAAAGATGGGCGTTGCCCGCCGGACCGTTTCCAGATGGGAGACAGGCGCAAACATGCCGGATCTCGACATCCTGGTGGAACTGTCAGATTTCTATGATGTTGAACTCCGTGAAATTCTGAGCGGAGAAAGGAAAAGTCAGCAGATGAATGATGAAATGAAACAGACAGTTCTGCAGGTGGCAGAATACAGCAATGAGGAAAAGAAGAGATCGGCGAAAGTGGTAATGGCATTCTTTGTCCTTGGAATCATCGCAGTGGCAGTCAATACAGCGATGTATTTCCTTGATCCTGAAAGCTCATTTCTGAGCGGTTTTGTCAGCGGCTGCACAAACGGGATCGCTCTTGGCGCAATGATCCTCGGCATTCTCTATGTCAGCGGAAGGATGGAAAAATTCAGAGCCTTTAAAATGCGGATGCTCGGCATCAGTAAGGACGATGAACAATGAACAGGCTGATCATGTGCGGGCTTGCGCTGTATGCCATTTCGATTGTCATTGACCGTTTCATCCACGCATTGCCTTCATGGACAGCCATCCTGCTGTTTTCGGGTGCGACGGTATTGATTCTCGCAGGCATGCTGGAGAGCAGGAAATCACAGAAACTGAATCAATGAGATTTATGAGCTTCCGGTTAAACACCTGGAGCTTTTCTTTCTGTGCATTATGCATGCAAAAAAGAGAGATCATCATGTAATCTCGAAGTGTGAGGGATACATGATGAGTGAATTGAAATATATCTTTGTCCATGGCGCCGGGGGCTGGGGCAGCTATGAGGCAATCGACAGAGTTCTGCCGTACTGGGGCATGTTCACCGGCAGTCTGATGAAAAAACTGCAGGCAAGGGGATTTGCCTGTTTTGCGGCTTCCACAAGTCCTTCCGGTTTCGCATGGGTCAGGGCATGCGAACTCTATGCGCAGTTAGCCGGCAGGAAAACAGACTATGGCAAAGCATACAGCCAAAAAGAAGGGATTCCGCGCTTTGGAAAGGATTTCAGTGACAAACCATTGATTCCTGAATGGAATGATGAGACAAAGCTTGTATTGCTTGGCCATTCGATGGGCGGGGCCGCGGTGCGGATGCTGGGGCACTTGCTGGAATATGGAAGCGAAGAAGAAAGAGCCGCAGCGGATCCTTCTGAGCTTTCAGATCTATTCAAAGGCGGCATGGGAAACAGAGTTCACGCAATCGTGACCCTGGCGTCTCCTTCCAGCGGGGCGTCTTCGCTCGATCTGCTCAGCGATCCGCAGTTTGATGTTTCATCTGTTCCTTCCTCCTTTGGCGCAAAAGCTGCATTGAAGGTTCTCTCTTTGAGAATCAATACCGGTAAAAAGAAGGCATATCATGAACATGTTTCAATGATCGACAGGGCAATGGAACAGAATGAGCAGATCGCCACACTGAAGAATGTGTATTATTTCGCGGTGCC
Source organism: uncultured Erysipelotrichaceae bacterium (assembly GCA_902775735.1). GTDB lineage: Bacteria > Bacillota_I > Bacilli_A > Erysipelotrichales > Erysipelotrichaceae > Bulleidia. The sequence continues at coordinate 3,078 of CACYNH010000008.1, forward strand.
GTGCTGCTGCACATACAGAACGGCAGACGGCAGATGTGTTCCTGATCCGGAAAAAACAGAAATCATCTTCATGAAACGGGGTGCTGAACTTGGCGCGTATCAGGGAATCACGCCGGGAGGAATTGAGATCACTGAAGAGTGGCAGGATAACGACGGGCTGGTAAATACGGTTTCTGAAAAGGCTCCCTTTGGAGCGCCGCACAAAGAGTTTGAGCGCTCCCGCATTGAAAAGGGAATCTGGCAGGTGATGCCGGTCATCGAAGGCGATCATATGTCCGTGCAGGGCGGACTGTTCATAAAGCGTGACATGACGCATTATTATGTCAATCTGCTTCAGATGATCCGTCTTCTACCTTAAAACTGTTCATGTGACACTGAGAAAAGTTCTGCATTCAGAATCCATCTTAAACTTCCTGAACTTTCCAAAGGTGTAATGTAATAAGAAAGAAGCGGAGGATCTGAAATGCGACTGATCGGAAATCTGATCTGGATTGTGTGCGGCGGCATTGTCAGCTGGCTGGCATGGATGATTGCGGGACTTGTGTGGTGTGTGACGGTTGTCGGCATTCCCATCGGCGTGCAGTGCTTCAAGTTTTCCTCCATTTCCTTAAATCCTTTCGGCAAGGAAGTTGTCTATGAAGGCGGCGCGGTTTCGTTTCTTGTCAATGTGCTCTGGTTCTTTGTGTCGGGCATTGAGCTGGCGTTACTGAACTTCGGAATCGGCTGTGTATTGTGCATGACAATCATCGGGATTCCGTTCGGCCTTCAGTTCTTCAAAATTGCGAAACTGGCGCTGGCTCCTTTCGGCGCTTCCATATACAGAACAGCGTATCTTTAATCATCAGGCGGGTCTCCGCCTTTTTTGTTCCGGTTAACTTTTAAATCAGTTTCCGATAAAATAGTTATACCCAACTAACTCTTAAAGGAGGTCATTTATGTTTGACAGCCGGCTGATGAAGATCTGTCCTGAAAGCAGAAAATATATCATTGCCAATATCATATTCCAGTGGCTTGAGCTTGCCCTCAATACCGCCGTCATGATCATGCTCGCAAATGCAGTGATGGATCTTTACGAGGGAAAGGCGGAATTATCCTCGTTGATTCCGCTTGTGCTGATCATGGCCGGATGTGTGGTCCTGCGTTTCTTTGTGACAAAGGCGGCCGTGAAAATGAGCTACCTTGCCTCAAAAACGGTCAAGAAGGTATTAAGAGAAACCATCTATAAGAAACTTATGAGGCTTTCTTCCTCCTACCGTGATCATGTTTCGACTGCAGCCCTTGTGCAGGAATCGACGGAAGGAGTGGAACAGCTGGAAAGCTACTTCGGTCTTTATGTGCCCCAGTTCTTTTACGCCTTCCTGGCGCCGCTGACTTTATTCCTGCTGTTCGGCTTTTCCGGCAGCTGGTCAACCGCTGCTGTTCTTCTGATCTGCGTCCCGTTAATTCCGGGCGCGATCATGATGGTGCAGAAGATCGCCAAAAAGCTGCTTTCAAAATACTGGGACCAGTATGAAAACCTCGGCAGCACATTCCTGGAAAACCTGCAGGGCATGACAACGCTCAAAACCTATCAGGCCGATCAGTTCAAAAATGAGCAGATGAATGAAGAATCGGAAAAGTTCAGGGTGGTGACAATGAAGGTGCTGACCATGCAGCTGAATTCAGTGACGATCATGGACTTCTTCGCTTATGGCGGAGCTGGACTTGGCATTCTTTTAGCATCCAATGCTTTCATTCATCAGAAAATTACACTGGCCGCCTGCATTTACATGATTCTTTTATCGGCTGAATTCTTCCTGCCGATGAGACGGCTTGGCTCCTATTTCCATGTCGCGATGAACGGCATGGCGGCTTCCGACAAGATCTTCGCGTTTCTGAATCTGGAGGAACCTGAAAGGAAAAACGGCGTTCTTCCTGAATCAGATCTCAGTATCACTCTTGATCATGTCAGCTTCTCCTACGAAGAGGACCGTGAGGCCCTCCATGACATTTCACTGAACATTCCTGCGGGGCATATGACCGCGATCGTCGGTGAATCCGGCTGCGGCAAGTCAACGATCGCTTCTCTGATCATGGGAAGAAACAGACTTCCGAAAGAAAACGGAACGCTCACAATCGCCGGCATGGATCTCAGTGAAATTTCTGAAGAAAGCCTGATGAAGACAGTGACTTATACCGGCTCCAATGAATTCTTATTCAAAGGAACCGTCAGGGACAATCTGCTGTGCGCTGATCATAAAGCGGACGATGCCGCATTATGGAATGCACTGGAAAGAAGCGGCCTGGCGGCAGAGCTGAAAGAAAAAGAAGGATTGGATACACTTCTTGCCGAAAACGGATCGAACCTTTCCGGCGGACAGAGACAGAGACTTGCCCTGGCCAGGGCTTTCCTGCATGATACGCCGGTTTATATCTTTGATGAAGCCACCAGCAGTATCGATGGCGAAAGCGAAGAAAAGATCATGAAGGAAATTGAAAAGCTCGCGGAAGAAAGAACCGTCATCCTGATCACCCACCGTCTGGCCAATGTCGTTCACGCTGATCAGACCGCCTGCATGGAAGAAGGATACATCAAAGAAACGGGCACTCATGAAGAACTTCTTGCCCATCATGGCGTTTACAGAAAACTCTGGGAAACACAGCAGGAGCTGGAGACATACGGAATCAAAGAGAAAGGAGGAACACTATCATGAAGAAACAAAGCAGAATCTCAATCCTGTTTCAGATGCTGAAGATGGTGAGTCCTCTGAAATGGTGGATGGCGCTGGCTATAACACTGGGCGTTCTCGGATTCCTGTGCGCCATCTTCATTCCCGTTCTTGGAGCGTACGCGGTTTCCTATGGTCTTGGCTTTGCAATTCCTGTCAGCCTTAAAACACTCTTCGTTCTGCTGATCCTGTTTGCGGCACTCCGCGCGTTTCTGCATTACGGCGAGCAGAAAACAAACCACTTTATCGCCTTTACGCTGCTTGCGATCATCCGTGACAAAGTCTTCCAGGCACTCCGCCGTCTTTGTCCGGCAAAACTGGAAGGCAGGGACAGGGGAGACCTGATTTCGCTGATCACTTCCGATGTTGAACTGCTGGAAGTTTTCTATGCCCATACCATTTCACCGATCGCGATCGCCATTGTGACTGAGCTGATCATGGTGCTTTTGATCGCCTCCTTCCATCCTCTGGAAGGCTTATGGGCACTTTGTTCCTATCTCATCATCGGCATTGCGCTTCCCGCCGCCATTTCAAAACGCAGCGGCAGTACCGGGGATGAATTGAGAAAACAGAACGGCGAACTGGCTGCCTATATGCTGGAAAACATCCGCGGCCTTGACGCCACAATCCAGTATGGAACCGGAGAGGAAAGACTTGCGGAAATGAACCGCAGAACGGAAGAATTCTCAAAGAAGCAGGGCGATCTCAATACCCTGACCGGATCGAATACCGCTTTAGCCAATACGTTAATCTATTTCTGCGATCTGATCATGTTCATGATCGGGGCGTGGCTTTACACAACAGGAAAAGTCAGCTTTGACGGCTTCCTGATTCCGCTCATCGCCTTAATGTCCTCCTATGGCCCGGTCAGCGCTTTAGCGGCTCTTGGCACAACACTGCAGCCGACAATCGCTTCAGCTTCAAGAGTCCTTGCGGTGCTTGAGGAAGAGCCGGAAACAGAAGAAATTACCGGCATGGATCCGGTGCAGTTTGCCGGGGCGTCCATGGAACATGTCACGTTCGGCTATAAGAATGAGGACGTGCTCAAAGACTTCTCTGCTGACTTTAAAGAAAACCGCATCATCGGCGTCGTCGGCAGATCCGGCTGCGGCAAATCCACGATGTTAAAGCTCCTGATGCGCTTCTGGAGCACAAAGCAGGGCGAAGTGAAGATTTCAGACAGAGACATCAACAGAATCAATACGGCGGATCTGAGAAACATGGAAAGCTATATGACCCAGGAAACCCACCTTTTCAAGGATACCGTCGCCAACAACATCAGGATCGCAAGACTTGACGCCAGCGATGAGGAAGTCATCGAAGCCTGTAAAAAAGCTTCCATTCATGACTTCATCATGACACTGCCCAAAGGCTATGAGACCCAGATCGGCGAACTGGGCGAAACACTGTCCGCAGGCGAACGGCAGCGCTTATCCCTGGCAAGAGTCTTCCTGCACAGAGCGCCGTTTGTGCTTCTCGATGAACCCACCAGCAATATGGATTCACTCAATGAGGCAGTCATCCTGCGCTCGCTCAAAGAAGAATCCGGAGACAAAACAATCATTCTCGTATCCCATCGTCATTCGACTGTCAGGATCGCAGATGAGACGCTGGAGATACTATGAACAAAGATCAGAAAAGAGAAAACGAAAAGAAAACGGTGAATGAAATGATCGCCATGTACTGCCATGGCAATCATCACACCCGGAAACATGAACTATGCCCAGAGTGTGAAAAACTCAGGGACTATGCCTTTGGCAGAATTGATAGCTGTCCGTTCATGGAAACAAAGACATTCTGCTCAGTGTGCAAAGTCCATTGTTATGAACCGCGGATGCGTGAGAAAATCCGCACAGTCATGCGATACAGCGGACCGCGTATGATTTATGTGCATCCCATCATGGCGGTTCATCATCTGACGGAAACAGTCAGACAGAAAAGGGCGCAGAAGAAGTCATAATTTTTCATACACCCGTCAGCCCTGTTATGATGCAGAAAACAGGAGATTGAATATGAAAACACTCATTGTATATTTCAGTGCCGAAGCCAGTACAACAAAACGGATCGCTTCAAAGCTTGCGGAAGAAACAGGTTATGACATTTTTGAGATCAGACCTGTGAAGCCTTATACAAAAGCTGATCTTAACTACATGAATCCTCTTTCCCGCTGCAACCGTGAAAAGATCGGAAACAAAGACGTTCCTTCCGAAGGTGATGTCGCTGACTTTGAAAGCTATGAAAGGATTTTTCTCGGATTTCCAATCTGGTACGGCGGCGCGCCCAATATCGTGAACACCTTCTGCAAATCCCATGACTTCAGGGGAAAGAAGGTTTACGCTTTTGCGACAAGCGGAGGCAGTCCCATCGGCAGAACAGCGGACAGACTCAGACCCTTTGTCAGCGGCGCTGTCACCATTGAAGCGAAACTTGTGCATTCATCTGAAGAAGTGAAGGAGTGGATTGACTGAAATGATCTATATCATCCGCCATGGCCAGACCGGTCTCAACAAAGCAAAGCTGCTGCAGGGCAGAAGCGATACAGCCCTCAATGAAAAGGGAAAAGAACAGGCTGAAAAGGCACTGGCGTTCTTTGAAGAAAAAGGCATTCATTTTGACCGTGTCTTCAGCAGTCCTCTGATCCGAGCCAGGGAAACCGCGGAAATCTGTGCGCCTGAAAGTGACATTGAGATTGATGAAAGAGTGATTGAAATGGATTACGGCCCTTATGAAGGCTGCGATTTAGAGAATCCTCCGGCAGAAATCATTGAATTCTTTTCCGACTTTGTCCATAATCCCGCTCCAGAAGGCATGGAACAGTTAGGCGATGTGGTGAAAAGGGCAGGCTCTTTTCTTGAAGACATCCGCAGTCTTGAAGGCAATATCCTGATTTCCACGCACGCGATCGCGATGAAGGGACTGCTGGAATATCTCACCCCTGAATCAAACGGTTCGTACTGGTCGAAGTATATCGGCAACTGTTCGGTATACAGCTTCGAAAACAGAAACGGAGTATATACCGTTCCTGAAGAGATTTATTGAACTATGGAGAATGAAATGAACAATTGCGGCTGGTGTAATTTATCTGAAGAAGAGAAACGGCTTCAGGTGTATGAGAGTGCATTCTGGTCTGTTTTTCTTGCGGATGAGCAGGATTATATTGGCAGGTGTATCCTGGTTCTTAAGCGCCACTGCGGTTCACTGGCAGAGCTGAGTGATGAGGAATGGAAAGATCTTCATGACCTGGTTTGTAAGGTGGAGACATGCCTGAAGAGGGTTCTGGGAGCGTCTTTGTGCAACTGGAGTTGCTTGATGAACAGTTTTTACAAAGAGGCAGTACCTGATCCTCATCTTCACATCCATGTCAGGCCAAGATATGACAAGCCCGTGATCATAAACGGAAACACTTATACGGACTGTGAGTTCGGCCATCACTATGCGCTGCATCAGGACGGATCAATTCCTGCAGAGGATAAAGAAGAAGTGTTTGGCCGGCTGAAGGAATGGCTGAATCAATAAACTGCCTTGTATAGAGATCACTGACCATGATCCTGCATTTGCGGGATCATTTGTTTTAAGTGCTGAACAGTTGAAAAAAGCATATAATAATCGCGTGAGCGGAGGTGTTTATGAGTCTGTTTCTGATCGCTTCAGGGGTCTTCTATGGGGTTCTGTGTGTCTTTTCGATTGTGACCGGATGTATCTATATGTCCGGAAAGAGGCAGCTTAATCCGCTGGAGCTTTCCGACAGCTTTGTCGCTAAACTCGACACGCCGGAAAAAATGAGCGCATTTGCGAAAAAGATGGGATTTGTGACGTTTATTGTGGGAATCGTGCAGGGAATCACTTCGTATTCCATCCTTGTTGGCAGATCGACTGTCTGCTGGTGGATCGCGTTCGGGTTCAATCTGTTTTCCATCTGCTCGGTTCTTTTCAAGCTGAAAGGGAAGATCAGTTCTTTTCCTTTGTTAAAGCTGGTCTGCTATACAGTCATATTCATTGTTCTGGTTCTGAGCAGCACACGGGCATTGTATTTCTGAAGACGGCATAAGCCGTTTTTACTTTGAACTGTCTGCATGTTCCATTAAAATATGCATGAAAGGGAAGGAAGTAAATATGAAGCAGTATATCGTTGACGCGTTTGCATCAGAGCCTTTTGCCGGCAATCCTGCCGCTGTCTGTGTGATGGATGAATGGCCTGAAGAGGAATTCATGAAGAAACTGGCAATGGAAAACAGTCTTTCCGAAACCGCCTTTCTTGTGAAAGAAGAAAACGGATACCGCTTAAGATGGTTCACGCCTGAAACGGAAGTGGATCTTTGCGGTCACGCCACACTGGCCAGCGGATTTACCGTGCTGAATTATTACGAAGAAGGAACGGATACAGTCATATTCAATACAAGAAGCGGTCAGCTGAGTGTCACAAAGAAGGAAGACCGGTATGAAATGGACTTTCCGGTTTCTGAATTAAAGGAAATTCCGGTCACGGATGAAATGGAGGCAGCCTTTGGCGCAAGACCTGTTAAAGCAGTGCTGGGAATGGATCTGATCTGTGTCTTTGAGGATGAGGAAACGGTCAGAACAATGTCCCCTGAATCATCATTGTTAATGAAACTTCCCGGCAGGATCCAGAATCCGACCGCAAGAGGAAAGGAATACGACTGCGTTTCCCGCAGCTTTGCGCCGAAACTGGGGATCTATGAAGATCCTGTGTGCGGATCCGCGCATTGTCAGATCGCCGCTTACTGGGCTGATGTGCTTGGAAAAAAAGAGATCATTGCCTACCAGGCGTCAAAGCGCTCGGGAGTGCTGTATTGCTGTTTGAAAGAGAATCAGAGAATCTCGTTAAGCGGCAGAGCGGTGCTTGTCGGCATTACTGATCTGAAAGTCATGCCTTAACATTGTACGTGATTCAAAAACATGATACGATTTGCCGGGCTCTGTATATAAGGAGGTCGTAAGATGATTGAAAAAGTGACCGCGGTTCTTGCGGATATAGACGGAACGCTTGTCAATAAGGGCGAGATGATTATGCCCATTACCAAGGAAGCGCTTGAGAAGCTTCATAAAAGAGGCGTCATGATCGGTCTTGCCACAGGCAGAAAGATCAACCGCTTCATGCTGGAAAGAGCGCAGGACTGGGGTCTTTCCTTCAATTTCGATATGATGATCGGCATGAACGGCGGCCAGTTATGGGACCGCGATCACATGGAAATTGAAAGCTATTATATGCTGGAACCGGATACCATGAGGGAAATCCTTCACCGGATGGCGCCGTTAAACATCAACTCCATGGTTTATGAGGAAGACCATATGGTCGCCCTGTATTTCGATGAGATGATCCACGCCTCCATGGCCCGCAATCACATGGAAGTCATTATCACCGACGGCAACAAAGAACGTCTGTGCGTCAAGCCCAACTACAATGTGCTTTTCCGCTTCGATCCCGCCAGAACGGAAGAAGTCAGAGAATTCGCCGAAGCGCTCAGCTGCGAAAAATACAACGCGATCATGACCAGCCCGGGCATCATCGAATTCATGGATCCCCATGTCAACAAGGGACTGGCAGTCCATAAATTCAGCGAACGCAACAATATTTCCATCAATGAGATCATGGCCTTCGGCGATATGGACAATGACAAGGAACTTCTCAAAGAGGCAGGATTCGGCGTCTGTCTGCTCAATGGATCTGACATTACCAAATCCATGGCTGACGCGGTTACCGAATACCCGTGCACTGAAGACGGCATGGGCCGCTGGCTGGAGAAATATGTCCTCAACAGCGATGTCATTACAGGCGCTTAAGTGCGGAATCAGCCAACAAATGAATTACGCATGTAAAATGCCTGTATAATGATTATTGTGCAAAAGAAAGAAGAGTGTTTATGTACGAAAATTTAAAGAAAGCGATCAGCCTGACCGCGTTCGGGTTCCTGTTCATCTTCGTGACATTCAACCTGACCATCAATGGCGCCAGCGTTGATATCATGCCTGATTTTGTCGGATGGCTGCTGTTATTCCTGGCGTTCGATAAGCTTGGCGGCTATGGCGACGGCAAAGAATTCCTGAAGTGGGGCGCTCTGCTGATGATGCTCATCACGGTTGTGCAGTATGCCATCACAGTGTTCAAGCCTGAACTGAAAATGGATATCTATAACCTTGTTGTCAACATCCTGCAGGCCATTTATATCTTCCTGTACCTTGGCATTATTGAAGAGGTCGCTGAAGATATCGGTTCCGTGCGCTCCAATAAGATTCATACACTGCGGATGGTCACACTGTCCCTGGATGTTTTCCTGACTCTGGTTGGCATTTTCGCCACAAAGATTGACATTCCGCTCGTTTTCACCGCAGTGATTGCGGGCATCGCTTCACTGGTTGTGCTGATTATGTTACTGCTGGCTCTGTTCGGGCTGCGCAAAGAAGTAAAGCAGATTCTTTAAAGGAGAAAAGAAAATGAGTGAAATCATCAACAGCGAAATGAATTTCCCTGTTCCTGAAGGCTTCACCGTTCTTTCAAAGGAAGAACTCGCAAAAATGCAGGCGGCTGAGGGCGCTGTTGAATTCGCAATCCGCAATGAGGAAGAACACATCCTCATGAACGCTGCCCACAAGACAGTCAACGGATTCTTCGCGAAAATCGTCGATCTCAAAGACGCCATTCACAATCAGGAAAAGAGCATCGCCCGCCTCAGCAAGGCTCTCAATTATAACTGCCTTGGCTTTGAGGATTATGAAATCGGCGGCCATGAGGCAAAGGGGTTCAGCTACACCTATGACGTGCAGGGCATCGGCATGCAGGGCACATCCATCATCACAAACAACAGCAAAACCTTCTACTACATCTATGCCTATTACAGACAGGCAAAAGCGGAAGAAAGCCTGAAGATTGTAAATTCCATTCTGGAAGGCATCAGCTGGCAGTAATTCACAAACGGCAATCATTGCCGTTTTTTTTGTATAATGGTTACCTGAGGTAACACAGCTATGACAGAAATGAACGAAACAGTTGAAGTCAGTACGGCGGGTCTTGAAATCAGCGCCGCTGTTCTGCATATACTCGACGGCAGACACCACCGCATTATCCTTTCCCAGCAGACGATGGATCTTGAAGATCCGCAGATCGAAAAATATGTACGCCGCTATGTCAGCCGCAGCCGTAACGACATGCGCTCCAAACCGGGCACATTCCTTGAAACAAGCGCATTCGCGAAAGAGGCGGAAAAGTATTTTCATCATGAAACAAACCTTCCGGAGTTCAGTTCCGAAGTCTTAAAACCGCTCATCGAATATTTCGAACATGAGGAAGCGGGAAGCTTTGAAGCGCTGGCGGTGGATTACCGCTATGATGATGTGCCTTACATTCTTTTTGTTCTGCTCGAAGAGACAGAAACCCTTCAGGCATATTCCGACGACGCGAACGGCTATATCGTCAATACCGTCAGTTTTTCCCATTCCGCTTTGCCGGCTGTCTCAAAGACAGTCAGTTCATGGGCCATGGTCAATCTGCTTTCCAGTGAGATTGTCTATGTCGATGAAGGCAAATGGAAAGACGGAATGTCTCTTATCACGGAAAAGCTTCTGGAAGCCGAAGGCGGCATTTCAAAGAAAGAAGTGGTGCAGAGCGTGCGTGAAATTGCCCATGAGGTGGCTGAAGAGTTTGATGAAAACCCGGCCATCGTTCTCGGCAAAGTGAAAAGCTACATCAGTGAAGCCGTCGAAGAAGGCATGGCTCTTAACACAGACACGCTTGTTTCGGAAGTCTTTGAGGATGAGCCGGAGATGGCGGAAGTCTTCCTGCGCAAAGCGGAAAGAAAAACGCTTCCCAAAGAAACCGAACTGCCCAAAGCTTCCATCCGGATGTCGATGAAGAAACAGAAAATCAAAACCGATACCGGCATTGAAATCACATTCCCGGCTTCCTACAGCGACTCGCATGAGTATATCGAATTCATCCGCAACAATGACGGCTCCTATACAATTGAAATCAGAATGGTGAATAAGATCGACTCACAGATTTAGAAAGAAAGCCTATGGCGTATAAAAGCAGAAAAGAGCAGATCCGCAAAGCGTTTCTCACGTCACTGCCGGTCATGGCCGGATATGTGATTCTGGGAATCGGGTTCGGAATCCTGCTGGCGGAAAAAGGATATGGCGTGCTATGGGCTTTTGCCATGAGTCTTTTCGTCTATGCCGGCTCACTCCAGTATGCAGGCGTCAGTATGATCGAAAGCGGCGTCTCATTGATCACATGCGCTATGACTTCGATCATGATCAACGCCAGACACCTGTTCTATTCCATTTCAATGATCGATAAATACAAAGGAAGCGGGAAGTATAAACCTTATCTGATTTTCTCTTTGACGGATGAAACCTACTCACTGCTTTCCGACGGATCTGTTCCGGAAGGGTGTGCGCCTTCTTTCTACCGGTTCATGGTCTCACTGTTCAACCACAGCTATTGGGTGGCGGGAAGCGTCATGGGAAGTCTGCTTGCGGAAGCGCTGCCGTTTTCGGCAAAAGGGATTGAATTCTCAATGACCGCTTTGTTTGTGTCTTCCTTTTCCGAACAGTGGTATACGTCAAAGGATCATACTTCCGCTTTATGCGGGCTTGTCTCTTCATTTCTGTGTCTGATGATTTTCGGAGCGGATGATTTCCTGATTCCTTCCATGGCTCTGATCATGCTGGAGATGATGATTCTGGCAGGGAGGCGGAAATGAACAGGGCGGCATTATTAATCGCGGTGATGGCTCTTTGCACAGTTGCTTTGCGGGCGCTTCCGTTTCTCTTCATGCCGGAAAAGAAGGAAACGCCTGAGCTGATTGTGTTTCTGGGAGAACATCTGCCGCCGGCGATGATCGCGATGCTGTGTGTGTATTGTTTAAGAAGCACAGATTTAAAGGGACCTTCCCATGGCATTCCTGAACTGATTTCAGTCATCGCGGTATGTCTGCTGCAGAAATGGAAGCACAGTTCCCTGATTTCAGTAGGCGGAGGCACACTGCTTTACATGATTCTGATCCGGATTCTGCTATGATGTTTACAAAAGGAGGGCGTTTATGGACCTCAGAGTATTGAGCTATTTCCTGGCGGTCGCAAGAGAGGAAAGCTTTTCCAAAGCCGCCTCAGCGATTCATATATCCCAGCCGACTCTTTCCAGACAGATCGGCGATCTGGAAGCGGAACTCGGCAAAAAGCTTTTTGTGCGCGGTACAAGAAGCCTTTCATTGACCGATGAAGGGCAGCTTTTAAAGAAGAGGGCGCAGGAACTTTTATCCCTTGCCGAAAAGACAGAAACCGAAATCCGCGGCGACATGCATGAGATTTCCGGCAATATCTACATCGGGGCAGGGGAAACCTATGGCATCCATACGGTTACCCAGGCTTTTAAGAAACTGCAGGAAACCTATCCTGATCTTTATCTGCACATTTCCAGCGGAGACGGCAGAGATCTGTCCTACCAGCTGGACAACGGCTTGATTGATCTGGCGGTTGTGTTCGGGGAACCGGACCGCAGCCGCTATGAATGCATCACGCTTCCTTATCAGGACAGAATGGGCATCTATATGCGCAGGGATGATCCGATGGCGGAAAAAAAGCAGATCCTTCCGGAAAAGGACCTGCTGGATAAACCTTTGATTGTCAACCGGGAAAGCTCAGGCGACCTGATTCCAGGCGTCAGCCTTGCAAGGTTCCGGATTGCCGGCACCTACAATCTTCTTTACAACGCTTCCCTTATGGCGGAAGACAGTCTTGGCTATGTGGCCGGACTTGAGCACATCATCCATACCGAAGGAACCAATCTTGTCTTTATTCCGTTCGCGCCTGAATACAGACTGCGGATGTCGCTGATTTACAAGAAGTTCCAGGTCATGCCCAGACACATCGCGCTCTTTATTGAAGAAATCAGGGAGATGGCAGAATAGCTGTCTCTCTTTTTTAATTCAGGAACCAGCCAAGAACCGCAAGAGCGACATAGAGAACGCCGCAGATCAGGAACTGCGCGTTGAGTGAGGAAGCGAATAAACCGAGAAGGGTTCCCGCATAGGGGGCAATAAAAGCGCCAAGACCCTGGAAGACAAGAATCACAGTTGTGGCAGCCGCTCCGAATGAGGCGAATCTCACGGACGCTCTTTCCTGCAGGAAGGGCACAAAGGCAAGATAGCCAAAGCCGAGCAGGAAGGCGGCAATCATCATCAATATGGTGTTATTTGAAACAAACGCCAGGGCAAAGCCGGCCGCGCAGATCAGATAGAAGACAGGCAGCCCCAGTCTTTTGAGCACTTTCATCATTGTGCCGTAATTGGCTCCCGCAATTAAGGAACCTGCTGAAATGCACATGACAAGGGTGGAACCGATTGAGGTGCCGCCGATTTCTTTCTGGGAGGCAAGGGTCGGACATTTGACGACAAACACAGTCGCCAGTGTAACAGACACAAATGTGAGTAAGCCAAGACCGATCAGACGGATCCATTCACTTCCTGGGTGTGTCTCATTTCCCGAAGCGGTGCTTGTGCGGATGGAGCCGACATGGGGAACAAAGAAGAGCACCATCAGGAAGACCAGGAAGCCGAAGAGATATACCAGGAAGGAAGCGTGCCAGCTGACCGCAAGCAGTCTTCCGGCGATGAACGCGGTGACAAGAGAAGCCAGGCCGCCGGCGCTGCCCTGAAGACCGATCATGGAGGAGCGCTCAGGTCCTTCAAAGAAGAAGATGATCAGGATCAGCATCGCTGAAGTGATTAAGCCGCAGCCGAATCCGAAGATGCCTCTGGCGGCTAAGATCAGCCAGATGTTATTGAGAATGACCGGGATTGTTCCGAAGATGCCGGCGATCAGAGCGCCGAGCAGAACGATTCTTTTATAGCCGATGGCCGAAGCGATTTTTGAAGAAAACAATACCGCAAGCATTGAAAACAGTGAAGGGATGGTTGTGACAAGCTCGATCAGCGAAAGCGGGATGTCTTTGAGATCCGCTGCCATAACCGGAATATTGCCGGCGATGGCGTTTAATGAAGCTGTCACGAAGCAGCAGGACAGGATCGCGATTTTCAATACAAGGCTGTTCTTCATACGGTGTACCTTCCTTACGGTTTCAGTATAGTAATGTGCCGATGATATTTGAAATGCTTATATGCTATTTGCATATATTCAAATACCGAATAATCAAATTCACCTTTGACCTGACCCGGAAAACACGGTAATCTGAATACGGGAATGATGTTCTCCCAGGGGAAACCCGAACCGCTTTATGTACATGAAGCTGATGACGTCTGTATGTTTTTTGAGCATGCGGAAGTGATCGGCTTTTCTTCTTCCGCAAAAAGGAGGAATTATGTTATTGAGTATTGCACTGATCCTGCTGTTGGGAATGCTGGCGGGAAAACTGGTTTCATTTGTTAAACTGCCGCCGCTGACGGGCATGCTGGTGACGGGAATCCTGGCCGGTCCGTATTGTTTCAATCTGATCAGTGCTTCTGTATTGAACATTTCCTCAGAATTAAGAAGAATCGCCCTCATCATTATCCTGATCCGGGCCGGTCTTAACCTGAAGAGTGAAGATCTAAAGAAAGCAGGCCGGCCTGCGGTATTGATGTGCTTTGTGCCTGCCTCTTTTGAGATTCTTGGGATGGTTCTGATTGCGCCGCCGGTTTTTCATATCACAATTGCCGAAGCGCTGCTGCTGGGATCGGTCATCGCCGCGGTTTCGCCGGCTGTGATTGTGCCGCACATGATTAAAATTATGGAACAGGGATACGGGCAGGAAAGGGCGGTGCCGCAGATGGTGCTGGCCGGAGCTTCCTGTGATGACGTCTTTGTCATTGTGCTTTTCAGCTGTTTTGTATCCCTTGTAACAAACGGCAGCTTCAATGCGGTATCTCTCTTACGGATTCCGGTTTCGATTGTTCTTGGCATCGGGGCCGGGATTCTGTGCGGGTATCTCTTTTCAAAGATGACGGAAAGATTCCACCCTGAGGGCACAGTGATGACTGTGATCCTTCTGTGTCTTTCTTTTCTGCTTGTATCAATGGAGGACAGCTTAAACAGCACAGTCGGATTTTCCGGATTGATCGGGGTGATGGCAATGGGCATGACATGCGGACATATGATTCCGGAAGAAGCTTCTAAGGTTTCTTCACAGAGCGGGGAATTATGGAAGGCGGCACAGGTCATTCTCTTCGTTCTGGTCGGCGCGGCTGTGGAAATTCAGTATGCTCTGCATTCATTCGCGGCTGCGGCTTTGGTGATTTCCGGTGTATTGCTGTTCAGAATGGCAGGGGTTTTTGTCAGTACGCTTGGGTCTCATTACACAAAAAAGGAAAGACTCTTCGCAATGCTTGCCTATACGCCAAAAGCGACGGTGCAGGCGGCGATCGGTCCGCTGCCGCTGGCGATGGGCCTTTCATGCGGTTCACTGATCCTGAGCATAGCGGTATGTTCAATTCTTTTAACAGCTCCTCTTGGCGCGTTCATGATCGATCTGACATATCAGAAACTGCTCGAAAAAAAACAATTCTCATGCGGCCAACGCTATATAATGAATGTGCAGATTTCAGAAAGCAGAAAATAAAATCATGAGACAGGCAACAATCTACATCGGCCTCAATGACGCCGAAACACATGAACAGAAATTTGAAACAGAAAAGTA
Source organism: uncultured Erysipelotrichaceae bacterium (assembly GCA_902775735.1). GTDB lineage: Bacteria > Bacillota_I > Bacilli_A > Erysipelotrichales > Erysipelotrichaceae > Bulleidia. Next base: position 18,435 of record CACYNH010000008.1, read on the forward strand.
TATCAGACTCGTCAAAGACATCTGCCGCGAATACCATGTGGCAGTCTCTGTCAGTAAAATGTCAGGTTCTTACTTCCATGAGGACGGAACATATGTGGAAGAGGAGACCCTTGTATTGATGATCATGGGCGTTCCCGATGAAACGATCAGGGAAATCGCAAGGGATGTCTGCGTCTTCTTCAACCAGGAAAGCGTTCTGGTCAGCTATGCGGAATGCGAAACGCATTTCATGAAGGAAAGGATTCAGATTGATGGCTGAACTGTTCAGCGGATATCCTGTTCTGGAGGATGAAAGGATCATCATGCATAAGATGACCATGGCCGATGTGAAGGCACTGGAGCAGATGTGTGCCAATCCCAATGTCTACCGCTTTGAGCCGACATTTCTTTATGAACAGAAATACGATGACAAGGCCGACGTGATCGCCAATATGGACGGAGAGTGCTTTGAGACAAAAGAAAGCCTTTTTCTCGGCATCTATGTCAAAGAAAACCCTGATGTGATGATCGGCATCGGCGAAGTCTACGCCTATGAGCCGGAAAGAAAAAAAGCTTCGATCGGCTGCCGTCTGGATGAGCCTTACTGGCATAAAGGCTACGGGACAAGTGCTGAAAGACTTCTGAAGAATTATCTTCTTGACGAATGCAGTCTTAAGATCATCACCGCCCATGTCATGAAGCAGAATATTCCTTCCGGAAAGGCGCTTGAAAAAATCGGCCTGATCCTTAAATATCCCGACTGTCTGGAGGAATGGGGATTTGAAGAGCCGGTATTGATCGATAAATTCGTTCTTAAAATCTACGATTGAATGATCCATTGAGTCCCGCGTTCCGCGGGATTTTCAGTTTCAAAAAGAAGATACTTCAGCTCTGTAAAGTATTGAAATCGATGACAGTTTCAGTGTATCCTATATGACTATAAAGGCACACTTCAGTGTGACTGAACAGGAAAGGGGTATTTATGAAGCCTTATGTTGAAATGACTGCTGAAGAGCTGACAGCTGAGCTGGCAGAACTCAAAGCACAGTACAAGAAAGTACAGGCGCTTGGCATGCACCTGGATATGAGCCGCGGCAAACCCTGCCAGGAACAGCTTGACCTGTCGATGGGAATGATGGACGTATTGAGTTCCACAGACGATCTGACATGTGAAGACGGCACCGACTGCCGCAATTACGGGGCACTCACCGGCATCAAAGAAGCCAGGGAACTGCTTGGCGATATGATGGAGAACAATCCGAAGGATATTATCATCTACGGCAACTCCTCGCTGAATGTCATGTTTGACACCATTTCCCGCGCCTGGACGCACGGCATCATGGGCAACACCCCCTGGTGCAAGCTGGATGAGGTCAAATTCCTCTGTCCTGTTCCCGGCTATGACCGCCATTTCGCGATCACCGGCTACTTCGGAATCAAGATGATCCCGGTTCCGATGACTCCGACCGGACCGGATATGGACATCGTTGAAAAACTCGTCGCCGAAGATCCCGCAATCAAGGGCATCTGGTGCGTTCCGAAATATTCCAACCCGCAGGGAATCTCCTATGATGACGCGACAGTCAGACGCTTTGCCCGTTTAAAGCCGGCAGCGCCCGACTTCAGAATTTTCTGGGATAATGCGTATGGCATCCATCATCTCTATGACGACAGACAGGACTACCTGATCGAGATCCTTGCCGAATGCAAGAGAGCCGGCAATCCTGACCTGGTTTATAAATTCTCTTCCACATCCAAGATCACATTCCCGGGCTCCGGCATCGCCGCTCTTGCGACCAGCCCCAACAACATGGAAGACTTCACCACGCATTTACGGCATCAGACCATCGGCCACGACAAGGTCAACCAGCTCAGACATGTCAGATTCTTCGGCAACATCCACGGCATGGTTGAGCATATGAGAAAGCACGCCGACATCATCCGTCCCAAGTTCGAGATTGTCACCAGCACCCTGGAAAGAGATCTTGGCGGACTGGGCGTGGGCACATGGACAAACCCGCTGGGCGGCTACTTCGTCATGTTCAATTCACTGAGCGGCTGCGCGAAGGATATCGTCTCCCGCTGCAAGAAGGCAGGCGTGATCATGACCCCGGCCGGCGCCACTTGGCCCAACGGTCAGGATCCCAACGATTCCAACATCCGTATCGCACCGACATTCCCGTCTCTGGCGGATCTGCAGGCAGCCATGGATATCTTCACACTTTGTGTCAGAATCTCCAGCGCCAAAAAGATCCTCGCCGAAAAACAGGCAGCCTGACAAATCACTTAAGAACTCCTTCGCGGAGCTCTTTTTGTATAATTGCATAGAGGACAATCACTATGGCAGGAACAATTGAAATCAGCACAGAAAGACTCCTTTTAAGAAAGCACATCCCGTCCGACGCTGAAGTTCTTTATGAACTTGCAGGCAAGGATGAATCCATGTACAGATATTCCGGATGGAATCCATACGAAACACAAGAAATGGCGGAAGAAACCGTCCGCCGCTTTATCGCTTCCTATGACGATCCGCTTTTTTTCGGATGGGGAATTGAACACGAAGGAAAACTCATCGGAACAATCGGTGCCTACGATTACGACAGGGCTTCTAAATCCATTGAGGCAGGCTTCAGCATCTTCTGCCCGTATCAGGGCCATGGCTTCGCGTCTGAGGCTTTGAAAGCAGTCATTGACTATCTGCTCAGCCGCGATGAAATTGAGACGGTCACCGCCTGGTGCGCTTCAGAAAATCCCGCTTCCGCAAGGACCATGGAAAAGGCCGGCATGCGTCTGAAGAAAATCGTCCGCGGTGATCTGCATGTGGGTGAAAAAACCTATGACCGGATGGTCTATGCATGTTCAAACGAGGAACGAAAATGGTGAATTTGCCGAAACTGCAGCCTTATGTCCTGCGCTTCTGTACTTATTTATCGCCTGTGGGCACGCTGGTGATCGGGGAGGATGACGCAGGCATCACGCTCATTGAGTTCAGCGATGAAACGACGGAGTATCCTGTTCCCGAAAACAGCAGATATCTTGAATCAGCTGCTGAACAGCTCAGAGAATACTTTGCCGGAAACAGAAAAGAATTTGACCTGCCGCTTTCCCTGCACGGCACAGACTTTCAGAAACTGGTCTGGGATGCGCTGAGGCAGATTCCTTACGGCTCATACGCAAGCTATCAGGACATCGCGATTGCGGTCGGAAACAGAAACTCTACAAGAGCGGTCGGAATGGCAAACAACCGCAATCCTGTTGTGATTGTGATTCCATGCCACCGCGTCATCGGCAAAGACGGCAGTCTCACCGGTTATGGCGGCGGACTGGACAAAAAGAAGTATTTACTGAATCTGGAAGGGATCGGGTATAAAGAATGACAAGAATCGCGGTGATCTCGGATATCCATGGCAACAGAGAAGCTTTAAAGGCAGTGCTTGAAGATATCCGGTTGAAACAATGTGACACCATCATCTGTCTTGGCGATGTGATTGCCAAAGGAAAGCACAACCACGAATGCGTTCAGCTCGTGAAGAACAATTGTGATGTCACAGTCCGCGGCAACTGCGACGCCTATTTTTCTTATGATCCGGATCAGATGGACAGTGAGCGGGAAAAGAACCTGATCAAAGCGTATCAGGAAACAATGGAACAAGAGGATATCGAGTGGCTCAGATCATTAAATGACTGTCATGAAATGAAGCTTAGCGGCAGGCTTGTGCGCATGTTCCATGCCGGGCCTGATTCTTTCAATAACTACTCATCCAATACAATTTACGCTTCCGTGGAAGAAAAATATTCGATGTTTATGCCGGGAAAGCTGACATGTTCTGATGGAACAGCCGATGTTGTCATCTTCGGCCACATCCATACCCAGATGATGCAGAAGGCCTTCAACCGGACACTGATCTGCTGCGGCAGTGTGGGCAATGCCCTGGATTTCATCCGCAATCCTTCCAAAGACGGTGATGTGCGCAATACAGTCAGCGCCCAGTATATGATCATGGAAGGAAACATGTCCGAAGAATACGGACCGCTTGAATTCCGTTTCCTCCAGGTTCCCTATGACATTGAAAAGGAGCTGGAAGATTATGATGATTTCTTTGAAAAGGAATCGTTTGAGTATGAGCTCAGAGAGGGCAATTACCGCTCCCATGAAAAGATCAGGAAGATCCTTCTCAAGGACGGCATCGATCTTGACAAAGTGTGAAAAACAGACAGATTCACTGATTCATTCAGGACTGTAAGTTGTATGATGAAAGCACAGAAAAACCGGAGGAGTATTATGATCAATCACGCAGTCAGCCAGCTGACCGAATACGCAGTGCGCAGAGGCTGGATACAGGAAGACGACAGAGTTTATATCTCCAATCTGATTCTTGAAGCCATCGGTGCCGATGGCTTTGAAGGCCTTGAACCAGTTGAAGGTGACCTTGAACCGATTCAGGAAATCCTGAACCAGCTTTGTGATTTCGCTTATGAAAAAGGCGTCATTGAAGGCAATTCCGCATCCTATTATGACCTGCTCGACACTAAACTGATGGGCCTCATCACACCGAAACCTTCAGAAGTCATTCAAAAATTCAAAGAATTTTATAAAGAATCCCCGCAGAAGGCGACCGACTGGTATTACACATTCTCAGGCGATACCAACTACATCCGCCGCGACCGCATTGCCAAGGACAGAAAATGGACGGTCGATACCGGATACGGAACACTCGATATCACAATCAATCTTTCCAAACCGGAAAAGGATCCCAAAGCGATTGCCGCAGCCGGCAAAGCCAAATCCTCCGGGTATCCCAAGTGCCTGCTGTGCGTGGAAAACGAAGGCTATGCCGGCCATTTGAACCATCCGGCAAGACAGAACCACAGAATCATTCCGATCACTTTGAACAATACCGCTTATTACCTGCAGTACAGCCCGTATGTCTATTACAACGAGCACTGCATCGTTCTCAATAAACTGCACACCCCGATGCACATCGACAAAGGCGCCTTTGAAAACCTGCTGGACTTCGTCACTGTCTTCCCGCATTACTTCATCGGCTCCAACGCCGATCTGCCGATTGTCGGCGGCAGCGTCTTAAGCCATGACCACTATCAGGGCGGCCATTATGAATTCCCGATGGCAAGAGCGGAAATCGAAAAGACAGTCACGATCCCAGGCTTTGAAGATCTTACTGCCGGCATTGTCAAATGGCCGATGTCCGTCATCCGCTTAAGAGGAAAAGACCGCGCAAGAATCGCCGAAGCGGGAGAAAAGATCCTGAGCGCATGGAGAAAGTATGACGATGAAGCTGCCTTCATCTTCCATGAGACCGAAGGCGAAGCCCATAACACCATCACCCCGATCGCTAGAAGAAGAGGGGATGACTATGAGCTTGATCTGGTTTTAAGAAACAACATCACAACAAAAGAGAATCCTCTTGGCGTCTATCATCCCCATGCCGACAAACACCACATCAAGAAGGAAAACATCGGCCTGATCGAAGTCATGGGCCTGGCGGTTTTACCGGCAAGACTCAAAAATGAACTGGCCGCTGTCGCTGAAGGACTTGTGAGCGGAAAAGATCTTACTGCCGATCCTCTGACCGCCAGCCATGCGGAATGGGCAAAGGACATCCGGAACAGATATCCGGATCTGAATAAAGACAATGTAAATGCGATTGTTGAAAAGGAAACCGGTCTTGTCTTCGCCGCTGTTCTTGAAGACGCCGGCGTCTACAAGCATGATGAAGAGGGCAGAAAAGCCTTTGACCGCTTCATCGCTTCCCTCTGATCAGCCTTCACTCACAGAAATAAATAACGTGCCCGCTCAAAGCGGGCATGTTATTATTTTGGACATGGAACTGAAAATCAAAGCGTTTGAAGAACTGACATTGAATGAACTCTATGAAATCCTGAAGGCGCGCTGCGCTGTGTTTGTGGTTGAGCAGACATGCCCGTATCAGGATATCGACGGCATTGATCCCCTCAGCATACATCTCTTTTACGTGGATGACGGCAGGATCCTTGCGTATCTGCGGCTTTTCTGGAAAGAGGAAGGCGTTGCGGCAATCGGCAGGGTGCTTACTGTGCAGAGGGGAACCGGGCTTGGCGGAAAGCTTCTTCATGAAGGAGTCTCTTATGCTCAGAATGTCATGAAGGCAGAAAGAATGTATCTGGAAGCGCAGACCTACGCGGTGGGATTCTATGAAAAAGAAGGATTCAGAGTTGTCTCTGAACCCTTCGATGAAGACGGGATTCCCCATGTGAAAATGATCAGGGAATGAGAAAGGGCACCGAGGTGCCCTTTGAATGTTTAGTCTAAGATCTCACCGTTCGACTTATATACCTTCTGCATGTAGTAGAAGGAGTCTTTTTTCTTTCTGGAGAAATCGCCGGTGCCGTCATCATATCTTTCGACAAAGATGAAGCCGTATCTCTTTCTCATTTCGCCGGTGCCGGCTGAGACAAGGTCGATATGACCCCAGGGCTGGTAGCCCCAGAGTTCAACGCCGTCAAGTTCAATGGCGTCCTTCATGGCCTTGATATGATCGCGCATGTAGTTGATGCGGTAGGTGTCGTGGATACTGCCGTCTTCCTCAACAACATCCAGGGCGCCAAGACCGTTTTCGACGATCATGAGCGGTACATGATATCTCTCGTACATCTGGCACAGAGAGATTCTGAGTCCCATCGGGTCGATCTGCCAGCCCCATCTGGAAGCTTCCAGATAAGGGTTCTTGCCGGCGGCGACCATGTTTCCTGTGGTCTTTTCAGCGTCAGGGTCAGCGGAAGCGGTGGCGGACATGTAATAGGAGAAGCCGATGTAATCGACGGTTCCCTTCGCGATGAGATCAAGATCGCCGTCTTCCATTTCAATGGTGATGCCGTTCCTTTCAAACCACTTCATCTGGTATTCAGGGTAGTAGCCCTTGACCTGAACGTCGATGAAGAACTCTCTGGTTCTCATTTCCTCAATGGATTTCATGACGTCGGCCGGTTTGCATGTCAGCGGATAGACAGGCGCGTAGGCGACCATCATGCCGATTTTGTTTGTTGGATCAATCTCATGGCCTCTGAGCACTGCCTTGGCGGAAGCCACAAAGGTATGGTGGGAAGCCTGGTAGCGGACCTGCGGCTCCACGCTGTGGATTCCCAGCTGCATCCATGATCTGAGGATGTTGATTTCATTGAATGTCATCCAGTAATGGACACGGCCCTTGAAATGCTCAAAGAGAACTTCCGCAAAGTGCAGGAAGTAGTCGATCAGTTTTCTCGAATGCCAGCCATCCAGTTCATCCGCTAAGACCATCGGCACATCGAAGTGGGCGATTGTGACGATCGGCTCAATGCCGTATTTCAGGCATTCATCAACGACAGCGTCATAGAAGGCAAGACCTTCCTCATTGACCTTTTCCTTGCCATCCGGAATGACTCTTGACCATGACATAGAGAAACGGAATGAATTCATTCCCATTTCCGCAAAGAGGGCAATATCCTCTTTGTAGTGATGATAGAAATCCACCGCCTGGTGGGAAGGATAATAGATGTCCGGGATAATGTAGCCGGTGGCACCTTCTGGAAGAGACTTTTCTCTCGGCAGTTCAAGGATTTCTCCTTCTTTTGTCTTCACTGTGTACTTGCGGGGATGATCTTTGTCGCCGCCTTTGATCGCATCGGAAGTCGCTAAGCCTCTGCCGCCTTCAAGATAGCCGCCTTCATACTGGTTGGCCGCTGTGGCGCCGCCCCATAAGAAATTCTTCGGAAAGCTCATAAATTATATTTCTCCTTTTTTCTTAAAACCATTATATATGAACAGCTCACAGTTTCGTATCCGCGTACACCAGATAGCGGACAAACTTTTCACTGTGGACGATATAGCTGCCATGTCCTTCACCGGGAATAATATGAAGCTCAGACCCTTTGATATGTTCCGCGATGAACCTTGTCTCACTTTCCGTGACAAGATCCTTTTCTCCGGCCAGCACAAGCGTCTTCGCTTTGATCTTAGAAAGATCTTCTTCTGTAATGTGCGGTTCATTCAGCATCAGCTGCAGCTTGTCATCCGGTTTGATGAAGTTCATGACCTGAATAAAAGTTTTGAGAAACGGCTTGACGCCATCCGGCGTGACGTTGGCGCCGCTGGTGACCAGGGTTGTGATCCGTTCTGTCTTCATTGCCGCAAGCAGTCCCAGAATCCCGCCGTCGGAAAAGCCGTAGAAGAGCACATCATGAAGATCCAGCTCCTCCATAAAAGCGGTCAGGTCATCCGCCATGTCCTGATAGTGCAGTTCTTCCGTCACGGTGGAAGAGCCATGGCATCTTGAATCGATGGCATAGCAGGTGAAGCGCTCTTTCAAAAGTTCAATACCTCTGTCGAAAATTGTATGATCTTCGCCGTTACCGTGGACCAGCAGAAGAGGTCTGCCGCTGCCGCATTTTTCATAAAAAAGATCAATGCCTCTGACGTGTGCGTACATAGAATGATTTCCTTTCGTTCCGTTACAGATTCACTATACCATGCAGGTTCACCGTCCGGTCATTCTGAATTCCGCCGATTCCTGTTCTGCTGTTTCCGCAGGAGTTGCCGGTCATGTCAATCTCATTGAAAATGTTTCAAAAAAGATGAAGAAGATAACTTTTTGTGCTATTGTGAAGGAGAAGAGAAACACACTCTCCGGAGGAATAATTAAATATGACTGTCAAAACACCTCTTTATGAGGAACACGTGGCACTCGAAGGCAGAATCGTCGATTTTGCCGGGTATTTTCTGCCTGTGCAGTATCCCACCGGTGTGATTGCGGAACACATGGCCGTGCGTGAAAAAGCAGGGCTCTTTGATGTGTCGCACATGGGGGAAGTCACCTTTAAAGGCAGGGATGCCCTTGCCAACATCAACCGCATTTTTACCAACGACTACACAAATCTGAAGATCGGCAAAGTCCGCTATGGCGTCATGTGCTATGAAAACGGCGGCTGCGTCGATGACCTGATCGTCTACAGACGGGGCGAGGATGATTTCTTTGTTGTCGTCAACGCTTCCAACCGCTTCAAGGATGTCGAATGGATCAAAGAACATTTAGAGGGTGAAGTGGAATTCGAAGACGTTTCCGACAGCTATGCCCAGATCGCTCTGCAGGGACCGCTGTCCGGGGAAATCCTGGGAAAATACACGGAACTGCCCGAAAGGTATTACAGCTATATCGACAGCGAAATCCTTGGGAAGAAAGTCATCGTCTCCCAGACCGGCTACACCGGAGAATACGGCTTTGAAATCTATTGTGCGCCTGAGGACGCTCCTGAAATCTGGCGTGAGATTCTCAAAGATGAAAGAGTCATCCCGTGCGGCCTTGGCGCAAGAGACACATTGAGACTGGAAGCCTCCATGCCCTTATACGGACATGAGATGGATGAAACCATCACACCGCTGGAAACAGGTCTTGACTATGGCGTGAAGATGAACAAGGAATTCATCGGCAGAGACGCCATCGCGGCTAAAACAGACAACCGCCACAGAATCGGCATTAAAGTCACCGGCAGAGGAATTGCCCGTGAGCACTGCGATGTCTATATGAACGGCGAAAAGATCGGACATACAACATCCGGCACCCACTGCCCGTATCTCAAAGGCGCCTACGCGATGGCGCTTGTGGATCAGGCTTATGAGCCCGGCACAAAGCTGGAAGTTGATGTCAGAGGAAGAAGGATTGAAGGGGAAGTCACCGCGCTTCCGTTCTATAAGAGAGGGCAAAAATAATTATGAAAACACCAGAAGAACTCAAGTATTCAAAAACCCATGAATGGGTCCGCTTCATTTCCGAAACAGAAGCAGAAGTCGGCTTAAGCGACTTTGCCCAGGACGCCCTCGGCGATCTGGTCTTCGTCAACCTGCCGGAACCCGACGCCGAAGCAGTCAAAGGCGAAACGATCTGCGATGTGGAATCCGTCAAGGCGGTCTCCGACGTCTACGCGCCTGTCAGCGGCACTGTGACGGAAGTCAATGAAGAACTGCTCGACGCTCCTGAAAAGATCAATTCCGATCCTTATGGGGCTTGGCTGTTCAGACTCACAGATGTCAGTGACACTGATGATCTGATGGACGCGGAAGCTTACAAGGCGCATTGCGAAGCCGAGGCTCATTAAAATGGGAAGCTATATTCCTTCAACAGATCTGCAGCGGCAGGAAATGCTGGAAGAAGCCGGCTTTTCGTGCTTTGAAGATCTGTACAGGGATGTGCCGGAAGAGCTGAAGCTGAACCATGAACTGGATCTTCCCGACGGAAAGTCCGAACTGGAAACATATTCTGTTTTAAAGAAACTCGCTCATAAAAACAAAGTGTATTCCAGTGTGTTCCGCGGCGCCGGCGCCTACCGGCATTACATCCCTTCAATTGTCACAAGCGTTGTGAACAAAGAAGAATTCGTCACTGCCTATACGCCTTACCAGGCGGAAATCTCCCAGGGCGTTCTGCAGTCCATCTTCGAATACCAGACGATGATCTGCGAACTGACCGGCATGGATGTTTCCAACGCCTCGGTCTATGACGGGGCTGTGGCAGCGGCGGAAGCGGTCTCGATGTGCCGCTCACCCAAAAAGAAAAAGGTCTATGTTTCCCAGGGCGTTCATCCCGACACCATGAAGGTCATCCACACTTACAGCTGGGCGGCTTCCGATGAAATCATCGAACTGCCCCTGCATGAGGGATTAACGGATCCGCAGGATATCAAAGACAGCGATGTCTCCTGCATCGTCATCCAGCAGCCGAACTTCTATGGCGTGATTGAAGATGTGCGCGCTCTTGTCAGCGCCGCCCATGAAAAGGGAATCACCGTGATTCTTTCCATGAACCCGATTGCGATGGCTTCACTGCCCACACCTGCCGAATACGGCGCGGATATCGCAGTCGGCGAAGGTCAGCCGCTGGGCATGCCTTTGAGCTATGGCGGACCGTATCTCGGCTTTATGGCAGCCACTTCAAAACTGATGAGAAAACTGCCCGGCAGAATTGTCGGCAGAACCGTCGATTCAGAAGGCAATACTGCTTATGTGCTGACCCTGCAGGCCCGTGAACAGCATATCCGCAGAGAAAAAGCATCCTCGAATATCTGTTCCAACGAAGCTCTGTGCGCTCTGACCGCTTCCGTCTATCTGTCCGCGATGGGACCCGATGGCTTAAAGGAAGTGGCTTCGCAATGTTATTCAAAAGCGCATTATCTTGCGGCAAAGCTTGAAGAAGCAGGACTGAAACGCAGATACGCCGCCGACTTCTTCCATGAATTCGTGACCGATTGCGATGACCCTCAAAAGCTAGTGGAGAAACTGGCTGAAAAGGATATCCTCGCCGGTCTGCCGGTGGAGGGAGGCATTCTGTGGTGCGCTACGGAAATGAATACAAAAGAAGAGATGGACGCTCTTGTTCGGGAGGTTTTAAAATGAAAACCTTATTTGAAAGAAGTGTACCCGGCAGACACTGCACGGTTCTTCCCGCCTGCGATGTGCCGGTATTAAAACCGTCAGAGACAAGAGAAAAGGCACTGCGTCTGCCTGAACTTTCAGAGACCGACATCAGCCGCCACTACACGTCTCTTGCCAAACAGACCTTCGGCGTCAATGACGGTTTCTATCCGCTTGGCTCCTGCACCATGAAGTACAATCCCAAGGTCAATGAAAAAGCGGCGCAGCTGGAAGGCTTCACCGACGTTCATCCGCTTCAGGACGCCCAGGGCTCTCTTGAATTATTAAAGACAGCCGAAAAGTATCTCTGCGAAATCACCGGAATGGATGAAATGACATTCCAGCCGGCAGCCGGCGCCCATGGCGAACTGACCGGATTAATGCTGATCAAGAGATACCATGAACTGAACGGCCACACTTTAAGAAACAAGATCATCGTTCCCGACTCCGCCCATGGCACCAACCCGGCAAGCTCGGCAATGTGCGGCTTCACCGTGGTAAATATTCCGTCGGCACCGGACGGCTGCGTTGATCTGGAAAAACTCAGAGAAGCGGCCGGCGAAGATACGGCGGGACTGATGCTGACGAATCCGAATACACTGGGCATCTTTGATAAAAACATCAAAGCGATCACCGACATCGTTCATGAGGCAGGCGGCCTCTGCTATTACGACGGCGCCAACCTCAACGCTGTCATGGGCATCGCAAGACCCGGCGATATGGGCTTTGACTGTGTCCATCTCAACCTTCACAAATCCTTCTCCACCCCTCATGGCGGCGGCGGACCGGGCTCCGGCCCTGTCGGCTGCAAATCCTTCCTGGCGGACTATCTGCCAGGTGAAAAGGTTGTGGAGGAAAACGGCGTTTACCGCTGGCAGTCAAGAGGCGAAAACAGTATCGGCTGCGTGCGAGGCTTCCACGGCAATTTCCTGGTTGTCGTCAAGGCATTTGCCTACCTGACCACACTGGGTAAGCAGGGCGTTCCGGAAGTCGCGAAGAACGCTGTGCTCAACGCCAACTACATCAAACACCTTCTCGAAGGCACATGGCAGGTGGCCCGTCCCGGCATCTGCATGCATGAGTTCGTCCTGACCCTGGAAGAGCTCAAGAAGGAAACCGGCGTCAGCGCCATGGATGTGGCCAAGGCTTTACAGGACTATGGCATCCATCCGCCGACAATGTACTTCCCGCTCAATGTGCATGAAGCGCTCATGATTGAGCCGACCGAAACCGAATCAAAGGAAACACTTGAGGAAGCGGCGGCCGCGTTCATGGATATCTGGAAGACCATTCAGGAGAATCCGGAATCCCTCCATGACACCCCGCATCATTCCTATATCAAGAGACCTGATGAAGTGACTGCCGCAAGGCATCCGGTTCTCAGGGATCCTCTCAATGATTAATCATCTTTACACTGTTTCAGCAGCCGGGTCTGATCCTACAGTCAACCTGGCTGCTGAATCAGTTCTGCTTGAAAACGTTCCTTCTGATTCGCTGATTCTTTACTTATGGCAGAATGACAATACCGTTGTCATCGGCAGAAACCAGAATTATTACCGCGAATGCAATGCGGCAAATATCGCGGAAGATCATGTCAGAGTTGTCCGGCGGCCGAGCGGCGGCGGGGCGGTCTATCATGACATGGGCAATCTGAACTTCACTTTCATCGCGAAAGATGAGGATTACAATATTGCGCATTATTACGCAATTATCATCAAAGCCCTTCAGAAAGCCGGAATAGAAGCCTCACTCTCAGGCCGCAACGATCTGCTTGTGAATCACGCCAAATTTTCCGGCAGCGCCTATTATCATCATCACGGCAGCTCGTATCATCACGGGACTTTGTTAATAAACAGCGACCTTACCAAAATGCCGCTGTATCTGAATCCAGATCCGCTCAAGCTCAAAGCCAACGGCGTTGATTCGGTGCGCAGCCGGGTGATGAATCTCTCTGAGCTTCAGCCCTCCCTCAGCATTGACATGATGAGGAACCTGCTGGTTCAGGCGTGTGAAGAGTACTATCAGCTCAGCGTAGAAGAATTGCCGTTTCCTTCTGAAAAGCAGCTGGAACAATACCGTGAACTCTACAGGAGTGAAGAGTGGATCAAAGGAAAGAATCCGCCTTTTGATCTGGAACTCTCAAACCGCTTTGAGTGGGGCTGTCTAACCATCGGTTTCCAGGTGAACAGAGGAATTGTACGGAAGGTATCCGTTTCCAGCGACGCGATGGAACAGGCTCAGATTCTCATGATTCCGTCCATGCTGGAAGGGGTCCGGTTTGAAAGCGCCGCCCTCAGCTCTGCAGTGAATCAGGAGGGAAAGCTATTCAAAGAGATCAGCCTGTGGCTGAAAGAACAGGAGTTTTAATATGCATTTTAATGTCATGATCATCGGCGGGGGACCCGGAGGCTATACGGCTGCTTTTGAAGCTGCCAAAGCCGGTCTGTCCGTCTGCCTGATTGAAGAAAGAGAAGTGGGCGGCACCTGCCTCAACCGCGGCTGTATCCCGACCAAGACGTTCGTCCATACCGCTGATCTGTACCGCGAACTGAACGATCCGGATATGACAGCAATTGATGTGGAAAGCTTCCGTTTCAATACAGAAAAGCTTCTGGAAAAGAAAGACCGCATTGTGACGGATCTGCGCGCAGGAATCGAAAAAGCGCTCAAATCTTCAAAGATCACCGTCATGAGCGGCAAAGCTTCGCTCACAGACGCTCACACCGCTCATGTGAACGGCGAAACAGTCACCGCCGATCATACAATCCTTGCGACGGGAAGCGTTCCCTCAAGGATTCCGGTTGAAGGGGCTGATCTGCCCGGCGTGATTACAAGCGATGACGTGCTTGAAACACTGCCTCTTTGCAAAGAGATTGTGATTGTGGGCGGCGGGGTCATCGGCTGCGAAATGGCAGGCATCTATGAAGCTGCCGGCACGAAAGTCACCATCCTTGAGGCATTGGACAGACTGCTGCCGAATATGGAGAGCGAACTGGGCAGATCGCTGGCGCTGACATTTAAAAAGCGTGGGATTGAAGTCCACGCCAAAACCTTCTTAAAGAAAATTGAACAGAAGGAAAACAGACTTTCAGTCAGCTATGAGGAAAAAGGCGCACTCAATGAAAAAGAATGCGATCTGGTCCTGCTGGCGGCGGGAAGAAAAGCTCTCACCGATGTGTTTGAAGGCGAAGCGCCTTCAATCGAGAGAGGCCGCTTTGTCATCGACGAATCCTGCATGACTTCCATTCCTGATCTTTACGCCATCGGCGACTGCGCCGGCTCATATCCCCAGCTGGCCCATACCGCGATGGCAATGGCGGTCAACGCCGTCTGCGCGATCACAGGAAAGAAACCGGAAAGGGATATGAACCTGATTCCTTCCGGCGTCTACACATCCCCGGAAATCGCCGCCTGCGGTCTGAGTGAAAAGGAAGCCCATGAAAAAGGTTATGAAGTTTTCAGCGCCAAAGCCAATACAATGGCCAACGCCAGAAGCCTCATCGCCAGCGGAGAGAGAGGCTTCATGAAGCTGACAGTCGAAAAAGGAAGCGGAAAGCTGCTTGGGGCATTTATGATGTGCGAAAGGGCGACCGACCTCATCCATGAAGCCGCCCTTGCGGTTCATCAGGAAATGACTGTTCCCCAGGTGCTGAACATGATCCATGGCCATCCGACATTCTCCGAAGTGTTTGTTTCAGCTCTGGAAGCGGCTGAAAAGAAGCTTGGATAACTCAAAAAATCAAAACCGGGAGCGATCCCGGTTTTCAGTTTCAGTAATCAAATCTTCTGATTTCGCAGTTGCCGATGCCGAAGGAGGCGAATTCCTCATTGGTCATATCATGAAAGTATGACTGGATGATTCTGGCCAGGCCGTTATGGGCGGCCAGAAGATAAACCGTTTCTTCCTGCGATGTGATCTCATCGAGAAGAGAATAGACACGGTGGGCGGTTTTGAACATGCTTTCACCGCCGTCCCATGATTCGATGAAATGGGTTTTGGCGATTCTGAAATCTTCGCCGTTTCTCGCGGTTCCTTCCCATTTGCCGAAATTCTGCTCAATTAAGCGCGGCTCTGTCCGAAGCGGAATCCCTGTTTTTTCAGAGATCGTTTCAGCGGTGTGCAGCGCCCGTTTCAAAGGGGAAGCGAGAATCATGTCAATCTTCAGATTCTCTTTAAGGATATTTTCAGCAGCCTGTTCTGCCTGAAGATATCCTTTTTCGGTCAGGTCAATATCCGTGGCACCGCAGATTTTGTTTTCCACATTCCATAACGATTCGCCATGGCGTACAAAGTAAAAGTGTCCCATCATTCTCTTCCTTTCGCAATTACACACAGAATACATTATTCCTGTCTCTTCTGATACAATTCTTTTGAGAAAAAAGGAGTTTCACATGAACAGCAAAGTTATCTTTCTCGACGTCGACGGAACACTGATCGACTATCAGGCCAAAACGCCTGCCTC
Organism: uncultured Erysipelotrichaceae bacterium; assembly: GCA_902775735.1. Classification (GTDB taxonomy): domain Bacteria; phylum Bacillota_I; class Bacilli_A; order Erysipelotrichales; family Erysipelotrichaceae; genus Bulleidia. The sequence goes on from CACYNH010000008.1 coordinate 34,317, forward strand.
CGCCAAAACCGCCATCGACATGGCAAGAGCCAACGGCCACCGCGTCTACATCTGCACCGGCTGCTCCAAAGCCGAAGTCCTGCAGAGAGACCTGCCGGAACTTGACGGCATGATCGGGGCAAACGGGGGCTATGTCGAGGATCATGGCGAAGTCGTCATGCATACAAGCCTGACGTATGAGCAGACTAAGCATGTCGTCGACTGGTGTACGGACCGGCACATCGGCTTCATTCTTGAATGCAATTCCGGCCGCTATGTCGATCCCATCTTCATGGAACAGGGACCTGACGCCTTTGCCCGCTACAAAGAAGGAAAAGGCGCAAAGAGCGTGGACAGAGAAGCCCAGGCAAAAAGAATCCGTGAACAGTTCTTCTATGTGGAAGGGGACGAGAGATACCGCTCTGACGTCAACAAGATTTCCTTTGTCTTAAGAACATACCAGGATCATCTTGATTCAAAGGAGGAATTCCCCGACATGGTCGCCAACACATGGGGCGGTAAAGGGGAACTGGCAATCTTCGGAGATCTCGGTCCTGCCGGCATCACAAAGAAAACAGCGATCGAAAAGCTTCTGGATTATATCAAAGCCGCTCAGAAGGACACCATTTCCTTCGGCGACGCCAAAATCGATCTTTCGATGTTTGAACAATGCGCCTTCAATGTCGCGATGGGCAACGGCGGACCGGAAATCAAGGAAGCAGCCGACTATATCACCACCGATGTCAATGACGACGGCATCCTCAACGCTTTCCGCTATCTGAAACTGATTGACTGATCCAAAGCAGGGAAACCTGCTTTTTTCAAGAGCACATAAGTTTATTCCCTGCGCGCATGTTCTTATAATTCTCATTGTAAATCAGGAGTATATTTATGGATCATTTATCGAAAGCGCTCAGACAAAGAAGAAGTGTCAGAACATTCTTAAAGAAACCTGTCGATCCTTCTCTTCTTGAATCCCTGCAGGCATATGCATCAAAAATTCAAAATCCCTTCGGCATCGAAGTCCGCTTTGTTTTCCTGGACGCGAAAGAGCATCACCTCAGCGCGCCGGTTTTAAGCAATGAGCCGTTTTATATCGCAGCCGTTGTAAACAAAGTGCCTTATGGTGAAGAAGCCGTCGGCTATGCCTTTGAAAAACTCATGTTAAAAGCGGTCAGCGAAGGTCTTGGCACCGTCTGGATCGGCGGCACAATGAAGCGGGAGATGTTTGAAAAAGCAGCAGGAATCAAAGAAGGCGAACGGATGCCATGCATCACGCCCATCGGATACCCGGCGAAACCGGCATTCAGGGAATCGATGATGCGCAAAGGTGTGGGCGCTGATAAGCGCATAAGCAGTGATGAGCTGTTCTTTGAAGGGAGTTTTACTGTTCCCTTAACTGAACAGGATCCGGTGATCAATGAAGCCCTTGAAGCAGTCAGATGGGCGCCTTCCGCCGTCAATAAACAGCCCTGGCGAATTGTGCGTAAAGACGGCCGCTTCCATTTCTATAAATATTCAGAAAAAAATTACTTCAGCGAAGCTGTCGGCGACATGCAGAGAATTGATGCAGGCATTGCCTTATGCCATTTCATCACTGTCCTTGAAGAAAACGGCAGAAAAGCAGACATCATCATTGAAGACCCGAAGATCAGAGAAGATGATCATCTGACCTACATCGCCAGCGTTATCACGGAAAGAGAGACAGAAAATGAGTGAAACATTCGACATCCAGGAATACATGACCGAAGGCGTCAGGAGAATTGTCAAAGACGCGCTCAAAGCGACATTAAAAGATCCCAGAGGCTCCGCTTTTATGGTGAAGTTCGCCGCTGCAAGCGCCAGAGCGGACGCGAAAAGAAGAGAAGCCGAAGACAATGGCGAACACATCCCGCCGTTTCTGATCGCTTCCATCACTTCCGCCTGCAATCTCCATTGCGCCGGCTGCTATTCCAGAACCAACCACGCCACAACCGACGAAGCCCCTGTGCGCCAGTTAACCAGCGCCGAATGGTTTGATATCTTCAAAGAGGCGGATGAAATCGGCGTCAGCTTTATCCTGCTTGCCGGCGGCGAGCCGATGTTAAGAAGGGATATTATCCAGGAAGCGGGAAAGATGCAGAATATCATGTTTCCGATCTTCACCAACGGAACCTTCATGGATGAAAGATATTTTGAGCTGTTTGACAAATGCCGCAACCTGATTCCACTGCTTTCGATTGAAGGCGATCAGAACATCACCGATACAAGAAGAGGCGGGGGCATTTACGAGAAACTGATCCGCAACATGGATGAACTGCATAAACGGGGACTGATCTACGGCGCCTCAATTACAGTCACTTCCGAAAACATCGATGAAGTCATGTCGGATCAATTCCTCAATGAGCTTTCCTGGCGCGGCTGCAAAGCCGTCATCTATGTTGAATTCGTTCCCGTCACCGAAGAGTCAAAGAATCTGACTTTAAGTGAGGAACAGGAAGTTCAGCTGGTGAACAAGATCGAAACGCTCAGACAGTCAGGAAATGACATGGTCTTTGTGGCGTTTCCGGGAGACGAAAAAGGCTCCGGCGGCTGCATCGCGGCCGGCAGAGGCTTCTTCCACATCAACTCCCATGGCGGCGCGGAACCCTGTCCGTTCTCCCCGTATTCCGACATCAATGTCCGCGACACTTCCCTTAAGGAAGCCGTCAATTCCGAACTCTTCCGTGTCTTAAGGGATACCGATGTTCTTAAAGACGACCATCAGGGCGGCTGCGTCCTGTTTGAAAAGCGTGATCAGGTTGAAGCGATTCTTGCGGCGGGCCGCATGAATCAGAACTGAAAATCTGCTATGATCCGTTAAAAGAAAGGAAACTGTTCCATGACATCCATTTATACAAGAGTTTCGATCAGGAAATACCAGGACAGACCCGTTGAAAAAGAACTCATCACGGAGATCATAAGGGCCGGCATGCAGGCGCCGAGCGCCGCCAACCAGCAGCCCTGGGAATTCTTCGTCGTCACTGACAGAGAAACACTGCAGAAGCTTTCCGAAGCGTCTCCTTTTGCGAAAATGACCGCAAATGCCCCATGCGCCATCGTCACCGCCTACCGTAAAGACTGCCGTCTGCCCGATTACGCTGAGATTGATATGTCGATCGCGATGGAGAACATGTGGCTGCGCACCGATGAACTGGGTCTTGGCGGCGTGTGGCTTGGCATTGCCCCGCTTGAAGAAAGAATGAATGCGGTGGAGGAAATCCTGAACATGCCGGAAAATCTCATAGCCTTCGGCATCTTCCCGCTCGGGTATCCGGCGGAGGAAAGAAAACAGGCTGACCGTTTTGAGGAAGCACGCATACACTGGCTGTAAAGAGAAAGCACATCGCTGCTTTCTTTTTTGGTTTATGATGTAAATGTATGATTCTGATTGACCACAGGGACCATGAACATGTAAAGAGCGTGGCGGCCGCATTTGCGGAAAGCTTCTTAAGCCAGTATGGTTCTCTTTCCTCATGCATGAACTATGAAGAGGCCTGTATTTACTTTGAGCTGACCCTGTATGAATATGCCCGGGCGAAGAATCTCTACGCTCTTTCCGAAAAGGAGGAGGGCTATATTGTCTATTACCGCAAGGACAAAGGCATGCCGTGGTACCGGGACTTATTGCTGTTTGTGAGGTATTTCAGGCATATCAGAATTGAGACAATGCAGAAAATGATGCTGGTGAGAAGAGGCTGGACGGACTACACAATCGCCCATCTCAATACGCCTGATTATGTGGATGTTTCCCTGGTGGCAGTCAAAAAAGAATATCAGGGAAAAGGTTATCTGCGGAAACTGATGGCGGCACCCTTCGCCCTTGCGGATGAACTGGGCATTCCCTGCATTCTGGATACCGATGCCGAACATAAGGCCATCCGCTATGAAAGCGTCGGGATGAGAGTGGAAAGAGATCAGCTGCTCGACAATGGCATGCATTTCTATACGATGATTTATGAACCGGAGGGAAAAAAGAAATGAGAGAAAGAAATATCGGTTACCTGCATGAAACCCTTCGCGCCTTTGAAACAGGCGTATATGAAACAGAAAACGGAAAAGCGGAAGTGCAGCTCGGCATGGATGAAATCCTGAAGGCGGAAGTATTTCTTCCCGACCGGATCTATGATCTGAAACCGGAAGGCTTAAGAGCGAAAGAAGGAAAATGTGTTTATTCATGCCTGAATATCGATTCCTTCAGCCAGGCATTCAATATGATGAATGAAAATCCGGATGAGCCGGTGCTTGTATTGAACCTGGCCAATCCGGTCAATATCGGCGGCGGGGCAAGAAGAGGAGCGATCGCCCAGGAGGAAGACCTTTGCCGCAAGAGCTCTCTGCTTCTCAATCTTGAAGGGCTGGAAGCTTATCCGTATTACGCTTATAACAGAGCGCTGGAAACATATATGGGCTCTGACGCTTTGATCATTTCCCCGAAGGTAGAAGTCATCCGCGATGAGCATATGCGCCTGATTTCCCCGTCCGTGATTGTGTCTGTGATGACCTGCGCGGCGCCTTATCTTTACTATGGCAAAGAGGGCATGAGCGAAGAGGAATATGAGCAGATGCTGTATACACGCATGGAAGGAATGCTGAAGGTGAGTGCAGCGAAAGGGTACCGGAGGCTGGTACTGGGCGCCTTTGGCTGCGGGGCTTTCCGCAATGACGCCGCTGTTGTGGCAAGACTCTTCCATGAAGTATTTGAAAACTTCAGCTTCGGCGGCTACAGCTCAGATCAGCTGTTTGCGGAAGTCTGTTTCGCCGTTCTCTGCCGCAGGGATCTCTACAACGTCAATTGCTTCGCGGAATATTTCGGAAAAAAGTAAGAGAAAAATCAGGGAATTCAGAAAAATCCGGGGAATAACTCTTTGAGCGATCAAAACGCAGGAGGTTATTCATGGATCAAAACAAATCCCTTGAGCTCATCGAAAATTTCATCACAGTTCTCAGAGACAGACTCGGCACAGACGACTATGAAATCTCACCCGGCCGGGTTGAAAAACTGACCGGCAGCTACGACTCCGTCATGGTTTTCAACAAAAAGACCAAAGTCGGCGGCAATGTCGACCGCCAGCTTGTCATCTCACTGTACGAACAGGGATACTGCCTGGAAAGAATCGCGGAGTATGTCATTGAAAACATGGTTGATGAGGTTCTCAGTGTCCCGATCGAAACGGACTGGATTCTGCAGTATGACAAAGTGAAAGATCTGCTGTTCGTCAGACTCTCCAACAGAACCGAAAACGCGCAGCTTCTTTCCGTGACGCCGCATAAAGACCTTCCCGGCGATCTGGCCGCGACAGTTCATATCTATGTTGAAGTGGAGTATGGCTTCGGCAGTGTCATCGTTTCTGAAGAGTGCCTCAAATCCTATGGCATGACGTTTGACGAACTGTATGAAGCCGCCATTGAAAACGGTCAGAAGATCATGCCGGTGATCATTGCGACACTTGATGAGACGATCGGCGTTCCTGAAGTGGATCATGCGTGCACCGGCGTCGTTATGACAAATGAAAAGCAGATCAACGGTTCGGCGGTGATTCTCTATCCGGACGTGCTGGAAAAAGCCTGGGATTACTTCAAAGAGGATTTCTGGCTGTTCCCGTCTTCCATTCATGAAATGATCGCGTTCCGTGTATCATCAATGTCTGAAGAAAGAGCGCGCGCTATTCTGCGCAATGCCAATAAGACGGTCGTCGCCGGCAATGAAAAGCTCAGCGATGTCCTCTACATTTATCACCATGAAACAGGAACATTTGAACCTGTTGAAGAAAATAACAAAGAATAGAACAGAAGAGCAGGATCACTGCTCTTTTAAAATGACATAATTATTACAATGTCATATAACCTGATGACAGAACATATACCCTACGATATGATGATTTCAGATCAGACTGCAAGGAGAAGAGATGAAACTGGATGGTTTTGGGATATTTGTGAAGGATATGCCGGTCATGGTCTGCTTTTACCGGGATGTGCTGGGCTTTGAAATCAAAGATGATGAAAATGCGCGCAATGTCATGCTGGAAAAGGACGGAACACTGTTCATGCTGTATAGAAGAAGCGACTTTGAAGTGATGACGGAAACGAAGTATACCTACGCGGACGGACTCATCGGCCATTATGAGATCGCGCTGTCTGTGAACAATTACGCAGAAGTGGACAGTACGTTTGCTGAGGTGACTCACAAAGGCGCAAAGCCGGTCATGGCGCCGACAACGGAACTGTGGGGTCAGCGGACATGCTATATCGCCGATCCTGAAGGCAATCTGATTGAAATCGGGTCTTTTGTGAAGGATTGAAGGCGTTTCTTATGATGGATAAAACATCAGAAACTCAATGTGCTGTAAAGATAACAGGAGGAATTTGTTATCCTTTGCTATATGAATGTTCAGGAGTATCTGAAAAGTCTGTAATCTTTCAAATCATACTCATTACAGAATGAGCAGGAGAAGAATATGGCATTTGACTTTAAAAAAGAATACAAAGAATTTTATCTGCCCAAAAACAGACCGGAAATTGTGAATGTTGGCGCCGCAAACTATCTGGCTGTTGAAGGAAAAGGCAATCCGAATGAGGAAGGCAGTGAATATAAGCAGTCAATCGAACTGCTGTACGGCATTGCCTATACCATTAAAATGTCGAAGAAGACAGATTACAGAATCGAGGGCTATTTCGACTATGTAGTTCCGCCGCTTGAAGGCTTCTGGAAACAGGAGGGGAGTCATTCGATCGATTATTCCCGCAAGGAGGATTTCGAATTTGTCTCTGTCATCCGCCTGCCGGATTTTGTCAGTGAAAAAGATGTGGAATGGGCAAAGGAAGAAGCGAAGCGCAAAAAGAAGACGGATTTCTCAAAAGTGGAATTCAGGACGATTGAAGAAGGACTGTGCGTGCAGTGCATGCATAACGGTCCGTATGACGATGAACCCGCCACAGTCGCTTTAATGGACAGATTTCTTGAAGAGAACGGATACGTCAATGACATCAGCGACACAAGAATGCACCATGAAATCTATCTCAGCGACGCCAGACGCACGGCGCTGGAGAAACTCAAGACGGTGATCCGCCATCCCGTCAGGATGAAATAAGGCTAACAGCAGACAGTGAAAAGCTGTCTGTTTTTTTCAGTTATCGGAATTACTTTTAACCGGCGATCAGAGAACGGTATAAGAGAGCGGCTGATTTATGAGTCTTCATCTGCTTTACAGTGATAAAATACATCACATCAGAAAAGGAGATATGAGATGAGTGATCCGGGAACAATCAGGTTTTTTGTACAGAAGGAAGTTCTCGATGCCGGTGTGAAGATCATATTTCCGGTCATTGAGGGGATTGACAACACTGCCGTTTCTGAAGAATGGATGGCGCGAAGAACCGCTTTGATTTCAGAACTGGCAGAAAGATACCGGGATCTGGATTTTCATGAGGACTGTGTTCTTGAAGGATTCAACATTCTTCATGACAGGACTGGCGTGAAAAGGCGAAAGAATGTGCCGGCTTCGGAGAATCTGATCCGTCTGTTGAAAAAGAACGGAGACATGCCGGTGATCAACCAGGCTGTAGATATCTACAATGTCATTTCAATGGATTCAAAACTGGCGCTCGGCGCCCATGATATCGATAAAACGTCCGGCAATGTGACACTGCGGTTTACCGACGGCAGTGAAAAGTTTGTGCCGATCGGACAGACGCAGCCTCAGCCGGTCAGGCCTCATGAGTACAGCTATTGCGATGATCATAATGAAATTCTCTGCCGGCTTGAAATCAGACAGGTGGAAAAGACCAAGGTGACAGAATCAGCCGGGAATATTTTCTATATTGTCCAGGGCAATGAAGAAACCGACAGGGACTTTCTGGAAGAAACCGCTCAGAGAATTATTGATGAAACAGTAAAGTACTGCGGCGGAAGGGGGCGGATCATCATTCCGGAAGTGATCTGAAGAGGTTTCTGATGAGTGCTGTTCAGCGGGAAAAGTCCCGCTTTTTTTGTATAGTCATGAAGACTATGAGATGGATAACTGCTTATTATGATAAAATGATTGTAATTTTAAAGGGGATTTCATGCACGGCATGAAGAAAGATGCGTCAAGCATCCGGAGGTTTAAATGAAAATTGTACTGGATCATCTGACCAAGCGCTATCCCAACCGGACTAAGGGAGAAGCGGATGTCATTGCGGTCAACGACTTTAATTTTGAGATTCCTGACGGCAAACTGATCGGCCTTTTAGGTCCGTCGGGCTGCGGCAAGAGCACAACCCTCAACCTGATCAGCGGCCTGGAAACAGCCACCAGCGGAAAGATCTGGTTCGGCGATGACGACGTCACCAACGTGCCGCCGGAAAACAGAGGCGTCGGTCTGGTCTTCCAGAGCTACGCGCTCTATCCGCACTTGACCGTCAGACAGAACATCATGTTCCCTTTGGAGAATGTCAAAGGCAAGGACAGACTCACCAAGGAACAGATGAAGGAAAAGGCACTTGAAGCAGCGAAGCTTGTCCAGATCGAAATGCTCATGGACAGAAAGCCCAGCCAGCTTTCCGGCGGCCAGCAGCAGCGTGTCGCGATCGCAAGAGCGCTCGTCAAACTGCCCAGAGTCCTTCTTCTCGACGAACCGCTTTCCAACCTTGACGCCAGACTCAGACTTGCGACAAGAGAAGAAATCAGGAGAATCCAGACCGAAACAAAACTGACGACAGTCTTCGTCACCCATGATCAGGAAGAAGCCATGAGCATTTCCGACTTCATCGTTGTCATGAAGGACGGCATTGTCCAGCAGATCGGCAAACCGCAGGACGTTTACGATCATCCGGGCAACCTGTTTGTCGCCAAGTTCCTCGGCACGCCGCCGATCAATGTCTTTGAAGGAAAAGTCGAAAACGGCGCGATTGTCGTGAACGGCGAAAGAATCCTTGAGATTGAAGGCGTCGAAGACCAGGATGTCTATGTCGGCATCCGTCCGGAAGGCTTCCTGCTGGATGAAAAGGGTACCTTCCACTGCGCGAAGAAGCAGGTCGAAGTCATGGGCCGCGACACCAGCATCGTCTTTGATAACCCGGCTTCCGTTTCCGAATCCCTGCGCGCCATTATCACACTCGATAACAGGGACGCCATCGGCGATACCGTCTGCTTCGCTTTAAAACCGAACAAAGTTGAAATCTTCAAAAAGGACACTGAAGCAAGAATCGATTATACCGTGAAAGGGGCTTAAGTATGAGAAAGATCAAGCCGTGGCTGTATCTGCTGCCGGCAATCCTTTTCCTGGCAGCCTTCATGGTCTATCCTCTGATCGATGTATTCATCTATTCCTTTGAGGAAGGCTACAATTCCGCGTCGCAGACATTCCGCGGCGTCGGCCTGTATAACTACATGTATGTTCTGCGGGACCCGTATTTCATCCAGGCCCTCAAGAACACGTTCATCCTTGTCATCATCACCGTGCCGCTGTCCACCGGCATCGCGTTATTGATCGCTTTGGGACTCAATTCGATCCCGAAGCTCAAAGATCTCTTCCAGACCATCTTCTTCCTGCCGTATGTCACCAACACACTGGCGGTCGGTCTTGTCTTTATGATCCTGTTCAAAAAGACAGCTTACTCGGACGGTCTCATCAACATGCTTATAAACATGTTCGGGGGATCCTCGATCGACTTTATCGACGGTCCTTACTGGGCGAAGATGTTTGTGCTGTGCTTCTATACCGTCTGGATCGTATTGCCGTTCAAGATCCTGATTCTGACAAGCGCGCTGGCGTCGGTTGATCAGAACCTCTATAAAGCGGCGAAGATCGACGGCACATCAAGATGGAGAACATTCACAAGAATCACGCTGCCGATGATTTCCCCGATGATCTTCTATCTGATCATCACCGGTTTCATCGGCGCCTTCAAGGCTTACTCCGACGCGGTCGCATTATTCGGCACCGACCTCAACGCGGCGGGCATGAACACGATCGTCGGCTATATCTATGACATGCTGTATGGAAACGGCGGCGGCTATCCGTCCTACGCTTCCTCGGCTGCTCTGATTCTCTTTGCGGTCGTATTGACCATTACAGCCATCAACCTGACCCTATCAGGCTCCGGCAATAAAAAGTGAGGCGGCTATATGAATACACAGGATTATCTGAAAATAGAAAAAGCCGCCAACAGAAACCGGCGGATCAGAACCGGTATCACATACTTCCTGCTTGTTGTATGGGCGATCATCGTTCTCTTCCCGTTCTACTGGATGTTACTCACATCGATCAAGAGCTACGGTTCCTACAACGCGGAATATGTTCCAAAGTTCTTCACGCTGTCCCCGACACTGCAGAACTACATTGACGCCTTTACCCAGGTGCCGCTGGCAAGGTATTTTGCCAACACCCTGATCTTTGCAATCATCACCACAGCGGCGATGCTGGTGGTCATTGTTCTTGCGGCTTTCGCGTTCGCAAGACTGGAATTCAAAGGCAGAAACACACTGTTCTCGCTGTTCCTTTCCCTGATGATGATCCCCAACGAACTGGTCATCATCACAAACTTTGTCACGATCACAAACCTCGGCATGAGAAACACCTTCACCGGTCTGATCCTGCCGTCGATCACCTCGATCTTCTATATCTATCTGCTCAAGGAAAACTTCGAGCAGATCCCCGATGAGCTTTACAAGGCCGCTAAAGTCGACGGCACCAGCGATCTGAAATATCTGCTGAAGGTCATGATCCCGATCTGCCAGCCGACCATCGTCACGATCGCGATCTTAAAGGTCATCGAATGCTGGAACTCCTACGTCTGGCCCAGACTCATCACCGATGATGAGAATTACTTCCTTGTCTCAAACGGTATTCAGGCGATCAGGGAAAACGGATTCGGCCGTGAGAACATCCCGGCAATGATGGCGGCGGTAGTCGTGATTTCAGTGCCGCTCATCATCCTGTTCCTGATCTTCCACAAGAAGATCATGGCCGGTGTTTCCAGAGGAGGTACCAAGGGATGAGAACATTCAGAAAGCTTACGCTCAGTGCGATTGCGGCCGGAATGGCGCTTGTTCTGAGCGGCTGCCACGGCTCCCAGGGCATGGCCGATTATGTTGTGCCGGAAGCCTTTGATGAGAATCAGACTCATGAACTGGTCTTCTGGGCGAAGAATGACACCAACAGAACCCAGACTGCCATCTATGAAAAGGCGATCGCTGATTTTGAAAACATGTATCCCAACATCAGCGTCAAGATCAGACTCTACACCGATTACTCGAATATCTATAACGACGTCATCACCAACATCGCCACCAACACAACCCCCAACGTCTGCATTACCTATCCGGACCACATCGCGACCTACATGACCGGAATCAACACCGTCGTCGCCCTGGATGATCTGATGTATGACCAGAAGTACGGCCTTGGCGGCAGTGAGGTGAAATTCGATTCCCCGGCGGTGGATGAAGTCATCCCCGAATTCCTTGATGAATGCATCATCCAGGATTCCTACTACGCGATTCCGTTCATGCGTTCGACCGAAGCCTGCTACATCAACAAGACCTATGTTGAAAAGCTCGGCTTTGAGCTGCCGGAAGTCATGACATGGGATTTCATGTTTGAAGTCGCCGAAGCCGCCATGGCAAAGGACGCAGACGGCAATTTCACCGTCAACGGCCAGAATGTCATGATCCCGATCATCTACAAGTCCACCGACAACATGATGATCCAGTGGCTTGCCCAGAAGGACGCGGAATATTCCGACAATGACGGCAATATCCTGATCTTCAATGACGACACAAAGGAAATCATGTATAAATCCGCTGAGCATGGCGCGACCGGCGCTTTCTCCACCTTCAAGATTTCCTCTTATCCGGCCAACTTCTTAAATGCCGGCCAGTGCATCTTCGCGATCGACTCGACAGCCGGGGCCACATGGATGGGCACCGACGCGCCGCTGGTTGACATTTCACCGGACCAGATCGTCGAGTTTGAAACAGCCGTCAGGATGATTCCCCAGGAGAATCCGTCTTCCCCGAAGATGATCTCCCAGGGTCCCTCCATCTGCATCTTCAACAAAAACAACACACAGGAGGTTCTCGCTTCCTGGCTGTTTGCCCAGTATCTTTTAACCAATGATGTGCAGATCGCCTACAGCGAAACCGAAGGCTATGTGCCGGTCACTTCCAAAGCGCAGGATTCCGACGTCTATCAGGACTATCTTGCAAGGGAAGGCGAAGACAACAATGATCACTACGCCGCCAAAATCCAGGCTTCAAAGCTGCTGCTGGACAACACCTCCAACACCTTTGTCACTCCGGTCTTTAACGGCTCGGCTTCCCTGCGACAGGCGGCCGGTCAGCTGATCGAAAATGCCGTCAAGTCGGCCAGAAGAAAAGAGACCGTCGACGACGCCTATTGCGAGGAGCAGTTCTCCAAAGTCACTTCTCTCTACCATCTTGATCAGATCTCTGCCGCTTCCGCTGAAAGTGAGGATCTCGGTCCTCTTCCTTCCGCTTCCAAGGCGCTGCTGATCACGCTGGTTGTGATCTGGATCATCCTTGGCATCGTCTATGCTGTGCCGATGCTGAAGGGGAAGAATTAAACTCCCACGTTAATAGCAGTATCTTGAAGATTTCAGGGCTGCTTCAGTCGATATAGATGATCTGTTTGAAAAGATCCGTTCACTGAATCTTTTCATGGAGACTGAATATGCGGAAAAGAAAAACAATCTGAACAGATACTGGATGATTGCAAAAAGAAGTGAGGACAAAGCAGCGCTTTCTCATCATTATGCCGATCAGATGGAAGAAATGAAGAAACTTGCGGATACCGGGAATCTCGATGAGCTCAGAAGCAGGATGACATTGTATCTTGAAAAAGAAGAGTTCTACCGCAATGAAGGAATGAGTTTCACAGTCAATGAAGAGCTGACTGCGATTGCTGAAATGCTCAGGCAGATTCATTGAACGCATGAAATCATTCTTAAATCAGGCATGACCTGTGTTTTGTATTCTGTGTGCACGCTATTTCAGAATATGATTTATAATGATATTGCCTGAATGGCAGAGAGGGAAAAGAAAAAATGAAAAAAGCTCTGTATGGAATTTTAGCACTTACAATGGCTGCATCACTGGCAGGCTGCGGCTCCAAGACTGACGGCGGCAACGGCGGCTCAAGCGCTGCAGGCCCTGACACAACCAAGGGCGAAGGCGTCATGACTTATGCGGAATATGCAGCTGCGGCTGTTGATGACAAAGTCACAATCGAGGCTTATGTTCAGGACAAGCAGTCCTGGTGGGACAACAAAGGCACATTCTTCGCACAGGATGCGGACGGCGCTTACTACATCTATGACATGCCTGTTTCCGAAGAAGACTACAACAAGCTGGCAGTCGGCACAAAAGTAAAGATCACCGGCTACAAGGCTGAATGGAGCGGCGAAGTTGAAATCGCTGAAGCTGAATATGAGATTCTCGACGGCAGCTGGGTTGCGGAAGCCAAGGATGTTACCGCAGACCTCGGCACTGACAAGCTCATCGACTCCATGAACCAGAAAGTCGTCTTCAAGGGCGTCACAATTGAACCGGCTGAATATTCCGAAGACGGCAAGACAGTCACAGTCTACAAGAACGATGCAGGCGAAGAGCAGGCTTACATGTACAAGTGGAACGGCACCGGCGCACAGGGCGATGACGTTTACTTCACAGTCTCCAAGGACGGCAAAAACTACTCCTTCCTGGTCAAGACATATCTGACAGACAGCTCCACAGATGTCTACAAGGCTGCCGAAGCTCTCGAAGTCGGCAAGACATATGATCTGGAAGGCTATCTGTACTGGTACAACGGACCGAACCCGTACATCACAGCAATCAAGGCTAACTGACTTAAGGTGACAGATCTCATCCATGATGGGATCTGTTTTTTTGTACTTTGGTGTATCATATCTGTGGTTAAAGGAGACAATAGAAATGATAAACCAGCAGCTTCTGCAGTTTCTTTCTGAATCCGTGACCGCGTTCCATGCGGTGGGCAGCGTCAGAAGAGAACTGACTGAAAACGGATATGAAGAACTATGCGAAGGGGAGAAATGGACTCTTCAGAAAGGAAAGAAGTACTTCACTGTCCGCAATGAATCCAGCCTGATCGCGTTCCGGATTCCGGAAGGTGAAGTGAACGGCTTTATGGCCGGGGCAGCCCATACCGACTCACCCTCATTCCGCATAAAACCGCAGCCGGAAATGAAGGGTAACGGGTGTATCAGGCTGAATACCGAAGGCTATGGCGGAATGCTGTGCGGACCATGGTTTGACAGGCCTCTTTCCGTCGCCGGCAGACTGATTGTAAAAACAGAAAACGGCATCCGCACACAGTTATATAAATCAGAACGGGATCTGCTTCTGATTCCATCCCTTGCCATTCATATGAACAGAGGCGTCAATGAAAACACTTCTTACAACAAGCAGGTGGACATGATGCCCTTATTCGCGGAAGAAAGCGATGAGCATTGTACACTCATGGATGTCATCAGTGAAGAGACCGGCATTGCCAAAGAGGATATGATCGCGTCGGATCTGATGCTGTATAACCGGGAAGAGCCGCGGATCTGGGGCGCACGGAATGAATTCCTTTCTTCCGGTCATCTCGATGATCTGCAATGCGTGTTTGGTTTAATGAAAGGCTTCCTGGCTGCTTCTGAGTCTCTAAGCATTCCTGTTCTTGCCTTATTCGATAATGAAGAAGTCGGTTCTCTGACCAAGCAGGGCGCCTATTCGACTTTCTTCTATGATGTATTAAGAAGAATTGCTTTATGCCTTGACAAGGATGAGGAGGAATTCCGGATGATGCTGGCGGACAGTTTCCTTGTGTCTGCCGATAACGCCCATGCTGTTCATCCCAATCATCCCGAAAAAGCGGATCCCATCCTTCACCCGGCAATGAACAAAGGAATTGTGCTCAAATACAGCGCCAACCAGAAATATACCAGTGACGCGGTTTCCGCTTCCATCTTCCGCTTAGTATGCAAAGAGGCGGATGTGCCGCTGCAGGAATTCACCAACCGCTCTGATCTGGCGGGAGGAAGCACACTTGGAAACCTCTCCAACAACCAGGTGTCGATGAACGCCGTCGATATCGGTCTTCCGCAGCTGGCCATGCATTCATGCTATGAAACGGCAGGGGTCAAAGATACAGAATATCTTGTCAAAGCGATGAAGGTATACTACAGCCACGCCCTCAAAGAAGAAGGCAAAGGCGCTTATAATCTGATTTAAAAGAAAAAGCGGAAGTGTGATGGCTTCCGCTTTGTTTAACGTGCGCAGATTTCAACGAGTTTTAAGAGGATCTCCACATTCTTTTCCATTGACTGGATGGGCACATATTCAAATCTGCCATGGGCGTTTTCGTATCCTGCCGAAAGATTGGGACAGGGCAGTCCTCTGTGGCTGAGAGCGGAGCCGTCTGTGCCGCCGCGGAACGCTTCGCTGCGTGCTTTGACTCCGGTGGATTCAATCGCTTCAATCAGATCATCCATCATCCAGGGCACTGTATTGATCACTTCCTTCATCGAACGGTAGGTGGGAATGATTTCAAGAGTGACACACTCTTCGCCGTATTCCTTCTGCAGGGACTCTGTGACTTTGCGCAGATAGTCTTCCCGCTGGGCAAAGTGGACAGGATCATGGTCGCGGACGATCAGAACGATTTCACCTGTTTCGCATGTGGCTGAGAAACTGACCGCGTGATAGAAACCTTCACGGCCGGAAGTATATTGGGGCTTTTCGAACTTAGGCAGTCTGGAAAGGAATTCGGTTCCGATATCCACGGCGTTTTTCATGATGCCTTTTGCGGTTCCGGTATGGACGGAGATGCCTTTGAGATGAACGTTTGCCTGGGAGGCGTTGAATGTTTCATCAATATAGACGCCAAGATGATCGCCATCCAGTGTATAGGCGACCGGGCTTTCGAAGCGTACAAGATCAAGATCCCTGGCAAGTCCGCCGACTTCCTCATCCGGCGTAAAGGCAAGGGAGATGAGTCCATGGGGGATCTCTGTGTGCTGATTGAGATATTCCGCCATTGTCATGATCGCGGCAATGGACGCTTTGTCATCCCCGCCAAGAAGGGTTGTGCCGTCGGTCAGGATCAGATCCTGGCCAATGTACATCTTCAGGTTTTCGAATTCGGAAACCTTCATGACGATGTTCTTTTCTTTGTTCAGAACAATGTCTGAACCGTCATAGTTTTCCAGAACCCATGGCTTCACATCCGTCCCGGAAGCGTCGGGTGCAGTGTCCATATGGGCGATCAGGCCCAGAGGTTTTCCTTCCGTGTTTGCCTCAATCTTTCCATAGACGACGCATTTTTCCCGGTCAAGATAAACTGACGTGCAGCCGATCTCCTTCAGTTCCTTTTCCAGCATGTACGCAAGATCAAACTGCTTCATGGTTGTGGGAACAGTTGATGAATGATTGGAAGACTGGGTATCGACTTTTGCGTAGCGGATCATACGCTCTTTTACTTTTTCATAGAATTCACTCATAGCTTTTCTTTTCCTTCCATACCATTGTACTGGATGATTCTCAATTTGCCATGTTAGAATGAGTCCGTAACTTTTTTTAAGGGGTATGTATGGCAAAGCTTTATTTCTATTACGGAGCGATGGGCTCCTCCAAAACCGCCAACGCTCTGATGGCGAATTATAACTATGAGGAAAGAGGGCAGAAAACACTTCTGGCCAAGACAAATATCGATACCAGAGACGGCGCCAATGTGATCCGCTCAAGAATCGGTTTAGAGAAAGAATGCGTTCTTTTAAGCGATGTGTGCGCGATGAGCGATGAGGAACTGAGCAGATATGACGCGATCATTGTTGATGAAATTCAGTTCGCGAAAAAAGAACAGATCGACCGTCTGGCCCATATCGCTGACTACTGCGATGTTCCGGTCATGACCTATGGTTTAAGGTCCGATTTCCAGCTGAACCTGTTTGAAGGGTCCGAAAGGCTTCTTGCGATCGCCGACTGCATCCATGAAGTCAAGACGATCTGCTGGTGCGGCCGCAAGGCTACATGCAACGCGCGCTACAATGAAAACGGCATCGTCAGATCAGGGGCCCAGGTCATGCTGGGGGCAAATGATGAATATATCGCTCTTTGCCGCAGACATTTTATTGAAGGCAAACTCAGAGCCGACGATGATTCCGTGGGACTGACCGACTGAAAACACCTCAGGGTGTTTTTTTGTTTCACAATTCAAAAAAGCCGCCCGTGAAGAGCAGCTTCGGATTACTTCTTGTGATATAAGCGCTTCTGGTGGTAGACAGGGTCGGATGTCACATTCACACCAAGCTTGCGGAAGACATTGGCGTCTTCCAGCGGCAGGATGACTGTGGAGTGGGCTTCGGAACCTTTGAGGTTGACCAGCTGGGCCATGGCCGCTTCGGCGGCTTTGTTTGTTTTGGCGACAATTGCCAGGGCAATGAGCACTTCGTCGGAATGCAGACGGGGATTGCGGTTGCCCAGGTTGTTGACCTTGAGCTCCTGGATCGGCTTGACATATTCCGGTTCGATTAAGTGCACGTCCTTGTCGATTCCTGCCAACGCCTTGATCGCGTTGATGATTGTGGCGGCGGAAGGACCGAAGAGGGAAGAAGTCTTGCCGGTGACGATTCGGCCGTCGGGCAGTTCAAGCGCCATTGCCGGCTCGCCTGTTTCGTGGGCTTTGTTGGTTGCCTTCAGACAGACGTCTCTTGACTGCGGGGTGACGCCGACCTCGTTCATGAGGAATTCGATCTTCTGGATCGCGGACTCATCTGCCTTGTCGTTTCTGACATCGACCTTGGTCTGGTAGTAGCGGCGGACAATCTCCTGTTTTGAAGCTTCCTGGGCCGCTTCGTCATCCGTGATGCAGTAGCCGACCATGTTCACGCCCATGTCGGTAGGTGACTTGTAAGGCGATTCATTGAGGATTCTTGTGATGATGCGGTTGAGCACCGGGAAGATCTCGATGTCTCTGTTATAATTGACAGCACTGATGCCGTAGGCTTCCAGATGATACGGGTCGATCATGTTCACATCATCAAGGTCAGCGGTGGCCGATTCATAAGCCAGGTTGACGGGATGGTGCAGCTTGAGGTTCCAGACCGGGAATGTTTCGAACTTCGCGTAGCCGGACGTGATGCCGTTGGCGGCATCATGGTAGAGCTGGGAAATGCAGGTTGCCATTTTGCCGGAACCCGGACCCGGTGCAGTCACAACAATCAGGTTGCGCTCTGTCTGGACATACTGGTTTTTGCCAAGGCCTTCCGGGGAAACGATGAAGTCGACATCGGTCGGGTATCCCTTGATCGGATAATGCAGGTAGGATTTGATGCCGGCGTTCTTCAGCTGATTGCGGAATGTTTCGACACCTGCCTGGTGGGTATACTGCGTAATGACAACAGAACCGACATAAAGATCCAGTGAGCGGAACGCGTCGACCAGACGGAAGACCTCCTGGTCATAGGTGATGCCAAGATCGCCTCTGGACTTGCTGTGTTCGATGTTATTCGCGTTAATGCATACAATGAGTTCGACCTGATCCTTCAGCTGGGTCAGCAGCTTGATTTTATTGTTTGGATCATAGCCTGGCAGCACTCTGGAAGCGTGGAAGTCCTCGAACATCTTGCCGCCGAATTCCAGGTAGAGTTTTCCCTTGAACATGTTGATGCGCTCAATGATCTTTTCACTCTGAAGCTTCAGGTACTTTTCGGAATCAAATGCTTTTTTCAGCATAACCGGTTTCCTCCATACCCGGCTAGTATATCAGAAGAGGTCAAATTGAAAAAGAAAAAATGAAAAGATGATATAATCAACCAGGAGTATATATGAGTCTTGAAAGTGATCTGTTTGAAAAACTAAGAGCCGATGAGGAAAAACTGCTTATCTGCGGCTTTGTCAAAGAAGGAAATGAATATACAAAATCATATTCCCTTTGCGATGGCACAATGACTGCCGTGATTGCCATTGACGCTTCATTAAAGCCCTATGGAAAGGTCTATGATGAGTTTGAAGAGGAATATGTCGCCTTCAGGCCTGAAGGCACAAGAGGCACATTCGCGGCAAAAGTCAGGGGAGAATATATCGATCTTCTTGAATCAATCGCCAGAGATTGCTTTGTGCCGGTTCCGTTTTCCAGTGATCAGGCAAACCGGGTCTATGATTATATAAAGAAAAAATATAATGGTGTTCCCGAGCATATCTTTGCCAAATATCCCGAATATGCCGTCTGGCGCCATACCGGCGGCAAATGGTATGCCCTGGCAATGGAAACAGCGGCGAACCAGATCGAAGGAATCAGAGAGAAAACAGTTATACTCAATCTCAAAGTAAATGAAAAAGATCTGGAAGAGCTTTTGAAGCAGGACGGGATTTATCCGGCTTTCCATATGAACCGGAAACACTGGATCACCGTAACTCTCAATGATACGGTGGATGATGAAAAACTCTTTGAGCTGATTCAGACAAGCAATCATCTGACTTCAGGCAGAAAAACAAACACCATTCACAGTGAATGGATCGTTCCGGCCAATCCGAAATACTTCGATCTGGACCATGCCTTTGAAATCAGCGACCTGCTTTACTGGAAACAGAGCTCGAAAGTCAAAGTCGGGGATCTTGTCTATATTTACTACGGGGCGCCGTATTCTGAACTGAGATATCTCTGCGTGGCGGTGCAGACAGACATCCCGTACAAAGGCGCTTATGACGGCCCCATCAATATGGAAACATTAATGCGGTTGAAGAAGCTGTGCTTCTTTGATCAGAACAAACTGAACAGAAAAAAGCTTGCGGAATTCGGCGTGACCAATATCCGCGGGCCGCGATACATGCCGGAAGAATTAAAGAAAGAAATCTCACGGCTATATGATCTGGAGGAAATGATCAATGAGTGACAAAGTAAGAGAAAGAAATGAAATTGAGGATCACTATAAGTGGGACCTCAGCACCCTGTACGCAGATGATGCGGAATGGGAAAAGGAATTCAAAGCGGTCGATGAAGAAATCGCGAAGATTCCTGAATGGCAGGGAAAGCTGAACACAGCCGCCAATATCCGGGCATGGCTGGATCAGTATACAGAGCTTTCCTCAAGACTGGAAAACATCTACACCTATTCCTTCCTGCGCAATTCCGAGGACACAAGAGCCTCTGACGCCCAGTCGATGTACGCAAGAGCCTACGGCAAGATTGTCGACGCTGAATCAAAGGCGGCTTTCTTCCGTCCGGAAGTGCTTTCGCTTGGTGAAGAGAAACTCAATGAACTGATTCAGGATGAATGCCTGAAGCCTTATGAATTCATGATGAAGGACATGCTCAGAATGGCTGCCCATACACTCAGCGCCAAAGAAGAGCAGCTGCTCGCCGCTTTCGGTGAAGCGATCGGCGCCTCGGCAAGAGTGGCGGAAAACCTCATGGACGCCGATATGGTCTATGATTCCGTCAAAGACAGCGAAGGCAATGAAAGGGAAGTCTCCGACGCCACATTCATCCTTTCCCAGATGAACAAGGACAGAGTGCTCAGGGAAAACTCCTTCCGCTCCTATTACAAAGGCTACAGACAGCACATCAACACATTTGCGGCAGCTTATTCCGGAACTGTAAAGGCAGCCGTCACAGAAGCGAAATACAGAGGCTTCGGCTCTTCAAGAGAAATGAGCCTGGCCAATGACAACATTCCTGTTTCTGTCTATGACAACCTGATCGAAACCGTCCATAAGCACATGGACTCCATGTACAGATATGTCAGACTCAGAAAGAAGATCCTGGGTCTTGATGAACTTCATTACTACGATGTCTATACGCCGCTGGCAGCGGATGCCGCAAAGCACTACACCTATGAAGAAGCGCAGAAGCTTGTTCTCAAGGCAGTCAGTCCGATGGGCAAAGAGTATACGGACCGCGTTGAAAAGGCGTTTGAAGACAGATGGATTGACGTCTATCCCAACACCGGCAAGGCAGGCGGCGCCTATTCTTCCGGCACCTACACATCCAATCCGTTCATCATGATGAACTTCACAGGAACACTGGATTCCGTTTCCACCATCGCCCATGAAATGGGCCATTCCATGCACACATGGAACACCAAAACACACCAGCCAAAGCAGTATGCCGACTACACCATGTTTGTGGCGGAAGTCGCTTCCACCGTCAATGAGAACCTGCTCATCGAAACACTGCTCAAGGAAGAGAGTGATCCGAAGGTAAGAATCTCACTGCTCAACCAGTATCTCGAAGGCTTCAAGGGAACTGTTTACAGACAGACCATGTTCGCTGAATTTGAAATGAAGGCACATGCCATGGCGGAAAGAGGGGAATCCCTTGATCCGGCTGCCCTCAACGCGCTTTACAAAGACCTGATTCAACTCTATTTCGGAGATGATCTTGTCATTGATGATGAAGTTCAGTATGAATGGAGCAGAATCCCTCATTTCTACAGACCGTTCTATGTCTTTGTCTACGCCACCGGCTACTGCACAGCCAACGCGCTTTCCCAGATGATCCTCAATGAAGGGGAAACAGCCGTAAAGAGATATATCGAATTCCTGCAGATGGGCTCTTCACAGTATCCGATCGATGAGCTGATCCACGCCGGCGTTGATCTCAATACACCGGCTCCCATTGAAAAGGCGCTGGCGTTATTCGACCGCGTTCTTGATGAAGCTGAAAAGATCGCAGACGAACTTTCAAAGTAAAACCCAGAAGGCATCCGCGGATGCCTTTTTCAAAACTTCAGGAGAATCATAATGCCAAAACACGATAACGGCGGCTTTTCCGTGCCGCTCGGTCTGTTGGATTACATCAATCCCATCTTCTATACAGTCACTTCCTTAACGATCATGAATCACATGAAGGAGATGATGACGCCTTTCTCATACCGCATGTACGTCATCGGCGCTGTGATCTCACTCATCGGCGGCTACATCATCCCGACCGGAAAACTGGTCGTCGGACTGGGCCTCATTAAATTCGTCATGCCGGTTCCGCTGGTATTCTTCGTCAACAGCGGCATCCTTGTCTCGGGACTGTTTCTGGCAAAGGCCGTATTCCGGATCAACTCAATTCTGTTCGCACTGATTGCGCTCATAATCGCGGCAGGGTTAGTATACATATTGAAGAAGACAGGAAAGTTCAATACCGCAGCCGTTTTAACCGGGGCGGCCGGATATCTGCTGATCTACATCACACTGATCACGCTTTCCTTCAGTAAAGGAATGATCCTGCCGGCGGTTCTGTACTTCCTTGCGATCGCTCTGTTTGTGACGCTGGTCATGACCGGCATCAAAGCGGATCTCTACAATCCGAAAGTGCACTGGTTCATCGAAATCTGCAATGTCCTGTGTCAGGGGTTTGTGGCTCTTGGAACGCTCATTCTCTTTGGAGTGATCTGATTAAAAATACAGCGAAAGACTCAATTCAGATATGAAACAGGCGTGAATGATGAATCATCACGCCTGTTTTTTTACTGTCTGTTAAAGATTCTCGATCGTAAGTTCACAGGTGCATTACCTGCGGACCGTCGAAAAAAGCCCGCAAAAGTGTGCTTTTAAAGCTGAATCAGTTTTTGGACCAGCTGCTCTGCCAGGTTTTGATAATATCCGTATCTTTCATCACGTGATCCATAGCGGTTGCCAAGCATGATCCATTCACAGTATTCACAAAACAGAAAATAATCCAGTGAGTGACGGAACTCCTCCCATGAGATTCCATGCTGTTTTGGCACTGCATTGTAATAATACGCGATGGCAAATTCACGGTCTTCCGCTGACATATAGAAATATGATTCTATGTTCTCTCTGCCATGGGCAATCAGACGCGCAAAAGAACCAAGATAGGGGAGAACACCGCAGTACTCCCAGTCGATGAATACAGCCCGTTCATCGTTAACAAGAACATTGATCGGCAGCAGATCGTCATGACAGAGCGAACGCGGCGTTTTTCTGTATACCTGTTCAAACTTTGCGTATGCCTTTTCAAGCAGTTCTGATCCAAGATATCTGCCCCGGTTTTCGATTTCTTCCATCGCTTTTTCCATGGTAAAACAGGCATCATAAAGATCTGTGCGCTGCCAGAATTCATTCTGCATTTCAGCAAGGGCATCCAGAACAAGTGTCAGTCTCTTTCTCTCACAGACTCTCAGATCCGTTCCCTGAAAATATTCAGTCAGAAAATATTCCTGACCTTTATATTGGCAGGAACCAAGAAAAGAGGGAAAATACGGCTGCCTGCCGGTAAAGAAGCGTCGGTAAGCTTCCATCTCATAAGCTTTTGCCTGTTTCAGAACTTTTCTGGTATTTCCGTCTTCAATCATCCAGACCGCATATTCGCTGCCGTCTTCTTCTGAGACGAACGCTCTGACTGATGATTCACTCACTCCGGATATTCCAAGCCCTGCAAGGATCGTTCTGAGTTCAGATAATGACGGTCTCTGTTTTTCTTCCATACGATTGGTTCCTCTCTGAAACGCTTTTGAGACGGTGATTCCTTTTTGAAATGCAGTCATGACAGTAAGAAAACAAGAAGGAGGCGCCCGCGGCGTCTCCCTCAGTCACTTATGATTTTAAAGATTACAGGAACATTGCCCAGACATTTGCCAGCACAACGGTGATGATGCCGGCGGTGACGATGGACAGGGAACTCATGGCGCCTTCGACTTCGCCGATTTCCATCGCTTTGGAAGTGCCGATGGCGTGGGCGGAAGTGCCAATCGCAAGACCCTTGGCGACAGGATCTTCAATTTTTGCGATCTTCAGGACGCCTTCAGCGGAGATATTGCCGAAGATGCCGGTCACGATAATGGCGGCGACCGTAATCGGGACAATACCGCCGAGTTCCTGGGAGATGCTCATGCCGATGGCGGTTGTGATCGACTTGGGCAGGAAGGTGATATAAGTGGCATGGTCAAACCGGAAGAGGAAGGCCATGATCAGGATGACAGTCATCGAAGTGATCGAACCCACGAAGATCGAGATCAGGATTGCCTTGATGTTCTTCTTCATTCTTTCGATTTCCATGTAAAGCGGAATCGCCAGGGAAACCGTGGCAGGGGTCAGCAGGTAGCTGAGATATTTTCCTGAGTTGTTGTAGGAAGCGTAATCGATTTTGAAGACAAGCAGGAAGACCAGGGTCAGCGCGATTGAGATCAGGAGCGGATTGATCAGGCTGCTTTTGAATTTGTTTTTGAGGAAAATGCCGAAATAGTAGAAGAGAAGGGAGAGCACGACGCCGATCGTGGTGCTGGAAGCGAAGAATTCGTTCATGCCTTTTCTCCTTTCCTGTCTTTCTTGATGATGAACTCGGCCGTCTTGCCGGTCACAACCATGACAACGATATTGCAGACAATGATGGTCACAAGGGCAGGGATCAGGATCGGCTGCAGGGCGCTCCAGGAATCCATCAGGGCGACCGCTGCCGGAATGAACATGACGGGCATGATCTCAATCAGGAACTGGGCAGCTGTTTTGACCTGGTCGAGTTTGATGACGCCGGTGTAAAGCAGGATGAACATCAGCACAAGTCCATAGATGGAAGCCGGAATCGGCAGGGGAACGACATACCTGATGATTTCACCGGTGCATGTCACCAGCATGATCAGCAGGAATTGTTTCAGCAGTTTCATAGTATTTTTACCTCTACGCATTCATCTTATTACATTTAACGCCTTAATGAGTAAAAAATCCGGCAAATGTGTTGACAGTTCATAAATATTGCATACAATAAAATTGTAAACAATAGGAGGAATCAGAAATGAGTATCTATGATTATTCCCTGACTACCCGCAAAGGCGAGGAAGTATCCATGAAGAATTACGAAGGCAAGGTACTCCTTGTCGTCAATACAGCCACAGGCTGCGGTTTTACTCCGCAGTATGAACAGCTCGAAGAGATGTATGAAAAGTACCATGACAAGGGCCTTGAGATCATCGACGTTCCCTGCAACCAGTTCGCCGGCCAGACACCGGGCACCGATGAGGAAGTCCATGAATTCTGCACACTGAAGTACAAGACACAGTTCGACCAGTTCAAAAAGAGCGACGTCAACGGTGAAAACCAGCTGCCGTTATTCGCTTATCTCAAGAGCCAGAAGGGCTTTGAAGGCTTCGGCAAAGGCGTCAAGGCTCTCGCGATGAGCGCGATGTGCAAGAAGATTGACAAGAACTACGCTTCCAATCCTGACATCAAGTGGAACTTCACCAAGTTCGCAGTCGACAGAAACGGAAACGTCGTCGCAAGATTTGAACCGACAGCGAAGATGGAAGATGTCGACAGCTTTGTCGCATCTCTGCTGTAATAACAGATTCTTATGGGAAGAGCTCAGGCTCTTCTTTTTTTGTGAAAGTGCGATGAAACTTTTGAACAATTTCATGAAAACGTATACATAATCAATGAAAAAGTCATTCATTTAATGCTATAATCCTCACCATGTAAGCATTCCCATGCATACAGACATTGAACAGGAGGAAATGAATGGATTTCAACAGAACATCTTTTGAGGAAGCAGTCCAGAAGAATCAGGCATATTCCGCCCGGCAGCTCGATGCCTGTCAGGATCTCTTCGAGATTCTTCCCGATCTTTATTTCGAAAACAACGTGCAGAGAGGCTTGAGAGACGTCAACGGCAACGGCGTCCTGGTCGGCCTCACCAATATATCCACCGTCACATCCAAGAAAATCATCAACGGCAAAACCGTTCCCGTGGAAGGGGAACTCTCCTACCGGGGATACCGGGTCAATGATCTGATCAACGGACTGCAGAACCGTTCCCAGTTCGGCTTTGAGGAAATCGCCTATCTGCTTTTATTCGCGGAACTGCCAAACAGTGAGCAGCTGGATGAATTCAGAAACATGCTGGCGATGAACCGGACACTGCCGACAAACTTCGTCCGCGACATCATCCTCAAAGCGCCCAGCCGCGACATCATGAACTCCATGACACGAAGCGTTCTGACCCTGGCGTCCTATGATGACAGGATGAGCGACACATCCCTTGAGAATGTATTGATCCAGTCATTAAAGATGATCGCCCAGTTCCCGATGCTGGCGGTATACGCCTATCATGCCTACAACCATTACGAAAGAAACGATTCCCTCTATATCCACAGACCTGATCCGTCTCTTTCCATGGCGGAAAACATCCTGCGCATGCTGAGGCCGGACAGCTCCTATACCGAGCTTGAGGCTCGTGCGCTTGATGCGGCCCTCATTCTTCATATGGAGCACGGCGGCGGCAACAATTCCACATTCACGACCAGGGTCGTCACTTCTTCCGGCGCAGACACATACAGTGTCCTGGCGTCCGCCTTAAGTTCCCTCAAAGGTCCCAAGCACGGCGGCGCCAACATCAAAGTCATGGACATGATGGCGGATATCCGCGAACACATCAATGACTATGAAGACAAAGACGAGCTTTCCGCCTATCTGGAAAAGATCCTCCACAAGGAAGCCTTTGATCATACAGGTCTCATCTACGGCGTGGGACATGCTGTCTATTCACTCTCCGATCCAAGAGCAGTGATCCTGGAAGACTTCGCCCGCAAGCTTGCGGCAGCCAAGGGACTTTCAAAAGAGTTCAATCTGTACCAGAATGTCAAGGAAACCGGGCTTGATCTGATCAGGAAGGAAAGAAGAATCTATAAAGGCGTCTGCGCCAATGTCGACTTCTATTCCGGCTTTGTCTACAGCATGCTCAACATCCCGGTTGAACTCTATACGCCGATCTTCGCGATCGCAAGAGTCGTCGGCTGGTGCGCCCACCGGATGGAACAATTGATCAATGAGGACAAGATCATGCGTCCTGCCTATAAGAGCGTGGCGGAAGACAGAATCTACATTCCGGTCGAAGAGCGTTAGACAGCATATTAAATAAATGACAGCACCGCATGTGCTAAACTTGATTCAGGAGGTGTACTCCATGAAACAGGAAAAATCATGCGGTGCTCTTATTTTCAGAAAACATGACAATGAAATCCAGGTTCTGATCATCCGCCAGGTGCAGGGACACTGGTGTTTTCCAAAAGGGCATACGGAACATAACGAAACCGAACACGAAACAGCTTTAAGAGAGATCCGCGAAGAAACCGGACTCAAAATTGAAATCACGGACATCTTCCGGCACAGCCTGAGCTATTCGCCCAAGGAAGGCGTGAATAAGGAAGTGGTCTATTTCATCGCCGTCAATCCCCATGGAAAAGAAAAAGTCCAGGTGGAGGAGCTTTCCGAAATCCACTGGGTTTCCATTCATGAGGCAAGGCAGCTGGTTACTTATGACAATGACGCCGATCTTCTTGAAAAGGCTGTAAAGTGTCTCAAAGACCATCCGGAGGTTCTCAAATGATCCGCCTGGAACCTTTAACCTTACGCGGCAATACCGTCATTGCCGAAACATGGAAGGAATCATACAGCGAAGATTTCCTGAAAGAGTATGACGGCGGCATGGTCCGTCTCATCCGCCATGACTCCATACCCTGCGGTCTCATCAATGTCAGGCCTCAGGACAAAGACGCCATCCTCAGAATTTTCTTTGCGCCTAAAACGGATCAGAGAAGAAAGCTTCTCGCCGTGGTTACGGAACGGATTATACGGCTTATGCATCCGGAAAAGATCATCATTGAACAGATTGATGAAACCCTCTTTCCGGTATACGAATCCAACTCCTACCTCAGAGAAGGCGATACCTATGTCAAGGTCATTGAACCGTGGCGTGCCATTCTCAATGACGCGGTCTTTGATGATGAGGGCTTCATCATCAACCAGGGAAGAATGAAGGAGATCCCGTTCGGCTGGTTTGACACAAAGGCGAAAGGATGCGGATGGATTTCCGCTTACAACTTGCTCAAGATGAACGGCATGGAAACAAAGATGGAAGTCTGTGCCCATGGCCTTGAGAAACATTCCATGATGGGTAAGCTCATGGGCCAGAATCTCTTTACGCTTTTTATCTGGTTAAAGCAGCAGGGACTCAATGTGAAAATGAGCCTGCCGGTCAACGGCGCCGCATTGAAAATGATCAACGAAACCGATAGCGGGATTATCCTCTATACCCATTCAAGAGGAGCCCACTATGTCACCTACAGAAAACTCAACGCGTCCCATGTGCAGATCTTCAACGCCGTCTACGGCAAAAGGAATCATGTCATGAAAGCTTCTGAGTTTCTGAAGAAATACCCGCTGTTTCCGACCACGGTCGTGATCGGCGTGCCTTCAAAGAAATAAAAAACGGTCTGAACAGAATCATTACCCAAAACGGTAACCGGAGTAACACAGATGCAAACGGCAAGACTTTCTTTTATCACACTCAGGGAAGATCCCACATTAACAGAAAAAGCTGCGGAATGGTTCCACAGGAAATGGGGCGTGTCCATAGAAGCCTATTTACAGTGCATGGAAAGCTATCTGAGCATGGAAACGGAATACGGATGGTATCTGTGCATGGATGAAGATACGATCGCCGGCGGACTGGGTGTGATTGAGAATGACTTTCATGAGAGAAAAGACCTGAGTCCAAATATATGTGCTGTCTATACGGAAGAAGAATACCGTGGAAAAGGGATTGCCGGACGCCTGCTTGAGATGGCGGTCAGCGATCTCAGAATCAGAGGCATTTCGCCTGTGTATCTGGTAACGGATCATACCGGTTTTTACGAAAGATACGGCTGGGAGTTTTTCTGTATGGTCAGATCAGACGGTGAGCAGACAATGTCAAGAATGTATATTCACCGGTAACTTACGGTTTCCAGAAACAGCGATAAATCGGGATTTGTCGAGTAATCATCTTTCCGTTAAATGCTATGGGGAGTGACATGAAATACAATCGCCTGCTCAGTCTTGTTTTAAAGAGCGGACGATTTTCCGGACAAAGGAGGTAAAAGAGATATGTCAAATGCGATCAAAACGAACAGGATGCGCTGCAAGGCGGCGATCGTTACCTGTTCGCTGCTTTCATTCCTAGTCTATCTTGCAGTGTGTGACCAGCTGCTGAGCACGCCGGACGCAATCGTTCAGGAGGTTGGATGGAAGTCTTACCACATGTTCACAATTCTAGCGAATATGTTTGCAGGCATCGCCGCGGCGCTGTGTATTCCATACGCCGTCGACGGATTGCGCTATAACAACTATCATTTGCCGCGCTGGGTCGTTAACGTGCTGTTTACAGCGACCACCGGTGTAGCGCTGACGTTCCTCATTGCGATCACGATCCTTTCTCCGATGACCAGTTACTATCGCATGATGCTGTATTCAAACAACATCCTCTTCCATACAATCAACCCGATTATTGCGATCCTGCTGTTCATTTTCATCAATTCGGACCACAAGGTCAGCTTCCGCGCGACGTTCCTTGCGATCGCGCCGGTCGTCTTGTACGCAGCCTTTTATTTTGTGCTGGTCTTTGTGATCGGGGAGGAAAACGGGGGCTGGAGAGATCACTACCAAATCCGTGATATTACGCAGTATGTGCCTCTGCCGCTGGTCGTGCTCGGCATGGTACTGATTACGTTCGTTGTGGCGTTGCTGCTGCGCGCTGTGCATAACAGAGTTCATGAAAAGCGGAAAAAGCAGACCGTATCCTATTACCAATCGGCTGATGACTTCGATTGTCCTGACATTGCTTCCGCGATCAAGGCGCTTGCCGCAAGAAACCGCAGCAGAGACCTCGGCGGAGAACTGATCGTTCCGCGCAGGCTCCTCGCAATGATGGAAGAGAAGTACCAAAGCGGTCTTCCGCTCGGAGAGCTTTGCAAGATATATGTCGACGCCTACTATAAAAAGGAGGTAAAAGGACAATGAGCGGGGATTACACCTACTATTCCGACGGGTTCTTCGGTTTTGGCAGTCCTGGTGCGTTCATCGCCTACAGTCTTATGCATTTCATCCCTGTTATTCTGTGCGCTGCCGCACTGGTATTCATCTGGAGGAAAAGGGAAGGTCTCCGTGCGTGGGAACGGGAAGAGACCCTGCGTCAATGGCTGTCCTTTTCGATGTTCCTCATGGAGTTCAGTTTCTTCGTCTGGCTGCTGTATGTCGGAGACACCAGCGGGAATTACCTGATGATGTCGAAATTGCCGCTTCATCTTTGCGATATCGGACTCATTTCCTGCATGTATATGGTTATCAGCAAAAACCGTACGCTGTTCGGTTTCAACTTTTTTGTGACTCTTTTCGGCGCAACGCTTGCCTGTATCATTCCCCAGACAGTTCTGAATGATGTGGATCCCTCGTATTACCGCTATTACCAGTACTTTGGTGAGCATTTGATTCCGATCTTCAGCACAGCCTACATGATGATCGTGCACGGGATGAGGCCGCGTTACAGGGATATCTGGATCAGTATTGGCGCGCTCATGTTGATGCTGATTCCCGCTTTTTACCTGAATGATGCGTTCCCAGGGTCCGACTACCTGTTCTTGCGGTTAGATATGCCTTTATTCCCGGAAAACCAGTATCTGCGCGCCGGAATCTACGCGGTTCTGATGATCCTGATCTTCCATGCGATGTGGTTTATGTACGCAGCACTGAGGAAACGATCCGCTAAGATAATCAGAGAAAATGAACAGAGGCTTTGACAGCGTTTGTTCAAACCTTAAGTGCCAGCCCTGCAGAGAAGAAAGAGATGACAGGGAAGCAGGTGTGATTCACAGGTGAAATTCGTGTTTCCCGAGATGATAATCCGTGAGTATTTGTTAGGAGAATTAATATGAATCCTTTTGCAATAATTGCCGTCCTGCTCTTCATAGCTGGAGCTGGTTATGTTTTTTACAATATTCATCACATTAAGAAAAAGGGAATCGAGACAGATGCAGTTATAACCCGTATCGAAGATGAGGGCATCGGAACCGACACTTCTTATAATTATTATGTCTGCTATACGGAGAGAGGACAGAAGATAGAAGCCAAACTATCCAACCCCGGATTTGGGAGAGGTCTTGAAGTTGGAGCAGAGATCAGGATCAGATTTCTTCCCGAGAAGCCGAACATAGCAGTGTGGATAAAGTAATATCGCTTAAGAAATCACTGAGAGATAGTTTCAGATTTGACGATATTGAATATGCAAAGGAAGTTCTGAACAGTTACCGAAACATTGTACCGATAAAGAATTACATTGATCAGGACACTTTCACCTCGGTGAAGCATATTCTTGCTGCAAAATGCGAAGGCGCCGGTTTTATCGTTGGCGGAGATCTGATTCAGGTCGTTGGTCATAAAGGAAAGTACGCCGAAGAAGAGATCGAACCTGCGGTGAAGCGCTGGTGGGCTTACTGGCGGGAGTACTGGCGCATGAGAAAAACAGAAGATGCGTATGAAAAAGACTGGGCATGTGAAGTAACCATTCCGGTGGATGCTGACAATCCTGTAGGAAAGTGGTATGAGGATCAGGATTCGCATACAGACATAACTGAGTGATAAATTCTGGTTTGAGAGACAAGTGAAATGACAGAATCAGAACTTTATAAAGAACTTGGTGTACTGACAAAAAAAGAGACGTGGAAAGACAGTATCACGTATGTTTCCTCGCTTCTGAACCATGATTCTCTGAAAATACAGGCAAAAGCGATTTGGCTGCTTGGTGAAATGGGGCTTTTATATCCTCTGGCTGTTCAGGATGCCGCTAATCTGATCGCATCCTTCCTTGACAGCCCGGTGCCGCTTTTGAGAATGCGGGCTGTTACTGCCCTCGGAAGAATCGGACGTGGCAGCTATCCTGTGATCGAACCGTATTGGACAGCTCTGTTCCGCTTTGCCGCTGATGAGGAGGCGAAGGTAAGCTGAGTTTTATCTGGGCATCGGAAAACATTGCCGTAAACACACCTGACATTTTTGAGGATCATATGCCGGTATTTACGGAGCTTTTGAAAGATGCAGATGAAAAAGTAAGGATGGAAGCGCCGGAGATCTTCCGTGTCCTTGGTAAGCGCAGGCCGGGCTTTGTCAGACCTTACCTGGAGCAGATATCAAAGACGGATGAGAAAAGAGCAGAAAGAATGCATGTCCGGGTGCGGTCAAAGCGGCGGAAGCGATCTGAACAGATGCCCGTCAGCCGGGTTTTATAAGGTGCATTATAAGCAAATACGAACCGTTATGGAAATGGATTCAGGAAAACGGAACGGACAGTTTTAAACTGACGTTTCAGGAAATTGAGAAGATTGCAGGTATCCCGTTTTACCATTCATTTCTGAATTACAAGAAAGAACTGGCAGATTATGGATACAGGGTCGGGAAGATCTCGCTTAAACCACAGAACGTGGAATTCAAAAGGATTCAGGAATCACCTGATCCTGTCTGAAGCTGAAATGTATGAAAAAAGAATTATCGGAAATGACTCTGGAAGAACTGTGGGAACTGTTTCCCATTTTCCTTGTTGAGCATAATGATCACTGGAAAGATGACTATAAGGAAATTGAAATATGCCTTCATGATCTGCTCAAAGACTTTCCTGTTCACCGGATCAGCCACATCGGAAGTACAGCCATACAGGGAATACGGGCCAAGAATATCGTGGATGTGCTGATTGAAATACCCGCATCCAGCGATATGAAAGCCATGGCAGTAATCCTGGAACAGAACGGTTTTACCATCATGTCCGCTGAAGAGCCGAGGATCTCGCTGAATAAGGGATATACCGTTAACGGGTTTGCGGATAAGGTATATCATATCCATCTTCGCTATGCCGGAGATAACGATGAACTGTACTTCCGCGATTATCTCAATGATCATCCTGAAGTGGCAAAGGAATATGAGACATTGAAGCTGCGCCTTGCAGAACAATATGAACATAACCGGGATGCATATACAGACGCAAAGACTGATTTCATCAGCAAATATACAGCGGAAGCGCGGAAGGAATATGGCAACCGGTACTGAAAGATTGCATCATAAAACGATCCGATCGGCCGGGATCCCGGGAGGTAAGGAAATGCGGATGATTCAGATCAAAAGAGAGACGCTCACAGAAACGCAGGCTCTTCAGACGCTCAAAGAACGCGGTATTCAGATCAATCATTATGCTGAGCAGTTCATTTCGCATCCCTGTTTCTCTGCGAGAGGACCGCAGGAGATGACAACAGCCATTGTCTCACTGCAGGAATTAGGGCTGAACTGCGGAGCTTCCATTTACGAACTGATTCACTTTATTAAGGAAACACAATACTGCCCATGTCCTTGGGACACAGGTTACTTCCTGCGCTTAGCATGGACAGATCAGCCTCAGAGCAGAAACTCCATACTTACCGGCACGCACAGTTCACCTGATCAGGCCGTTACAGTCCTCTCAGAACCGCTGGAAAGAGATGACGATTTCCCCAAAGGGCTTTATCTTCGCAATGTGGATGGTGACCTCTGGCTCAGGGGCTATGTGTGCGATGCGTCTTACCGTTTTGGCAGCGATGCGCTTTTTGCGCTTGCGCTGAGGGGTCAGCAGGCAAATCCGGATGTGATATGAATGAAAACAGCAAAGTCATGTTTGCAGAGAAAGCATTCAGTTGCGGTATTTGGAGGAAGTATTAATGATTGCTGCGATTATTGCAGTTGCATTTGCCGCAGGCGTACTTGCGGTGCTTGGCGTAATTTGTATAAAAGCTCCGGATGTATGGTTCAATAAGGCACAGACAGCAGAATAAAACAGAACAGTTTTCGGGAAACTGATGAGCACCGCACAGATTACAGGCGGCACAGGCATTCTTTTGTTCTGTGCCCTGACATCAGCAGACATGTTAACAGACAGGCCGTCTTTGTTTAAGATTGGCATCTATCTGATGATGGTGATGCTTGCGGCAGCCTTATGCATTTATTATTAAACATTGGTTAATTATTATACGAAGACTTCTACTGATTCAGACTGGATGAACACCGCTGAATCATTCATTCTCATGGAGGTGACATGAAGGGATTTACAAGAAACAATCCGGATTGTTCGCTCTGCGGTCTGAACTGCAGACTTTGTCCAATGCATATTTCCGGGCA
Organism: uncultured Erysipelotrichaceae bacterium; assembly: GCA_902775735.1. Lineage (GTDB taxonomy): Bacteria > Bacillota_I > Bacilli_A > Erysipelotrichales > Erysipelotrichaceae > Bulleidia. The sequence continues at coordinate 68,266 of CACYNH010000008.1, forward strand.
TTGCGGCGGATGCGGATTCGGAAACCAGTCATGCAGAATTGCGCGGTGCAGCCAGGAACATGGCAGTCCGGAATACTGTTTTCAGTGTTCTGAATATCCATGTTTGAAATACGCGCATATCGATGAATATGATTCATTCATCACGCATATGAACCAGAAGGCTGACCTGGATAAAATGAAGAGAATCGGTGAGGAAGCTTACAATGCTGAGCAGCTGGAAAAGCACCGGCTGTTTGACAGGCTTCTGGAAGAATACAACGACGGCCGCAGGAAAACGCTTTTCTGTCTGGCGGTTAATCTGATACCCCTGGAAGATCTCAGGACTGTGTTTTGCGAAGATGATCTGCAGCTTTCAATGAAAGACAGGGCAAAGGTTATGGAAAAAAGACTGAAGGAAAAAAGCAGGATTGAACTGAAACTGCGAAAGAAATAACACATGCGGACACAGACGGCAGTCCCGGAGAATTGAACCAATCCTGTATAAGCAGTTCTGAAAATAAAGAACACCCGGAAAAGAATACCGCTGAGGTAAAGAGTATGGTAACCAGAGTATGTGAAATGAATCCTGCAGAGATTGAAACGGAATGCAGAAGAATGGCGGACAGCTATCTTGAATATGAAATGACCGGAACCAATCTGGGAATGTGTGAACATCTGGACCGGGAACACTTCACACATCTCATCCGCGGCTATTTTGAGGCGGCCTTGAGAAACGGGTCTCTTTACTGCGCAGGTGAAAACAAAGAAGGATGGTTCATATTTGAAACTCCTGAAACTAAAAGAAATCTTCACGGCAGCCTGCTGCAGGGCCGGCGGATGCTGAAGGCATTCGGTCTTCAAAAGGGAATCCGCTATATCAGGGAGATCATGAATTCAGGTACATATCTCTCTTCAGAATTCAGCCGGCAGAAAAAACCGTTTGCCAAAATTGAATTCATCGCTGTGGCGAAAGAATATCAGGGACAGGGGTGTATGCGGCGGATGATGGAATATGCCTTTTCTGAATCTGACCGGCTCGGACTTCCATTGATTCTTACCACGGACGATGAAAAGAAAGTGCGGATTTACGAGCATTTCGGTATGAAGATGGTGCGCAAGCATGTTGTTTCAAAGAGAGCCGTTTATTATGAGATGCTCAAAGAAACCGGCAGACAGATGCAGGTTTGAAGAAACCGGAAATGAGTGAGGAACAGTATGCGGCTCGGACTTGTTTCATATCTGTTTGAAAACAGAAATACCGCTTTCAATATGAGCCAGATCGGCAAAGCTATGGAACGTATGAAGGGAAAAGCCGATCTGCTTTGCTTCGGGGAAGCTTTCCTGCAGGGGTTTGACTCTTTGTGCTGGGATTATGAAGCAGACAGGGAAATTGCTGTGGAGCTTTCATCGAAAGAGATTTCCCAATTGCGCAGATGGACGCTGCAGTATGGCATGTCTCTGATTACAGGATATATTGAAAAGGCTGAAGACAAACTTTACTCATCCTGCATTGTCATATCAGACGGTGAGATTGTGCATAACTACAGACGCATCTCAAAGGGATGGAAAGAATACTCCAAAACAGACAGTCATTATTGCGAAGGAACTGAAACGGGCCCGTTTGAGCTGTACGGCAAATCTATAACGATTGCACTCTGCGGTGATCTCTGGGATTATCCTGAGCGGTTCACAACACAACACCTTCTGATCTGGCCGGTTTATGTCGACTTCTCGGTTGAAGAATGGGAAAACAATGAACTGGATGAATATGCCGCACAGGCAGATTTTGCGGCAGGGAATGTGCTGATGGTCAATTCACTCAGCAGCGATCCGGTCAGTCACGGCGGCTCTTTCCATTTTCGTGACGGACAGACAGCCGCAAAGATTCCCTTTGATCACGAAGGAATCCTGATTGTTGATATCTGATCATCGACTGATCAGATGGCGGTAATTCTTAACCGGAATTCAAAAAATATATGAAAAAACAAAAGACATCTATATACCCGCTGGTCATCCCTGGATTGCATGCTGTATATTTCTGCAGGTAAACGATGCGTCGGCTGCCTTATGCTTCCCTGAGTGATAAGTTTTTGTACAGGGGTTTTAGGATGAATATCGAAGAATCCGGCACATATATCGCCGCCAAAAGAAAAGAACAGAACATGACGCGGAAGGAGCTGGCTTAAAAGCTGAATGTCACACCGATACAGATGACTTTATGAAAATAGTAAGGAATTCAGTGGAAACCGACAAAAAAAGCCGGATCCAGGAAAAGTGTGTCAGCGTGATCATCATTACAATCACAATACTGACCGGTTTCCTGTTTTATATGGGGGTTATGGGAATATCGGCGCATCTCTTTTCTTTGGGCTGATGTCATCCGGTATTGTCGCTTCTCTTTGTTATTCGCTGAGTGAAGACAACGCCGGAACGCAAAAGCATATACTGTTATGTTTGCTGTATTTACTGTTATTGTGACCGCAATTCTTATATTTGTGCTTCATCCTCATTGAATATACGGATTTTCAGGAGAGAAACGTGAAAATTGAAATCAAAGCATTAAAACCTGATCTTATAGAAGATTATTTAGACTTCTTTGACCACCGTGCTTTCTCTGACGGTTCGCCTTATTATCCATGTTATTGCTGTGGGTTTAACATGAGCGCAATGGAAATCGGGCTGATGCGGAAAGAAGCACAACGTTACGGCGGAGGTGATGAAGGGTGGAAAAAGGCACAGCGGGAGTCGGCTGCCCAAATGATTCAGGCAGGCAGGATCCGCGGATACCTCGCCTTTGACAATGGGATTGCGATTGGATGGTGCAACGCAAACGACAGAATGAATTATGAGCGGGTCGGCGAGTTTGACATTGATCATCTGCCGGAAGACCATGCTGCTTTGGAGTGTGAGTGTGAGGGGCAGGTTAAATCAGCTGTATGCTTTGAGATCAGTCCAAAGTACCGTGGCAAAGGAATCGCGGCACAGCTTCTGAACAGGGTATGCACCGATGCACTTAAGGAAGGATATGAGTATGCGGAGGGATATCCGGCAGAAAATACACAGGCTTCTCTTGCCTTTACCGGTCCTGCGAGGTTATATGAGAAGGCAGGCTTTGCGGAACATTCAAGGAACGGATCAACGATTGTGATGAGAAAAAAGCTGCAGTAAGAGATTCAGGTTTGAATTGGTTACTGAGAGGCCGCAATTTGAAGAGATCCCGATAGATCGGGATTTGTGGAGGGAATGATGGAAAATTGCAGAAAAACTGAACGAGAAAGAATGACAAATGGAGAATCTTTTTTTACAAATGACCCGCAGCTCATGGAGGATAAGAAAAACGCTCGTATCCTCTGTTCTCGTCCCCGTTCCATTGTGATTACGGATATAACATCTTTGCGGGCGATGACTTGTTCATAAACTTTGACTGCGTGTTCCTGGATGCAGCTCCGATTCGGATTGGAGAACATTGTATGATCGGACCTAAAACCTGTATATATGCAATCGGTCATCCGTTGGACGCAGAATCAAGAAGAGAAAAGATTGGTATCCCTAAGCCGGTCACCATTGGCGATAATGTCTGGATCGGCGGTGGAGTCACGATTCTTCCGGGTGTATCCATAGGAGATAGCACGGTAATCGCTGCTGCTTCTGTAGTAACTAAATCTTTTCCTGATCATGTGGTGATTGCAGGAAACCCAGCAAAAATCATAAAGAATATTGAAGAATAACTTC
>CACYNH010000009.1 GCA_902775735.1 uncultured Erysipelotrichaceae bacterium
CTCTTTTAAGAAGTGAGTTTAATAATCAGTTTTGCGAAGAAGATAAGGTTGAAAGTAGTTGAGAGACAATCGACTTGGTATTGTCTGGAAGAACTCTGTAATATCGGATGATTTCCTGCTCATCAAGTGTGAGATGAGACTCATAGATATCGTCTTTGTTAGTGCGCAATATTTCTTCGGGAGTCACATCAAAGTATTCTGCCAGTTTATCCAGGTAGTTCATATATGATTTTGAAACATGGGTTTTCCATTGTGTTATTGCATTTTTTGAGATTCCCAGATAACGGGCCAGATCTGTTTGTCTGACTCCTTTTATTTTCATAAGATTTAATATGTTGTTTAACACTTCGTTATCAGTGACTTCTATTTTCATGATTTTTACCAGTATGTCATTTTCTATATATTGACGATTATATTTTGTCTATGTATAATAATCACGCGTGCATGCGCTGAGCACGTTTAGAGCCTCCCATTTTCCTATAACGTCTTTGAACGTTCTTCTTTAGTCTGAGGCCGGCGGTTTGTCGGTTTTACCCATGAGTAGCTGTGCGATATTCCTAAAAGAGATTTTGTCTGCGTACCGCCTTGTTTATATTTTAGCAGTAAGTTGCGGTATTGTTTGTCACTGCGTTATGTATTTTATTGAAACACGTCACAGTTTTATACTCCTGCAGATATGGAGGCTTTATCGGAAGGTGGTTTTCTTATGCGTTCTGCCAGACCTGACAAAACAGTCAAAGCTGATTTATTCAAGTATGAAGTTGATCCTGAAACTGGTGAAGTCTTTGATGACGGCAGGCAGACAGAACTTCAGCTGAAGGATTATGAAGGCAATGTGGTTTTACCTGCCTATTCATGGTCCATCGGCTGCGATGTGCATCGGGACTTTATTCAGGTCAGTGTCATGATCCGTGTCGGTCAGAGCGTGAAAGAATATCACTTTCAGTGTGATACAGATTATAACAGTCTTTGTGATGCGAAGAAGCTGATCATCAGAATGATTGAATCGTTCTCTGATCCCCATGTCGATGTTGATCCCGACAGGCTGCGTTATGCGTGTGAGTCCACCGGGAATTATCATCACCCGTTATTGAAGGCATGGGGCGGAATTCCAATTGTTATCAATCCATCTATCGCAAAAGCAGGAAGAAGAAAGTCGGACCGTATTGATGCATATGTTCTTTGCCAGAATGCCCTGATGGGAGTGTGGCCTGAATCATTTATATTTTCTGATGATGTCAATGTCTTAAGGACCTTACTCCAGCAGCGTCGGCATTGCGAAAGGCGTGCCACTCAGATCGGCAATAATATCAACAGCGAACTGCTCAGATTCGGCGTGAATATCGGCCGGGATGGAAGTGTTACAAAGAACAAGAGTGTACGTGAACATGTCATGGATCAGTTATCAGATCATCCGGCTATGGAGCCCGGGAAAACAAATGATTTCATTCCTTTGGAAGTAAAGGTCATATTGAAAAAGAGCTATGAGGAATGGGACAGGTACAAGGAACTGGGTGAAGAGTATCTTCAGCAGATCCGCGATAAGATCGAGTCAATGATGTGGAAATGCGGAGACACAGAACTGGATGGGAAAGAAATGATTTCCCTGCTGTGTACTGTTCCTGGGATTGGTGAATATACAGCCGTGATATGGCTGACATACATTGTGGAGGCACATCGTTTCGCTTCATATGAGAAATGCATTGCCTATTGCGGATTTGACCCAAGTGCTGCCACAAGTGCCGGAAAGGTTGTCAGCGGTAAGAAGAGGAAAGGAAACAAGGAACTTCATGAAGCGATAGTAAGAAGTGCCGGCACTCTTCTGAGCAGAGCGAATGAGCCGTTTGGAAGATGGGCAGAGAATCTTTATCACAGGTCTGGAAAATGGAGGAAAGCTTCCAACGCATTGGGGAGAAAGTTAGTCACAGCTCTGTATTATGTACAGAAAACCGGAAACGAATTTGACTACGAAAAATACCGTATTGAAGAACCTGAGGTTATTGATATTTCCCTGGACAGGCTGATTGAGATTGAACCTGCCTTCAGAAGATATATTAAAAAGATCCTTCCCATGAATATTACGACAACTCAGGAAATGGTACATGTCTATCACATCTGCGGATTCAAGCGGGTGAAAGGACTTGGAAAAGGGTTCTATGGGCTGATGCGGAAATTCATTGAAAACCAGAATGAATACCGTGAACGCTGCTTTGAAATTTACGGAAAGGATGACATCATCTATGACGAAGAAAACAGAGACGATTACAACGAGTAAGAAATCCGGCATTTATTTCTGCGGAGTCATTGAAGAAAGGAGAAAGCGGATGGTACCCAAAGACAATCCGCAGACAGAGGTAGTGACATATACGTTTTATGATGATGAATCCAGAACAAGCTATTACATTGATGATTATGCGCCGGGTTCATATTATGAAGTAGGTGAATACATTGAAGTGCCTGTGAGAATCCGTCCTTACATTCATAAAGGAAATAATAAACCTGCATACAGTATGACGATCAGGAGGCCATTTGAACGCAGCGACAGTTCAAACGGCAATGGTGAAATATTCTGAAAGTGAGCCTTATCTCATGTTTTGATTACATGGGAAATCGGCTCACTTCTTTATTTGGGTATTGGCGAAGAATTCGACGAGGGACTAAAGAAAATATGATTGAACAATCGGAAAGAGTAAGTGGTTAAGATGATCATACGTGAAAAAAGAGGGAAGCTGTGCTATATTATAGTTAGTTATAGCTAACTAAAGGAGATGCCATGAGTGAACTGTTCGCAATCGGCGTGACCGCTGCCCTGGTATCTGTGATTACCATCGGCGGTCCTGCCATGAAAAAGAAATATCTCGGAAGAAAATGATTACCTCTTCCAGAGCTCAACCCTTCTTTTCTTTCCTTTGACGGAAAGTCCGTCAAGCTGATCAATGATGGAGGAGTCATGATTCAGGATGGTGACCACTGTATAACGGTCCTGGATTTCAATTGTGCCGATCTCATTAAAATCCATCACAGCTGATAAAGCTCCTGCCACATCGCGCGGCCGGAGTTTTTCATTCTTCCCGCCCCGGATTATGATCTGCACAATGTTCTCTGTTCCTGTTTCTTTTTTATTCAGCGGAATGCTCAGATCACAATGAACAGAAGAATTGATCTGCCATGGCTGTGAGGAAGCCAGAATTTTCTGCGCTGTTTCTGTTTCCTGTTCAGCTTCTTCAATCAATGTAATGACAATGCCTGTATTGCCCTGATGTGCTGTTCTTCCCGAGCGGTGCACATAAGTGGAAAGATCCATGGGAAGATCATAATGAATGATATGGGAGACATCCGTTATGTCGATGCCTCTTGCCATGGCGTCGGTCGCGCATAAAATCCGGATGTTTCCGTCTTTGAAATCTCTGAGGATTCTTAACCGTTTCTTTTCTTCATCATCCGCTGAGAAAGAAGCGGAAAGAATATTCTTCTTCTGCAGCTGTTCACTGATTTTTCTGGCGGAACTTCTGTAATTGACAAAGACAATGGCGCTGGTGATTTCCGTGTGTTCCAGCAGTTCATAAAGCGCTTTGTTTTTGTTTTCAGTCACAAGATAATACTCTTCAATGGCACGGTTCACTTTTGTTCTGTCATTGAAGATCAGTTTTTCATAGTCTTTGCGGAAAACGGACTGAACGGTTTCATCCACGGTGGCGGAAAGACAGACCGTCCGCACATCGCTGATCTGTTCAAGAAGGAAGCGCAGTTCCTGTGCCTGTCCGGTTGAGGCGATCTGGTCCGCTTCATCAAGAATCAGATATTTCAGACAAGAAAGATCCAGAAGCGACTGCCTGAAAAGATCGCACAGTCTTCCCGGTGTGCCGATGACCATGGCGGGATAATGTTTCAGGGCGTTTTCCTGCTTTTCGATATCCAGTCCGCCGATCGCGCAGACACAATGGAGCTTTGCAAAAGCAGACAGCTTTTCAGCTGTCCTTTGAATCTGCACAGCCAGCTCCCTGGTCGGAGCGATGACAAGAGCTTCCGGTTTTTCTGTATAAGGTGAAAGATCATTGAGCACCGGCAGCAGATACGCCGCCGTTTTCCCGGCGCCTGTTTCCGCCTGCACAAGGCAGTCTTTTCCGCTCTGGATCACCGGGATCACCTCTTCCTGAACAGGAAGATATGTTTCGTATCCAAGAGAATGCATTCCTTTGATCAGTTCATCCTTCAGCTGTATTTTTCCCATACCGCTATCATAGCACAGACCGCTGAGGCGGAATCTTTTGCCAAAGAACTCTTTTCAGTTTAAAAAACAGTCCGCGGAGGACTGTCATTTCCTGGAAATACGATATCCCGGCAGGGTCCATAACAGACGGAAACAGAACCGGCGGAAGAGAGTATCTCCGAAATCGGCTATATCAATCGGATCAGCGTGGTTCTGGATTCTGCTGAGATCAATATGCCAGCGGCGCATGTACCCGCAAACGTGCCAGACGACAGTATGAAAATACAGTTCGGAGGCGATCTGTTTTTCCGTCATGTGCTCAATCCTTCTTTCGGCAATAATGCGGCGTGCTTCCCGCAGGCATTCCTCCTTGAAAAGCAGTCTCCTTTCGACCGGCAGTGAGAATGTTTTGATTTCTGTTTCGATGTGCTTCATTATGTTCATTCTATCAGATTATGTCTTCGGCTGAGCGGCAGTCGCACCGGGATTGAATTCATCATATATGCGAAGGATTCCTTCAAAAAGCAGTTTCCTGAATCCATGTGCCTTTGTTTGTGTGCGGAATTCACTGAAAAACAGAATGCGATGGCTGTTTGTGCTAAACTTAAACGCAGGAGTAAACCAATGTTCAAAGATACGATTGCCGCAATCGCGACAGCCGACGCAATGGGGGCTGTCTCCATGATCAGAATTTCCGGTGATGAGGCGCTGGACGCCATCGGAAAACTGACGCACAAAGATTTTTCAAAGGCAGAAGGATACACCATTCACTACGCCACTGTCTATGACGGAAGTGAGCCTGTGGATGAAGTCCTCGTCTCTGTTTTCAAAGCGCCGAAATCCTACACCGGCGAAGATGTGATCGAAGTCGGCTGCCATGGCGGCGTTTACATTACCAGAAGAATTCTGGCTCTGATTTACGGAACAGGCGTCAGACCGGCAAGAAGAGGGGAATTCACCGAAAGAGCGTTCCTCAACGGAAAGATGGACCTCTCCCAGGCGGAAGCGGTCAACGACCTGATCAAGGCAAAGGATGAAACCAACGCCAGAAGCGCCGTTCATTCTTTAAAAGGATCCGTTACAAGACTGATCGAACCGCTCGAGGAAGAGCTCACACAGATCATCGCCAACATTGAAGTCAACATTGATTATCCTGAATATGATGACGTCCGTCAGTTAACAGACGAGGAAATCCTTCCTTCCTCTCTGAAGTGGCTGAAGGATATCCATGAAATTATCGAAACCGCGCAGAAGGCCCACATCGCAAGGGAAGGCATCGATACCGTCATTCTGGGCAGACCGAATGTCGGCAAATCCTCCCTGCTGAACGCACTGTTGGAAGAAGACAAAGCGATCGTTACTGAAATCGCCGGCACAACCCGCGACCTGGTCGAAGGCACGGTCCGCATCGGCGGCATTACCCTGAACCTGATCGACACCGCCGGCATCCGAGAAAGCGAGGACAGGGTGGAACAGATCGGAATCCAGCGTTCCATCGACGCCATGAACAAAGCGCAGCTGATCATTCTTGTGCTTGATGCGAGTCAGGAACTCAATGAGGAAGATCAGAAGCTTCTGGAAATGACTGAAGGCAGACAGCGCATCGTTGTTTACAACAAAAACGACAGCGCTGACAAAGAATATGACTTATCCATCTCTGCCCTGAACCATGACATCGCCCCTCTCATTGAGGCAATCCGGGAAAAATACGAAACGGAATTATACGCCGCTTCCCAGGATACCCTCAACAATGAAAGGCAGATCGGTCTTGCGATTCAGGCGGAATCCGCCATGAAAGACGCGGTCAGCGCTCTTGAAGCAGGTATGGAACTCGACCTGGTGACGCTTGACCTGCAGAAGAGCTGGCACGCCATCCGTGAAATCACCGGAAAATCCGGACGTGACGATCTTCTCGATGAGATCTTCTCACGTTTCTGTTTAGGAAAATAACTATGAGTGAACTTACATATGTCGATACCCACGCGCATATCATGTCAGATGATTACGCGGAAGATTTTGAGGAAATGCTGCAGAGATGTTCAGACGCCGGCGTAAACCGCATCATGATCATCACCCTTTCCCATGAAGAAACATTAAAAGCTGTTGAATTCGCAAAGAAAGATCCCGAACGTTTCCAGGTCGCCGCCGGCATCTTCCCGGAAGATGTCAAAGACCTTACGGATGAAATGTGGGAGGAATTCAAAGAGACTGTTAAAGATCCGGTGATTTCCTGCGTCGGTGAAATCGGTCTGGATTATTACTGGGAAAAAGATCCGGAAGTCAGAGCGCTTCAGAGAGAGGTCTTCATCCGCCAGATCGAGCTGGCAAAAGAAATCAATAAACCGATTCTGGTCCATTCAAGAGACGCCATGCAGGATACGTTTGATATCATGAAGGCGCATCACTGGAAAGGACTTCTTCACTGCTTCTCCGGCACAAAGGAAATGGCAAAAGAGTTTACAAAGCTTGGCTATTATATCGCCCTTGGCGGCGCTCTGACATTCAAAAACGCACGCCATTCAGTGGAAGTCTGTTCCACAATTGATGAAAACTATCTGCTTTCCGAAACCGACTGCCCTTATATGGCGCCGACTCCCTATCGGGGAAAACGGAATGAACCGTCCTATATTCCGCTGATCGTCAAGAAAATGGCGGAAGTCAGAAACACAACCGAAGAACACATGGCTTCCGTGATCAACGCCAACTGGGACAGATTTCTGGGGAGCTGCCGATGAAACGCATCCGGCAGTTAATCGTGGTTGAAGGCCGCCATGACACGGCAGCCTTAAAGAAATACTTCGACTGCGATACAATTGAAACAGGAGGAACCTCCCTTGGTGAAAATGTCATTGAGGAAATCCGCGCCGCAAAAGAAAAAAGAGGCGTGATCATCTTCACTGATCCCGATTCCCCGGGCAACCGCATCCGGAATGAAATCAACCGGCTGGTTCCCGGCTGCGAAAACGCCTTTATCGACAAGGCTGCCGCAAGAACAGACAAGAAAGTCGGCGTCGAACACGCCGCACAGAAAGATCTGGAGGAAGCGCTGGAAAACCTGGTTGTCTATGAAGACAGACCGGAAGAGACCATCACCTTTATAGATATGAGTGAGCTGGGGCTTCTCGGCGGTGAAAACAGCGCACAGCTGCGCCAGAAGGCAGGACGCCTTCTGCATATCGGCTTCGGCAGCGCGAAAACCATGAAAAACAGGCTGAACTGCCTGGGCATTACAAAAGAAGAACTTCGAAAGGTATTGGAAGAAAATGAGTAAACGGGCAATTTCCACACCATCACGTACCAAAGAGATCCTTGAACAATACGGATTAAGGGCGAAAAAAAATTTCGGCCAGAATTTTCTCGTGGATCCGGTGATTGTGGAAAGATGCGCGAAAGAATCCCATTGCGAAGGGGCTGTGATCGAAATCGGTCCCGGCATCGGCGGTCTTACCGAGCAGCTGGCGAAATATTCAAAACATGTCACTGCCTACGAAATCGACGAGAACCTGATTCCTGTTCTCGAAGACGTCCTTTCTGAATGTGACAATGTCGAGATTCTTCTGCAGGATTTCATGACATGCGATCTGAGCGCCAAAGTCAGCGAACTCAAAGAAGAGTACGGCACGGTTTCCGTCTGCGCCAACCTTCCTTATTACATAACAACCCCGGTTCTCTTCAGGATCTTCGAATGTCCTGACATCGCATATATCACCGTCATGGTGCAGAAGGAAGTCGGCGACAGATTCGCCGCGAAGCCTTCCGATCCTGAATACAGCGCCTTAAGCGCGGAAGGACAGTATCTTTTCGATGTGAAGAAACTGTTTACCGTTCCGGGCCGCTCCTTCAATCCTTCTCCGGCGGTGGATTCGGTCATCATCCAGTTCACACGGAAGGACAGCTCCATTTCACAGAAAGAACTCACGGAGTTCTTTGATCTGGTAAGAGCCTGCTTCAAACAGAGAAGAAAAACCATCTACAACAATCTCAGGGAATATCTGCAGGACGCTGAAAAAGCGAAGGATGTGCTTGAAAAAGCCGGCATTGATCCGGGCAGAAGAGCCCAGCAGCTTGGCGTGGATGAACTGCGGAAGATATACGAGGAACTCATATGAAAGAGCGCGCATACGCAAAAATCAATCTCTGCCTGGATGTTGTCGGCAGACGCGATGACGGCTACCATGAACTCAAAATGATCATGGTGCCGGTCAATTTCTACGATATTCTGGAAATGAATTTCGCAGATGAAACCTCACTGGCGTTAAACCGCAGCTACCTGCCGGTCAATGAGAAGAACACGATCATTAAGGCAATCCGTGTGATGCAGGAACGCTATGGCGTCATGGCTGAATTTGCCTGCAGTCTGTCCAAGCACATTCCGACCAGGGCAGGCTTGGCGGGAGGAAGCGCGGACGCGGCTGCCGCGATCCGCATGATCAACCGCATGTGCCGGCTGAATCTGCCTCAGGAGGAGCTGATCGCAGCGGGCAAGCTGGTCGGGGCAGACGTGCCTTTCTGCATCCTGAACCGTCCGGCCCTGGTGGAAGGAATCGGCGAAAAAATCATGCCGTTCCATTGTGATCCGGATTTTGAAATCCTGCTGGTCAAACCGCGTAAGGGCGTTTCTACAAAAGAGGCTTTCGAAATCGTCGACAGCCAGGAAAACGACCACCCCGACTGCATGGCCCTCATGAACGCGCTGATCATGAATGATTATGAAGGCGTTGTCTCAAATCTCGGCAACAGCCTTGAACCGGCAGCGGTGCAGCTGGTCAGTGAAATCCGGGTGGTCAAGGAAAAGCTGACCGCCATGGGATTTGACGGCGTTCTGATGTCAGGCAGCGGATCCACAGTCTTCGGCATCACAAGAAACACAGAACTGCTCGATGCTTCGATGGAGAAGCTCAGGGATGAGAAATACTTTGTCAGAAAGACGAGAATATATACGGGAGAGTAAAAGACTATGAGAAACGCAGTGATTATGGCCGGCGGCAAAGGCACCCGCATGAAGTCCGACCTGCCCAAGGTTCTGCACACGATCCTTGGCAAAACAATGATTGAAAGAGATTATGAATCAATCAAAGAAGCGGGCGCGGAAAGAATTGTGATTATCGTCGGCTACCGCCATGAACTGGTTGAGGAACAGATGAAGGGCTTATGCGAGTTCGCTGTTCAGGAACCGCAGCTGGGAACCGGCCACGCGGTCATGCAGGCGACGGCGTTAAAAGACGAAAAGGGACTGACCCTGGTTGCCAACGGCGACTGCCCCTGTGTCCGTCCTTCCACCTACAAGGCTCTTTATGACGCCTGCGAAGACGCCGACATGGTTATCCTGACGGCGGAACTGCCGGAAGAAAGACCCTATGGCCGTGTCATCCGCAACGCCGACGGCACTGTCAGTAAAATTGTCGAATACAAAGACGCGACAGAGGAAGAAAAGGAAGTCCGTGAAGTCAACATGGGCATTTACTGCTTCAACAACGAGTCCCTCTGGGAAGGCCTCGGCTTACTGACCAACGACAACGCCCAGCATGAATACTACATTACCGACCTGGTGGAAATCATGAACCGTCTTGGACATACAGTCAAAGCACTGACTGCCTCTGACTGGCAGGAAGTCCAGGGCTGCAATGACAAGGCGGAACTTGCCGGGGCTGAAGAATATCTGAAAAACAGAGACTGAAAATAACAAAAGCCATTCTTCATGTTTGGCTTTTTCCACTTTTTTGAGAGATTGAGGTCCGTAACCTTGACGAAAGACACTAAAACTGTTTAACTATAGGCGATTCAGAAGGAAAGAGGCAAAAAATGATAAAGGAAGCAGTCGTATTCGCTCTTACATCAAACGTCGAACTCGCAAACGCAGTCAGTGATGAACTCGGTCTGCCGCTCGGCAAAATCAAGGTTGAACATTTCGCCGACGGTGAAATCATCGTTGAACCGCAGCAGTCCGTCCGCGGCCGTGATGTATTCATCATCCAGTCCACATGCACACCTGTTACAGAACACCTGATGGAAGTTCTTGTCTGCATCGATGCCTGCAAGCGCGCCAGTGCCGGCACCATCAACATCGTCATGCCGTACTACGGCTACGCAAGACAGGACCGCAAGGCGAAGCCCCGTCAGCCGATCACATCCAAGCTTGTCGCAAACCTGCTCGTTACAGCAGGCGCTGACCGTATCCTGACATTCGACCTGCACGCAGCCCAGATCCAGGGCTACTTCGACATTCCGATCGATGACCTGACAGCTGTTCCGATGATCGGCAAATACTTCGTTGATCAGAACTTCCCGGCTGATGAAGTCGTTGTTGTTTCACCTGACCACGGCGGCGTTGTCAGAGCCAGAAGACTGGCTGACATGCTCGACGCTCCGATCGCGATTATCGACAAGAGAAGACCGAAGCCCAACATGGTTGAGGCCCAGAACGTTATCGGCGATGTCAAAGACAAGATCTGCATTGTTGTCGACGATATCTGCGATACAGCAGGCACACTCGTCGCCGGCTGCCAGATTCTGAAGAACTATGGCGCCAGAGACGTCTATGTCGGCATCACACACGCGATTTTCTCCCGTGACGCTCTGAACAAGATCGAAAATTCCGTCATCAAGGAAATCGTCGTCACCGACACAATCCCGATGAGTGAGGAAAAGAAAGCCCAGACCACCAAGGTCAAGGTTCTCTCCATCGCCCACATGGTTGCCGAGACAATCAAATCCATCGAGGAACATACACCTGTATCCCATGTGTATGAACAGTTCTCCTACGACAGCTACAAGTAATCAACATCACTGAGGCATCCGGGTTTTATTTCCGGATGCTTTTTCAATACGAAAAAGAGAACCTTCACAGGTTCTCCATGTTAACTGTTCCAGGGATTATTTGGGTCAGGGTCCGTCGGATCCCAGCCTCTTCTTTCGTCGTTTATGTCAATGGTCAGCGGCTCCGGCTTGCCCATAGGACCCGGATAGTCGAAGTCATCATAGAGTTCCACGGTTGTGCCGACCGGACAGTTTTCATAGATCCACAGCACATCCCTGACGCACAGTCTGATACAGCCCATTGAAGCGGCTGTTCCGAGTTTGTTGTATTCTTCATATTCCAGATCCGCCGGATTCTCGGAGAAGTAAGGAACAGAGTGGAACAGGATGTGGCCGACAATTCTGGTCGCGTACTGTCCGTAGACGCCGCCGAAGAGTGAGAGCCATCTGTACTGGGCGGTTGTGTTATATGTGCCAAGCGGCGTCGCGTCGCCGGTTGAGCATACCATCGCTTTATAAGGAACGGAATAATAGCCGTCTTCATCCATCGCGTAGACATTGACGACATTGAGAGCACGGTTGATGCGGATGTAATAAGGATAGCCCGCCACGCCCGGCACCGGATCAAAGTCGAGAAGAGGTCTTTCCTCCACGGTGACAGTGAAGGAAGCTTCCGCCTGATTCCCGTTAACATCCATGGCTGTTACAGTGGCTGTATACTCACCCGCCGCGGATGAATCGAAATCTGTTGTGATCGTCCAGCTGCCTTTGTCCGCTGTTTCCGCTTTTTTCAAATCTCCGTCGACCGGGTCTTTGACGGATTCCACGTTTTCATATGGATCAAACGGATCATCCGTATACAGAGAGACACTTTCTTCTTTCAAATGGATTTCCGGCGCTTTTGTGTCTTCCACATGGACGGTGTAGCTGAACTCTTTTTCCGCCGTTCTGCCATACGGATCTTCTTCAGAAAGGCGGACTTTCAGTTCGGAATCACCGATTGTCATAGGGTCCACGCTTCCTTCCGTCTCAAGAGTGCCTGTATTGGAGACAATGAATTTTTCCTGATCAAAGTCACTGCCGTATTCCACATTCAGCAGATCCTCATTGACCTCCAGAACCAGCGAATCCATCGTTTCCTGAAACGCTTTTGATTTCTTTGTATGGTCATAGGCGAACCAGCCGCCTCCGGCTGCCGCGATCAGCGCCGCCGCGCTGATGGTCCATATTGCCTGTTTTTTTAATCTTGCCATGGCTGGATTATACCATGAGAGAGTGCATATTAAGAGAGTTGTCCATACGCTTTTGTTCTGAGGTGTTAAAATAAACAGGACAAAGGAGTTATGTATGTATTGCAAAAACTGCGGAAAAGAACTTCCGGACGAAAGTCTGTTCTGCGGATACTGCGGCGAAACCCTCGCAATTGAAGAGGAAACGCAGCCCGTCGGGTTTGTAAAGGAACAGGCAGCCCGTCTGAAAGAGACAAAGATCAATATTTCAAAAGAGGATTTCCTGCCTCTGCTCAATATTCTGAAGAACCCGTTCGCGGAAACGGAACTGTCCCTATACGGCAGTCTGACGGTGGTCTTACTGACAGTGATTGCCTGCTGGGTTTCCTTCGGTTTCTCTTATGGAATTCTGGCGGCCATGATCCTGTGCGCCTCCACATTAACCATTCTTTATCTGGTTCAGAGGAAAGACTTCAACATGACCAAAGGCGTTTCGGGAATGGCACAGCTGCTTCTGGTGCCTTCTGTCCTGATTCTGTTATCCGGCATCTTCGGCGTCTTCGGACTCAACGCCTTCATCATTCTGTTCAGGCTGTTCCTGCTGGCAGGAGCGATTATCTCATATCTTTACGCCATGGAACGCTACGCCTCGGAAATGAACCCCTGGCTCAAGACAGTGCTCTTCGCAATCCTGCTTTCCGTGCTGAGTGCCATTGCCCTCAGTTCACTCTCATGGGCTGTCACAAACAGCTTCATGCCTTATTAAGAATCTCTTATCATCGCTCCGCCTCCATACCAAAGGGCGGGGCTTTCTGTTAAACTGTTAAATATGTCACGACGCAGAACAACCAGAAGAAAAAAGAAAGTCAGCAGTCCGGTGGCGCTGTCGCTGATCCTCTCCATTTTACTGATTGCCCTTACGGCTCTCGGGCTGAAGCTGCGCGAGCAGGAAATCGCCCGCAATGAAATGGAAGAGCGGATGATCGAGACGCCCTATTATACAAATACATATGACTGGGACAATGTGGAGTGGGACGGATGGTTTGCCCGTTATGAAGATGACAATTACGTCTCCATGCAGGGCATTGACGTTTCCCATCATCAGGAACAGATCGACTGGGACGCGGTCAAGGAAGCCGGCGTCGAATTCGCCATGCTGAGATGCGGATACCGCGGCTATGAAACCGGTCTGATCTTCAAAGACCAGTATTTTGACTACAACATACAGGAAGCGCAGAAAAGAGGCATCCTTGTCGGAGTCTATTTCTACTCCCAGGCCATTAATCCCGAAGAAGCCAGGGAGGAAGCGGACTTCACCCTGAAGCAGATCGAAGGCTATACCATAGATCTGCCTGTTGTCTTCGATATGGAAGAATCCGAAACCGGCGAAAACGGCAGAATCCTCTCTCTTTCCAGAGAAGAAAAAACCGAATGCGCGGTCACATTCCTGCACCGTGTGCAGAACGCCGGCTACACCCCGATGGTCTATAACAGCACCATGCTGTTTGAAGAGTTATTCATTACCGAATACCTTCAGGAGTTCGATACCTGGGTCGCGGAATACGGATCATATCCCCGCTATCCCTATGAATTCTCAATGTGGCAGTACACATCATCCGGCGAAGTTCCCGGTGTCATCGGGGATTGCGACATGGATATCATGCTGATACCTAAAAATGAGTGAGGAACCCCTCACTCATTTTCTATAAGCTTTTCACGGACGACTTCCCGCAGGAATTCAGGCTCAACGGATCCCCTGGAGAAATCCCTGACCGTTTCCGCAATATCCTTGCGTTCTGTCTGGACAACACAGGTGACTTTTTCCCCGTATTCCTGGCTGATGATGTCTGTATTGCGGCGCAGCCAGTTTTCCAGTGTGCCGGTAAGATCATAAGGATAGACAATCTTCCATTCATCGAAAAGAACATCTTCCGTTTTTGCCGCGTGGGCCAGAGCGTCCGCCACTGCGCCTGAATAGGCTCTGATCAGACCGCCGGCTCCCAGCTTGACGCCGCCGAAGTACCTGACCACACAGGCACAGACGTCCTGGATGCCGCTTTTGCGGATGCTTTCCAGCATCGGCACGCCGGCAGTGCCGGAAGGCTCTTTGTTGTCGGAGGAACGCTGGACCATACTGTTGGGACCGCAGACATAGGCGGTGCAGACATGGGTGGCGTCAGGGAATTCCTTCCGGATATAATCAATATATTTTCTGGCTTCCTCTTCCGTTTCACATCTGTCCACACAGGCGATAAACCGTGAGCGGTTGATGACCGTTTCTTCTCTGTATTCTTCAAGCAGACGCATAAAACCTCTTTCTTCAAACAATATTGTATAATAAGTTGCAGGTGAATAACTATGGGAAGAATTAAACAGCTTGACTCCCAGACCGCCAACATGATCGCCGCCGGCGAAGTCGTGGAAAGGCCGATGGGAGTGGTAAAGGAACTTGTGGATAACGCGATTGATGCCGGGGCAACCCGCATCGATATTTCTGTTGAGGAAGGCGGTATATCGAAAATCACCGTCAGTGACAACGGCATCGGTATGGACGCCGATGACGCCCAGATGGCTTTCCAGCGCCACGCGACTTCAAAAATCAGAACCCAGAATGATCTGTGGTCAATCCACACACTCGGTTTCCGCGGTGAGGCGCTGCCTTCCATCGCGTCTGTTGCCAAAGTGACAATGATCACAAGCGACGGAACCGACGCCACAAAGATCGTCATCGAATATGGACAGGTTTCCTCCGTCAGTGCCTATCCCTGCAACCAGGGAACAGAAATCACGGTCGAGGGATTGTTCTACCGCACCCCGGCCAGACTCAAGCACATGCGCTCGGGCTCCTATGAGGCCTCACTGATCCAGGATGTGATAAGCCGCTTTGCCCTTTCGCATCCGGAAATCTCGTTCCATCTGATTTCCGACGGCAGGGACGCCCTGCGCACAACCGGACAGGGCAATCTTCTTGAAGTTATCTACCAGGTGGCGGGAAGAGCGGCAGCCGAAAACGCCATCCCTGTATCATTTGAGGATTATGACTATAAAGTGACCGGCTATCTGATCAAGCCGATGATCACAAGAGCTTCCCGTTCCATGATGTATGTGTTCCTCAACCAGAGAATGGTCAGAACATATAAACTCTACAAAGCGATTCAGGACGGCTATGAGGATTTCATCGTCAAAGGCAGATATCCTTTATGCGTCCTGCAGATTACCATGGATCCCCATCTTCTTGATGTCAATGTTCATCCTTCCAAGTGGGAGGTCAGACTTTCAAAGGAAATCCAGCTTGAATATCTGATCAAAGACAATGTGCGCAAAGCCCTGGCCGGCACTTCACTGGCGCCGAAAGTGGAGGTCGCCCAGGCCAGACAGGAATACTATGAGCCGATCCGCTTTGATACAGACCAGCTGATCCGGGAAGCCGAAACAAAACAGAAGCCCCCGGGCACAAGCACAATACCGTTTGAAGCGCAGGAAGTCAGAAAACCTGAACCTGAAAAACCGGCAGAAGCGAAGCCGGAAGTCAGAGAACCTGAAGCTCAGGCACAGCCGGAAAAAGAAGAAAGCTTCTACGAGTCCATTGCCCGTGAGGCGGAAGCGGACAACGCTGTCCTGCGCCGGCTGAATGCAGAAGTCAGTGAACCAGAGAACGAATATAAACCGATTCACCAGGAATTCCCGCACATGGACGTCATCGGCCAGTTCCATGAAAAGTTCATTCTCTGCGCGGTGAAAGAAGGTCTTGCCATCATCGACCAGCACGCTGCCCAGGAACGCGTGCATTATGAAGAGTACTGTCAGAAACTCAACCAGAACCCGGTGATGATGGACTGCCTGGTGCCTCTGACCGTTCACGCGGGCAGCGATCTGGTCAGAAGGGTGGATGAGCTCAACGCGGCAGCCTCCGATCTGCATATCACCTTTGAGCCGTTCGGCCCCGATACCCTGGCGGTGCACAGTGTTCCTGCCTGGATGAAGGACATCGAGGAAATCCCGTTCCTGGAAGATGTGCTGGACCAGTTCCGCAATGACAGGGAATCGAAATACACAAGAATGGAAAAGAAACGGATCGCCACCATGGCATGCCATCATTCCATCCGCTTCAACCGCTCTCTGACCATGGATGAGATGAAAGAGGTTGTCCGCCAGCTGTCGCTGTGCGAGAATCCCTATCACTGCCCCCATGGCCGGCCGACTTATGTCATCCTGGATGAGAAGGAACTGACAAAGGAGTTCCTGCGATGAAAAAGGTGCTTGTGATTGCCGGACCGACGGCCGTCGGCAAGACTTCCTTTTCAATCAAAGCTGCTAAAGCTCTTGACGCGGAAATCATCAGCGGCGATTCCATCCAGGTTTACAGAGGGTTTGACATCGGCTCAGGCAAAGTCACGGAAGAGGAAAAAGAAGGGATTGTCCATCACCTCATTGACATCATGGACCCAAAAGAGCCTTACAGCGCTGCGGACTTCCAGAAAATGGCAAGAAAGATCATCGATGAAAATGAGAAAATGACGATCATCTGCGGAGGCACAGGGCTTTATCTGAAATCCTGCCTCTATGACTACACCTTCAATGAGGAATCCGGTTCCTTTGCCAGCGGGCATTTTGAAAAGATGACCAATGAGGAGCTTTATGCGAAGCTTCTTGAAACCGATCCTGTTCAGGCACAGAAAATCCACCCGAACAACCGCAGAAGACTGATGCGCTCTCTGACGATTGCCGAAAGAACCGGCAGAAGCCAGAGTGAAATCGAGGCGGAACAGACCCATGAAATGATCTATGACGCCTTCATCGCCGGCTGCACAATGGACCGTGAAGCGCTCTATGAAAGAATCAATCTGAGAGTGGAAATGATGTTTGAAGCAGGTCTTGAAAAAGAGGTGGCTTCGCTTCTTGAGAAAGGCTGTTCATTCGATGATCCGGCCATGAAGGGCATCGGCTATAAAGAATGGAAAGATTATTTCCTGGGAAACTTTACCGCGGAAGAAGTCAAAGCGGAAATCCAGAAACATTCAAGACAGTTTGCCAAAAGGCAGTATACATGGTTTAATCACCAGATGCCCGTGCACTGGTTTGACGTCCGCAAAAAAAGCGAACATGAAAGAATCATGAAGGAAATCATGGACTGGAGGAATGCATGAACTATCTTAAGAAAATGAACGGCGCGATTCAGACCGAAGCAGCCGGCAAGGGAATGATCTGGGGCGCTCTGATCGCGGTGCTGCTGAATGTGATGATGATGGTCACAGGCTATGGAACAGGTTTTGTGATGCCGATCATGACAACACTGCTGACATGTTTCCTGTCGGTGCTTACAGCAGTCCTGCTGAGCCTGCGCAGAACCGGCGCGCTGACAAAGCGCGTGCGCTCCCTGGAAAGAATCAACGGCAGGATCAATGATGACCGGATTGTCCCCGTCAGCGACGATGTTGCCATGGGCAGTACATGGCTGGTGCATCAGGACGGCACAAAGTTCAGGGTCTGGACAAAGGATATGTTAAAGAATATTGAAATTGAATCGCAGAATCCGCAGGCAAAGAAAGCGGTGCTGAAACTGATCACCACCGGTGACAGGACCGAAAAGTGCGTTGCCGCCAAGTCGGCGGAACTGGAAGAAGCAGTCAGCCGTTGGTTTGCAAAAGAGGAAGATGCGGAAAATTTGACTTTCGGTCAGATGTGATTATTATATGTTTGTGCGAATGATATGTATCTTCGCAGAGTATTAAGAAAGGATGGTAATCAACATGAGTGAATTCAATCGTCCCGGTGCTGCTTATACATATGATGACAGCACAACGTTGAACGCATATGTAAGAAAAGTATTTACCCTGATGGGAATCGGCCTGGGCTTAACGGCAGCTGTTGCCTTCTTCGGATATCTGTCCCTGATGAGCGGCGGAATCGTCTATAAGCTCTTCATGTCCTCTTCCATCTTCACATGGGTTCTTGTGATTGCGGAGCTGGGCATCGCCTTTGCGATGGGGCTCGGCATCAACAGATTCTCCACCGGCACCTGCACAGGTCTGTTCATGGCTTATTCAGTTCTGACCGGCCTGACATTCAGCTTCCTGCCTCTGGAATTCGGCGTGACAACAGTCTTCAGCGCATTCCTGTTCGCGGCGGTCCTGTTTATCTGCTGCGCGATTATCGGTCATACAACAAACGTTGACATGACTAAGTTCACCGGACTTCTGTTCGGCGCTCTGCTTGCGCTGGTTATCACAACAGTCATCAGCTTATTTGTTCCGGCCCTGCGCGACAGTATGTTCATCAGCTATGCCGGTCTTCTGATCTTCCTGGCGCTGACCGCGTTTGATATGCAGAAGATCAAGCAATTCTACTACGGCACAGGCGCAGATGGAACAATCAGATCCAACCTGGCAGTCTACAGCGCGTTCCAGCTTTATCTGGACTTCATCAACATCTTCATTTACATTCTGAGGATTATGAACAGGCGCAGAGACTGAAACTGCACAGAGGGTACGGCAGGTTCCCGCACATGAGAACCTGCTTTTTTTCACCGGAAGGAGGTGATTCACGTGAAACTGGAAGAGTACAGCTTTACCGAATATTATCACCAGTACATCACCATTGAGGCGGATGTGCTGACCGATCAGCTCAGTGATACCTTCGACGTGCATGAGGATGACTGCTTTGCCTTATGTTCATCCTATTGCGCACCGGACGGACTTCTTGAATTCAATGTTCTCTCCATCGGACCGACATGGGAAACATGCACAAGAGGCCTTGAACAGCCGGAAATGCTCGGTTTCTTCACAATTGATCAGGTTTATGACAAAGAAGTCAGAATTGCCGAGCCTTCTTTTGCGATGATCGCCAAAAACGTTCCGTTCCTGGAGGAAACCGACAGTCAGTATGATGAGGATTTCCTGGCCACCAGGTTTGATCAGAGGCTCGATAACATGAGAGACATTGCCTATCCGGACATTGTGTTTGCCGGCGTGCTCGTGGAAGGCGAACTGTCCGAATATGAAATGCGGATTACCGGCATCAAGGGACCGTTCCTGACGGGAACACTGGAAGAAGAGCCGGGAGACAACATCGGACTTCATCTCGATGATCCGGTCTGGGCGCTGCCGTATATCTATGACGGCGAATGCCATCTTTACGCCATGTACGCGGGCGAAAACCTTACAGATGACGAAATGAACCGCAGGGATGCAATCATCCGCGAAATGAACCGCTGGGGAATTACCTTCAACGGCTTCGCGCTGCGGAATTAGAAAAAGGTGAACTATGAGCACAGCACATGAAATCACATACAGATGTCCGTATTGCGGAAGAGACTTCACAATCACCGTCTATGACAGTGTCAACGCGGTAACGGATCCGGATTTAAGAGAGCGCTGCATCAGCGGCGATCTGTTCCGCCATTCCTGTCCCCACTGCAAAACGGACTTCATGATCCAGAACCCGCTGGTCTATTCCGACCCGTCAAGAAAATTCCTGCTCTGGCTTTCCAATGAAGAAGCTTCCGAAGATCTGTGCCGGATGGCGCAGCCGCTTGTGAAGCAGGGCTATACACTGCGCAGATGCGGAACACTGCAGGAATTCACCGAAAAGATCCAGATCTTTGAGGACGGTATCAGCGACATTGTCGTTGAGCTTGCCAAATACGACAGCTTCATCGAGTTCATCGACACCCGCAACGGCAATCCTGAGGAAGTCACCTCCGTGGAATACCAGAAGTGCGAGGACGGCGTCATGAAAATCAATGTCCGCACCGATGACAAAGGGCTCTCTTTCCTGATCCCCACAGCGATGCTTGAGGAGGAAGTCAGGGTTCAGAGCGACCGCTATGAGGCGGACAATTCACATTTCCCGCGGATCAACAGTGACTGGCTGATCAGCCTGTTCACCGAAACCGCCGGCGAAGCATAAGCAGGATATGGCAGCCGCCATATCCTTTTATATCGAAAAAAGATCCCGGAGGATCTTAAAGCGTTTCGTGAAGATGAATCAGCAGATCCCGCAGCTTTGGCGCGCTGATCTGTCCGGGAGCCGATGCCCGCGAGGCACTGGCGAAGGTTATGACAGAGCCGAATGTTTCTCCGGCAATGCGGGTAATGGCGCCTTTTTCCGACATGGAAATGGCGATACACGGAAGATGATTTGAAGATGTGAATTCCGCCGCTGTTTCCATCAGCCGGAACACATCTTTTTCATTCTGCGGCATGACAGCCAGTTTACAGAGATCCGCGCCAAGTTCCTTCATCTTTTCAAACCTTTTCAGCAGTTCCTCTGATTCCGGGGTCTTTTCAAAATCATGGCTGGAGATGACTGTCCGGACATTATGTTCACGCGAAAGGGCGACGAGACTGTTTACTGTTTCATCGCCGCTGAAAAGCTCAATGTCCGCAAGATCCGCCGATCCGCTGCAGACAGCCCGCTTTATGAGGCTTTCATATTCAGAAAGATCCGCTGTTCCTCTGCCGCCTTCCTTTACGGTGCGATAGGTAAAAAGCAGGGGAATGTCCGCAAGCTGTGTGCGCATATGACGCAGCACATGGCAGACCTGATGATGGTCGCCCGCATCCTCAAACCAGTCCGCCCGCCATTCGATCAGATCAGCGCCGGCATCCAGTGCTTCTTCCGTCTGGCTGAAGATTTCTTTTTCGGTAATTCCGGTGACAGGAATGCAGATTTTCGGGATTCCGAGACCTAAACTTATATTTCTTACCGTCACTTCTTTGATCATCATGCATACATTTTATAGGCAATTCATGATGTTAACAACGCAGAAGACCCATAAAAAGAGTACGTTACTGTAAGAACACTTCCATATACGGCGGTTGCCGTGGAATGTTCCCATGATTAAAATGAAAACATGCAAACATTTATTCGCTCTTAACAGGGACAGGAACGGATTTCAGAAAAGAAACAGGCGGTATTGTGAATGAAAAAAGTGATGAAACTGATCGTGATGATCGTGCTTATGCTGTGCAGCGCGTGCGCGGACACTCAGGAATCTTCTGCAGGTCCTGCAATAACAGACGGTATCTATATTTTCTATACAAGCGACGTGCATTGCGGCGTCGATGACAACCTTGGTTTTGCGAAACTCAAAGCGCTTGTCAATGACACTAAAGCGGAACATGAAAATGTCCTGCTCGCGGATCTGGGCGATTATGTGCAGGGCGGCACCATCGGCGCTCTTACCCGGGGCAGCGCCATTATAGAACTGATGAACGCGATGGAATACGACATCACGACGATCGGAAATCATGAATTTGACTATGGAACGGAAAGACTCGGTGAACTGCTGGACATGGCAGAGTTTGATATTACCCTGTGCAACGCGGATTACACCGGAAACGCAAAGAGTATTTTCGCGGATATACCGCCGTATATCATCAAAGATTTCAATGGCGTCAAAGTCGCTTTCATCGGCGTTCTGACGCCTTGGGTGGTCACTTCTTCAACACCGAAATACTTCATGGAAGGCAATCAGTATGTTTACGGTTTTGCGAACAGTGATGATGGAACAGAGCTGGCAGAGAAAGTGCAGTCGGCAGTTGACGCCGCAAGAAGCGATCATGCGGATTATGTGATCCTGCTTTCCCACCTTGGTTCTGTACAGCCGCTTTCGCCGAATGATTCCATCTCCCTGATCAGAAGGACAAGAGGGATTGACGCGGTGCTGGACGGACATTCCCATTCCGTGATCATCGGCGACCGCTATCCCAACGCGGACGGAGAAGATGTGATCCTTTCGTCAGTCGGCACGAAGATGGAGAATGCCGGAGAACTGATCATTGCGCCTGACGGTTCTATCGACACGCTGCTGATTTCGGAATATAACCGCGAAGATGAACAGATGCGCCAGGCAATCGATCAGGAAAACGAGGCCCTTCAGGAAATCCTTTCCGCTGAAGCCGGAACACTGGAATTCGATCTTCCGATCACAGATGAAAACGGTATCCGGATTGTCCGCAGCCGTGAAACAACAGCAGGTAATTTCGTGGCGGACGCGTTCCGATACGCCGGCGGCACTGACGCAGCACTCGTTAATGGCGGCGGGGTCCGCGCGGCTCTTGAACAAGGAACGGTTACCTATGGTGATCTTCTGAATGTCATGCCTTTCGGCAATTATCTCTGCACATCGGAATGCACCGGACAGCAGATTCTCGACGCACTGGAATACTGCTCCAAAGAGACACAGGCCATCACGTCTTTTGACGGCCGTGCGGCCGGTGAGTTCGGCGCGTTCCTGCAGGTTTCAGGTCTGAAGTACACGATCGACACATCGGTTGACTCAGGCGTCAGACAGGACGAAAACGGAATGATGACATCCATCGAAGGTGAGCGGAGGGTAAAGGATGTATATATTCTTCAGGATGGCGAGTATGTGCCGCTTGATCCGGCAGGCCGCTATACAGTCGCAAGTACTGAATACGTTCTTACGGACTCCGGTGATGGAAACACCGCGTTTAAAAACAGCGTCCCCCTGATCCAGAACGGAACACCGGACATTCAGGTTCTGATCGATTATCTGGAATCACTCGGCGCTGTGCCGGACTCCTACCGTCAGGCAGAAGGAAGAATCACAGTGAAGTAAGCGATCTTAAGCTTTCACATAATTTACCACAATATTTACACAATTGACCGATGGTCGGTTGTTATTATAATCATGCAGATAAGGAATCTGCCCTGAATGAATGCTCCCCCTTAGCAGTCATCAGTGTATTCTATCCCCTTATATAATAATCAATCGTGAAAAGGTCCCGTTCAGGGATCTTTTCATTTCTGTTGTAGAATAGAACTATGGATAAGATGATCGAAAAAACAGCGGAACTGATTGAAGAAGTGATGAAGAGAAAAGGCTCCTGCCTGATCGCCGTCGACGGCAGATGCGCTTCCGGCAAAAGCACATTCGGAAAGATGCTGCAGCAGAAGACAGGCGGATCGCTTGTGCACATGGACGACTTCTTCCTGCAGCCGTATCAGAGAACACCGGAAAGATACAGAACGCCCGGTGAAAATGTGGACCATGAAAGATTCCTGGCGGAAGTCCTGGAGCCTTTAAGCAGAGGGGAGAGTGTCCGCTACCATCCGTTTGACTGCAGAGTGATGGAAATCTCAGAGCAGGTGAAGGAAGCGGACGGTAAAGGAATCGTCATCGTGGAAGGCAGCTATTCATTCCATCCTTCTCTTCGTGAATACTATGATTTAAAAATCTTTCTGCATGTGGATCCGGCCAGGCAGCTGGAAAGAATCAGGAAACGCAATCCGGACAAGGTGGAGGATTTTAAGACAAAATGGATTCCCTATGAGGAGCTTTACTTTTCTTCATGTCATGTTTCAGAGTGCGCGGATCAGGTGATAGATACAACGAATTTGTTTTAAAGCGTAGAAATGAAAGTTGCAAATATTGTATATTATTAATGATGTAAACGTTTACGAAGGAGAATAATATGGCAAGTTTACCTAAATGCCCGCATTGCGGTTCAAAAGAAGTCAGCAGAGTTGAAGGTTTTTACAGATGCGCCGGATGTCTGAGCGATTTCGGACGTGTCCCTTATGATGACAACGGCGTCCCGATGGTTGAAGCGTGCACAGGTCTCAGATTCCGTTACGGCGATATGCTCAACGATTCCATCTGCCTGCGTCTTGGCCAGGACGGCGATGTCTGCCTGTATGAATTATATGATTCCGACGAGGGCGGCCTGAACAAGTATGCCGACATGCTCGACAAGGATGCCTGGAACAAATTCCGCAGAGAACTCTTTGAAAAGGTCTATGTCAATGACTGGGACAAGGAATATATCCCCGTCAATGACGGCAGAGAAATCACAACTGACCAGGACTGGGAACTCAGTGTCATCGTTGATGAAAACGAAGAATACCTCTACAGAGGCTATGGCGCATTCCCTGTTTACTGGGACAGATTCATGAAGCTTCTCAAGCCGATTCTCGCGCACCTTGACTGAATCAGAAAAAGGCATGAATTTGCCTTTTTTTTGCGCAGTGCTACAATGAGGTGGCATAACATAAATTGAGGTTACCATATGAGAATATTAATTGCCGGTGCCGGCAAAGTGGGCAGAGCGCTTACCGATGAACTGTCCAGTGAAGGACATGATATAACCCTGGTGGATATGGACAGCCGCGTGCTTGAAGACGCGGTCGGTATGTACGATGTCATTACCCTGCAGGGCAACAGCGCTTCCAAAGCGGTGCTCGAGGAAGCAGGCATCCAGAATATGGATCTTCTGATTGCGGCAACAAACGCTGATGAAGTCAATCTGCTTTCCGTCATCACAGCCAAGGCCCTGAATCCGGACATCCATACAATTGCCCGTATCCGCAACCCTGAATATGTCGACCAGGCCCGCTCCATGCGGAATGTCTTCGCGCTGTCCCTGGTCATCAACCCCGAACTTCAGGCGGCGCAGGAAATTGCCAGACTTTTAAAATACCCCGGTTTCTTAAAGCGTGAAACATTTGCCAAGGCGCGTGTGGAAATCGTCGAACTCAAAGTCGTCAAGGGATCAAAGCTGAACAAGGTCCAGCTGAAGAACCTTTCCAGCGTAACCCGCTCCCAGGTTCTTGTCGTTGCCGCATTGCGGGATGGCAAGGCGATTATGCCTGACGGCAACTTTGTCATCAAAGAAGACGACCGTCTGTTCGTGACCGGTTCCCCGGCCCAGCTTCATGAGATGCTTATACACATCGGTATTATCAACATGCCGGTCAACCATGTCATCATGGCAGGCGGTGGAAGAATTTCCTATTACCTGGCGGAGGAACTGCACAGGTCGCATATCGCCACCAGCATTATTGAACTGGACCCCAGAAAGTGCCGTTCACTGGCGGAAGCGCTGCCGTATTCCACCATCATCCAGGGTGATGTGTCTGACCGCAAAACACTGGACAGCGAGGACATCGGCGACTATGACGCGGTTGTTTCCCTGACCGGAATGGATGAGCTCAATATCGTCACATCCCTCTATGCCCATATGCACAATGTGCCCAATATCGTCACCAAACTCGGACGCGGCAATGACGGCGATCTGGTGGAAAACATGCCGATCGGCTCGATCATCTGCCCCAAGGAACTGTGCACAATGCATATTGTCCGCTATGTCAGAGCGATGCAGACAAAAGAGGGCGCTGCCCTTTCCGTTCACCGGATCGCCGACGGCAAGATCGAAGCCATCGAATTTGTGGCGGATAACGACACAAGACACCTTGGTGAAAAGCTGAAGAACATCAGAACCAGGAAGAATGTCCTGATTGTCTCCATCAGCCATGGCACCAAAGCGGAAATCGCCAACGGTGAATCTGTCTTCAATGCCGGCGATACCGTTGTCGTTATCACCAACAAAGAAAGCAAGCTGAATCAGCTGAATGATATTTTTGAGGACAGTCTGTCATGAATCTCAGGATGATGCTGCGAATCATCGCGTACATACTGGCTGTGGAAGCGGCGCTGATGCTGCCGTCAGTTGTCATCAGTATGGCCCTGCATGAAGCTGCTTCACTGCATGGCTTCCTGCTGAGTATCGGAATCATCCTCGCTGTCTCCGCCTTTCTGTTCCTGATCACGATCAAGGCCGACGGCAGAAGATTCTATGCCAGGGAAGGTCTGGTGACGACCGGAATTTCATGGATCGTTCTCGGTGCCATGGGCTGCCTGCCGTTCTACTTCTCGAAATCAATTCCCAGCTATGTGGACGCGCTGTTTGAAATGGTTTCCGGTTTTACAACGACCGGGTCCTCAATACTGAACAATGTGGAGATTCTCCCCAAAGGCATTCTCTGGTGGCGCTCTTTCTCCCACTGGGTCGGCGGTATGGGTGTTCTGGTCTTCCTGATGGCGATTGTTTCCCTTTCAGGAAAAAACCAGGGTTTCACCCTTCATATCATGCGTTCCGAGTCACCGGGTCCGGCTGTCGGCAAAATGGTGCCGAGGGTCAAGGATACCGCCAAAATCCTTTACTGGATCTATACCGGTCTGACGGTGATTGATATTGCGCTGCTGAAAATAGGCGGTCTGTCAATGTTTGACTCCTGCTGTCTGGCCTTCGGTACGGCAGGTACCGGCGGATTCGGACTGCTGAATGACTCCTTTGCCAGCTACAGTCCGTATATTCAGTACGTCACAACCGTGTTCATGTTACTGTTCTCGGTCAACTTCTCCATCTATTACCTGCTGCTGCTCAAAAAGTTCAAAGCGGCGTTCCTGGATGAAGAATTCAGACTGTTCTGGACACTGGTGTTTATCTCCATCACACTGATTGCCATCAATGTCCGGCCACTCTATACGACAATGGAGGAAACAATCCGCCACACCTCGTTTACGGTCGGCACCCTGATGTCCACAACCGGCTACGCCACCACGGACTTTGACTTATGGCCTTCCTTTGCCAAGTCGATTGTCGTTCTGCTGATGTTCTTCGGCGCCTGTGCCGGCAGCACCGGCGGCGGCTTCAAGACAATCCGACTGCTGCTGTTATGGAAGAGCTTAAGAAGAAATATCCACACATCCCTGCATCCTTCCGAGGTCAGGGCCATCACCGTAAACAAACGGCCGATCGATGAACAGATTCTCCACAACACGCACGCGTATCTTGTGGCGTATGTCATCATCGTTATCATCAGTGTTCTGATCGTCTCCCTGGACGGTTTCAGCTTTGAAACCAACTTCACTGCTGTCATGGCGACACTGAACAATATCGGTCCCGGTCTTGCCCAGGTCGGCCCGACCTGCAACTTCTCCGGTTACTCCGATCTTTCCAAGCTTGTCTTAACAGCTGACATGCTGGCGGGAAGACTGGAAATTTATCCGATGCTGATATTGCTGTCGAGAAGCACCTGGAAGAGAGCGCGTTAACAGTCTGCACAGAAGTGCAGGCTTTTTTGATCTGAAAATCAGCTCAGCAATTCCGGCCGTTTCAATTTGCAGGATTTAACGCAACCCATCGGTTGCGTTGAGATTTGCAATTCAGATTAATAAAAAAATTTTTTAATTTCCCTTGACTTGTCTTTTCAGCCGGTTATACTGGATAGCACACGCATTTTACAGCCGCATAATATCCAAAGTTTCTCTGTAACACTTTTCGTATCTGTTTTCTCAATCTGTATGAAATGGAGGTAATTAAATTTTGGCACAGAGACCTGTTTTCATTGTCGCCTTAAGGGCACCTTACTCACTGATCTACAGGCTTAACTTCACTTTCAATTCCGGATTTTCCAAAGCGCAGAAACAGAAGAACATCGCTGCCCTGCATGAGGAATTCGGAAAAACAGTCCCCGGAAAAGAGGGAAAAAAGATTACGGAAATTTCATCCAAAAGCACTGATCCGGAAACAGTTAAACTTTCCGCTTTCAAACTTATGAAGTATGTGCCTTCGCTCGGTAAGAGCGTGCCGGTAGAGTGTGTATACCAGGCAGGCAAGGTATTTGCCAAAGGCGGTCCGTATACGGATCTTCTGGAAGCGTCCCCGAAGGACGCGAAGAGAGACGAACGTCTCAAAACATCCGGAAGGATGACAGGTTTCATGTTTGAAGGAGAGGAGTTTCCGCTGGAACCCGAATCCATCTTCTATGACTGGCTTTACTGCAACGCGCTGCTGGAGAATCCTGAAGTGTCGGATTATATTCTCGATTACGACGCATTTACGGATATCGAATTCAATCCGGACAAAGGCATCGCGTGCCAGGCCAGATCATGTGCCATCTATGTTTCCCTTCACAGAATGGGACTCACAGATAAAATCAAAGATTTCGCCGAATTCAAAAAGCTCTTTGAACACTAAAAAAATCACTCAAAGCTGAAATGACTGACCGGTATCGGACACTATATTACAGTCCGGTACCGGGACAGCCTCAAGGCATCAGGTTACGGCTCACAACTTTGCACACGGAAAAGAGAAAAAGGGAGGGTTTGATGACAGTATCTGATTTCACAGCTATGACGGGCAATTCTTCAGCAATGAACAAGTATCATCACAGCGCAGAAGGCACAAAAAGCCTTGATGAACTCAAAGAGGAATGCAGCGAAGTCTTCATGAGTGATGGGTCCCTCACCCCGGATGAGATTTTCGCATCCGTCGAACAGGTTTCACTTTCCGATGAAGATATGGAGGATCTTCACGACTGGCTCGAAGATGAGGAAATCCGGGCGGAAATTGAAGAGGAACCCGAAATGACCAGCCTCAGCGGCAGGCAGACCGCAGAACCGGTACCTGAACCGTTCACACACCGCTCATCCAATGCCGTTCTGGCGGCGGATGGGATCAGGGCCTATCTGGAAAAGATCGGGCGCTATCCCCTGCTGAGTCAGGAAGAGGAAACGGAGATCGCCAGAAGAATCAGCGAAGGCGATGAAGAAGCGTACATGCTGCTCTTCTGCCATAATCTCCGTCTGGTTGTTTCCAATGCCAGAAACTACACCAACCGCGGACTGCCGCTGCTGGATCTGATCCAGGAAGGCAATCTCGGTCTCTGGAAAGCAGTCGGCAAATTTGATTATACCAAGGGCTTCCGTTTCTCAACTTACGCGACATGGTGGGTCCGCCAGGCAATCACCCGTGCCATCGCGGACACTTCCAATACCATCCGGATCCCGGTTCACATGTATGAAAAGATCACCAAGCTTAAGAAGACCGTCAGTATTCTTAAGCAGGAACTCGGGCGTGATCCCACAGACAAAGAAATCGTGGACAGAATGGGAAAGAACGTGACGATTGAAGATCTTGCGGAAATGAGGCGGTACATGCTGAGTACAGTTTCTCTTGAAGCGCCGGTCAATGACGAGGACAAGACCCCGTTCGGCTACTTCATTGAGGACACAACCGCCGAAAGTCCCGAGGCCTATGCCGAAAAATCCCACATCAGGGACGCCATCAACATGGCTCTTTCCGAACTGGACGACAGGGAGGAAATGATGGTCAGAATGCGGTTCGGTCTCTACGATGGCAGGAACTGGACACTTGAGGAAGTCGGCCGCAACTTCAACGTGACAAGAGAAAGAGTCCGCCAGATCGAAGCCAAGGCGCTCAAAAGACTGAGAATGATGCCTCAGCTCCGCGCTCTGGTGACCTCATACTGAGTTCAGAGGACCGTTACAGTGAAAAACTGTAACGGTCTTTTCGATATGACCGCAGCACCTGAAATCAAAAAGACACAAAGATGATAAGACACTTCGACATAAGACTGCAGTCAGGTAAGCCTTATAAGCAATGCATGCGGGTGATTGTAACCCAACGCCGGATGAATTAACGATATAATGATGGAAAACAGGGGAGGACGATCATGAATCTTGTATTTTTCGATATCGACGGAACACTGGCAATCAGAACCGATGTTCCGCAAAGCGCGCAGAAGGCTTTGAAGATTCTGCGTGCCAATGGAGATAAAGTCTTCATCTGCACCGGCAGGAATCCTGCCTATGTCCGTAAGAACTTTTCCGAATACGCAGACGGATTCATCTGTTCCAACGGCCGTATGGCCTTTATGGGCGATGAAATTCTCTATGATCATCCCATCAGTAAAGAACAGGTCGCTTACATTGCCCAAACGCTTTCCGGAGTCGGCGGCGGCTGGCTGTTCAACGGCACTGAACACGGCTATTACGACGGGGAAGAAGAAGGATGGGAAGTCCTCAGCAATGTCCAGCACGGCGGCTATGCGCTTAAAGAGGCGGACCCGCAGAAAATGGACAATATCTATGCCCTTGATGTCTGGTTCCATTCCAAAGAACAGAGACTGGAAATGGAAAAAGCACTGGAGGGCGTCTGCCTGCTCAATCCGCACGGTCCCCATCCGACCGCTGATGTAACGGTTCTCGGCATTGATAAAGGAACCGCTCTTGTGCATGTGGCGGAAAAGCTTGGCGTGCCTCTGGATCAGACCTACGCGTTCGGCGATGGGGTCAATGATCTCTGCATGATTGAAGCCGCCGGCCATGGCGTCGCAATGGGCAACGCGGTGGATCTCTTAAAGCAAAAGGCGGAATTCATCACCACACCGATTCTTGAAGACGGGGTCTGGAACGGCCTCAGTCACTACAATCTGATCTGAAACACAGCCGGTACAGCCGGCTGTCTTCATCCACAAAGGAGGTTACCGATGAAAGTAAACTTTACCTATGTAAGACATGGCGAAACCCTGTTCAATCAGGTCCGCAGGATGCAGGGCGCCTGTGACAGCCCGCTCAGCGAAGAAGGCGTCAGTCAGGCGGAGAATACAGCTTCAGCCCTGCGGAATAAACACTTTGACCACATTTTCTGTTCATCCTCAGAAAGAGCCTGGGATACCGCGAAGATCGTGTCCCGCTATCAGGACACAGAGCCTGTACCGATGAAAGAACTGAAGGAATTTGATTTCGGAACACTGGACGGGGAGATGATCCCTGCGCTTGAGCACATCATCCAGCCCCACCGGATCGCCGATGACTGGACTGACGTCGGCGGTGAAAACTGCGAACTGTTCAGAGAAAGGGCGGAGAGGGCTTTTTCCAGAATCCTTCCGGAATGTGAAGACGGCGATGAAGTGCTCATCGTCTCACACGGAAGCTTCTTTTCGCATCTGATGAAAACAATGTTTACAGACTGTGATCAGAAAGAATACATAGAAAGGCGCAAAAGACTCGGCCTTCCCTTTGTGCCCAACTGCTCCATTTCTGAATTCTCTTACGAAGACGGAAACTACCGGCTGATCAGCGAACCGCTTGAAGCGGAAGAATACCGCCGCCTCCAGAATAAGAAAATCACGTTTCACTTTGTCCGCCATGGCGAAACCGTCTTTAACGCCCAGTGGCGGATGCAGGGCTGGTGTGACGCGCCGTTAACGGAAAACGGAATCAGGCAGGCGGAAGAAAGAAGAGAAACACTTCGCAATGTTCCGTTCAGCACCGCTTATGTTTCCACAACAGAGCGGACCAGAGACACAGCCGCAATTCTTCTGGAACCTCATCAGATCACACCGGTCTATGACAAGCGTCTGCGGGAAGTTTTCTTCGGCACTTACGAAGGGGAGAGAATCGCTGATCATGAAGATGTGCTGTCCCGCTGCTTTGCGTCAATGAATTTCACTGAGGCCGGCGGCGAAAACAAAAAAGATATTTTCAGCAGACTGAAAAAGTTTTTTACTGAAGCGGTTGATGAAGCGGAAGACGGTGATCAGATCCTGCTGGTCTCCCACGGCGGCCTGTATCTCTGTGCTGTGGAGATGCTTACAGGACTGACCATGAGGGATCTTGAAAAAATGGCTGCCGGTAAAAATCCGACGCCGAATCTCGGTTATGCGGTATTTTTATACGAAAACGGAACTTTTTCACTGAAAAAAGCGATGAGTGAGGAATAAAACAGTCAAAAAACACACTTTTTCTGCTTTAATATAAGTGATTGCAAATAGATAAATAACATCCATAAGGAATAACTTATATGAGTGAAAGACTGTTTGAAGTATATCTGACTGTATGCGACAAAGGTTCCATGACCGCAGCCGCGCAGGAGCTTGGCATGACTCAGCCTGCCGTATCCGGCGCTGTTGCGGCACTGGAGAAGACATACGAAACAAAACTGTTTGAACGTAAAGGAAAGACAATCGAACTGACGGAAGCAGGCAGAAGACTGCGCCAGTACAGCCAGACAATTCTTGATCAGTATGAGATGGCAAGAAAAGCCGTTCATGAGGAAAAACAGGAAACCTGGTGTCTGATCGGCGTCGCTTCTTCCGCGGCAGACACTATCCTGATCCCGTTAATGAAAAGTCTTGATCAGCAGCGTCTGAAATGGCATACCGGTGAAACACATGAACTGATCGCAATGTTAACGGATCATAAACTGGATTTCTGTATTGCCGATCTGAACGCTGATGAAACAAACCTGACATATCTTCCTTTATATAAAGAAGAGTTCAGCGCCTGTGTTTCTTCCTCATATTATGAAGATGATACAGTCGCTGTATCGCAGCTGCCTGAGATGAATCTTTTATTGAGGGAAGAGGGAAGCGGAAGCCGGCTCTGTCTTGAGGCCGTCGCGTCAAGAAGAAGCCTGGAGCTTTCGCCATATGTGGAAAGCAAGTCTGATTTATCTTTGATCCGGATGGCGGAAAACGGTCTTGGCCTGACCGTTGTGCCAACCCGCCTGATTGAAAAATCACTAAAGAAAAAAAGACTGCATACCGTCAGAATCAAAGGAGCGGATTTCCGCAGGCAGTATTATCTGATTTACCGCACCGACATGTATCTCAGTGATAATCTGCAGTCTTTGATCCGCACCATCCGCACAGTCACAAAGAAAGGAATTCAATCATGAAAGGATATCTGTTTCTAGATATAGACGGGACACTTGTCGACTCGCAGGTGACCGACCGGATCAGTCCGTCGACACTTAACGCGTTAAGACAGGCAAGGGAAAACGGCTACGGATGCTTTATCTGTTCCGGCCGCAATTACGGCGGGCTTTCGATGTATCTGGACGCCGGCTTTGACGGTTTTGTTTACGCCGACGGGGCAGCCATCAGGCTGCAGGGACATGAACCTGTCATGATTCCGATTGAAGAGGATCTGCTTAAAGAACTGGAACATTTCGTTCTGGAAGAACTCCATGGCGAAATGAGCATGGCCAGCGACGACCACTTCTTTGCCTCAAAGGGACAGTATGAACTGTGGGTCAATTATATAAAGGAAAGAGGAAACGCTTCTTTCTTTGAAGAACTGCGCAGAATTGAAGACAGAGGAGATACGCCGATTCTGGAAATCGATGTTGATCTTCCGGATCAGGAAACAGAAGACCTTTTCATTAAAAAACTGAATCCGCGTCTGGAATACATTTCCACAACAGCTTCCTATGGAAGAGGTTCAAGAACCGCCGGGGAAATCACCATGGCAGGGATCACCAAGGGGGAGGGGATCCGTATGGCTGTTGAAATGCTGGGCGGCGATATGAAGGACACCTATGGGTTCGGCGATTCGATGAACGACGCAAGTATGATCAAAGCCTGTGCTGTCGGTGTCTGTATGGGTAACGGCGCAGAAGAACTCAAAGCCCTTTCTGATTACGTGACTGACGATATCAAAGAAGACGGTCTGGCGAAAGCATTCAGAAAATTCGGAATTATTTAAAAAGTTTGTTGACACTAACTAAGTGCCCTGCTAATATAGTTAACGTAAGCTAACTCAACCGACACTCTTTCCGTAAATCATACTCCTTACAGGTTGGGTTAACGAAGTCCGGATAAATCAGGGCATGATGGTCCGGAACAAATGTTGCCATGCCGTGTCCTCCTCAAATGACGGCATTGCTGAAAAGAAATTCTCCTGATCCGGGCAATCGGGAGTTTTTTCTGTTTTGGGGAATAAAAACCGCCGCAAAACTGCGGCGGGATGAATCCGGAATATTCAGCTGTCCAGTTCTGCGGTGAGCAGATCATTGAACATCAGGAAGGCGAATGTATCGGAAAGAACGATGTTGCTGGAATCCTGCAGGCGCAGGGTCGGCAGGACAATCACTTCATCAAAGTTATGGCGCAGCGGGTGTTTGGAGTTTACCGTCACAAGAACAAGATACGGCTTTGTGACGCCTTCCCGCCGGAAAGCCTTCAGAAACTCCTGGTGGGAAGCTCCGGTGATTGCGGAATAGAGAATCACCATATCTTTCTCCGAATAGTTATAAGGCGTGATATCCGCCGGCGGCATCATACTGACAATGTCATCATGCAGGCTGAGGGCAATGAGAAGCTCTTCAGCAGGAAGTCTTGAAAGATTTGATCCCGCCAGGATCACCTTGCGGCTCTGGCACATTCTCTCCGCCAGTTTTTTCAATTGATTTCTGTCGGCGGATTCTTCTGTCTGACTGAGCAGCTTTGCGTACACATCCGCGCGGGAGGTGTTTCTTTTATTATTTTCCACATCTTTGAGGTCCTGCGAAAGCTGATATTGAAATTCCGCGAATCCGCCGAATCCGAGTTTCTTGGCGAAGCGGGTCAGCGCCGGCTTGGTGACTTTTGTGCCGTCTGAAATTTCGGTAATTGACTGTGTTGCCCACCGGGATGGAAATTTCTTGATCATTTCGTAGATCGTGCGGTCAGTCTTGGAAAATGAACTGAGTTTCGATTCCATTAATTCAAGAGCGTTCATAATTGTGTCCGTCCTTCTTTACGATATTAATTATAGCGTATGTTTTGTGAGGTAAATATAAAATATGTTTCAAAAACGTAAAAATAGAATTGACACACGTTTTGAAACGGACTATATTGTGAGTGTGAAAAAAAGCGCTTTCACAAAGCTGCCTGATCAGCAGCGGAAAGAACAAATCTCAGGAGAAAAAGTAATGGAAAAGTTATTGGATAAACTGATCGCAATATCCGCTAAATTCGCGCAGAACAGTGTTCTGAATATCATCCAGGGCGCATTCATGATGTTAATGCCGGTTACCATGATCGGCGGCTTCACGGCACTCTTCAACGGCATCGGTATTGATGCCTACCAGGCTTTTATCACTTCGACCGGAATCAAAAGCATTCTCAGTGTAATTTACCAGTGGACAATCGGCATGTTCGGCGTCTATGTATCCTTCCTGGTCGCTTACCAGTTCGCAAAATTCCACAGATGCGCAAAGTCAGACATTTCAGTAGGCCTTGTCTCTCTGGTCTGCTTCCTGATCGTCACGCCGTTCGTCACACCTGAAGAGCCCTACGCTCCGATGATGCTGCCGACAAGCTGGTTAGGTGCTTCCGGTATGTTCACAGGTATTATCATTGCCTTCATCGTTGGCTATATCTTCAAGTTCTGCCAGAAGTACAACATCGTCATTAAGCTTCCTGAGCAGGTTCCGCCGATGGTATCCGCCCAGTTCACCAGCATTATCCCGGGCACGTTCGCTATGATTCTCTTCGGCATTCTCAATATGATCTTCGCAGGAACCTCTCTCGGTTCTTTCCATCAGCTGATTTATACAATCGTTTCCGCGCCGCTTAACGCTGTCGGTTCCAATATCTTCGGTTCATGGATTCTGATGGTTGTCCTCTACGGTCTCTGGTTCTGCGGTATCCACGGCGGCATGACAGTCGGTCCGATCATTATGATGCTGTTCATGCAGCTGCAGATGGAAAACATGGCAGCTTACCAGGCAGGTCAGCCTCTGCCCCACATGTTTGTCGGTGACGCGTTAAGCTATGGTACCGGCTCCATCCCGATGATTGTCGCGGCGCTTCTGGTCTGCAGATCCGAATCCAACAAATCCATCGCAAGACTCGGCTTCCTGCCTGCGTTCTTCGGCGTTGATGAACCCGTCTACTTCGGTTTCCCGATGATCCTGAACCCGATGTTCTTCATTCCCTGGGTTCTTATCGCTCCGACAATTGCCGTCTTCGGAACACATCTTCTCAAACTGATCGGTCTGCTTGGCTATTCCAACGGGACCGCTGGTCAGAACGCCGCAAACCTTCCGTTCTTTGTCGGAAACATGATGAACTATGGCGTCAGAGGCCTGATCTGGGGCTGTGTCCTGTTCGCGGTCATCGTTCTGGCGTATGTTCCCTTCGTCAAGGCATATGACAAGCAGATGCTCGAAAAGGAAAAAGAAACAGCAGCTGAATAACGATTAAGAAAACGGCGGAGGAGGGGAAACCTTCCTCCGTTTGACTCAGAAAGCGAGAAAACAGAATGAAATTACTTGTACAGAGCGATGATTACGGAATCACAAGAGCAGTCTCCCTCGGCTGCATCCATGGAATCAGAAACGGTATTGTCAGAAACACCGGTATGTTTGCCAACATGCCCTGGATTGAAGAATGTGTCGAATGGATCCGTCCTTACCTGGATCAGATTGCCTTCGGCATCGACCTCAACGCCTCCACCGGCCCGTCAATTCTGGGTCATGAAAAGCTTCCGACTTTAACACATGAGGACGGCACATTCCTTGGCTCAAAAGAAAACAGAGCCCTGGATACTGATGAAAACAATCATGATCATCTGGCAGCTCACAGAGATGAGCTCTATGCGGAATTCAAAGCACAGATCGAAAGATACATCGAACTGGTCGGCCATAAGCCTGACTATATCCACAATCACGCCTATGGCACCGTCACAACCGACGAAGTCACCAGAACGCTGGCAAAGGAATACGGCATTCTCTGCTCAGTCGCTTTTATGGACAGACCTGAAGTGAAGGAAGCAGGCATGGGCTGGTATCAGTGGGGCGGACCGGAAGCGCAGCTGAAGGAAGACCCCATCGCTTATATCACCGAAGACAAAGGCGGAATCCTTGATCAGGAATACGGCTATATCGTTTCCCATTGCGGCTACGCTGACGCTGATCTGTTCAGACTGACAAGCTTTACACTCTGCCGTCCCATGGACCTTGACTGCATGACCAGTGAAGAAGTAAAGAACTGGGTGAAGGAAAACAATATTGAGCTGGCTTCCTTTAAAGACCTTCCGGCGGAATGGATTGAAAAATAAACCATAACTGTAAAATACTCAGAATCAACACAGCCTATATCCTGTTTATTCAGAACGGATTCAGGCTGCTTTTCTGTTTTCTTTCATGACACAAGCGGAAACCATGAACTGTCCTGGCTGCCTTCTTAAACCTGCCGGACAGATTTTAGATTGCGGCATCCTGTTCAAAAAGGTAGAATTGTGTAGAATTCTAAATGGTGAATGTCATGAGAAAAAAGATTTTAACAGGAATGAGCGCGCTGCTTGTCGTGCTGTGTGTCTTCCTGAGCGGATGCTCAAAGAGAAGTACAGCATACACAGCGGAGCCTTACTATACATACGAAGACCTGTTCCGCAAAGCGGGATATACAAAACGCATCGCTTATATGTACATGGCCGGCAGTGAAACATACGAAAGCGCCGAAGCTTTAAAGGAAGCGGTGGGCCAGCCGGAAACAGCCGCGGTGGTTGAATGGGAAGGATCGGAAAACAAAGCCACTTCCTACAACCAGGGTCAGGACGAGACAAAGGTCGGCGCGGTGACCAGCAGCTACCGCTACGCGAAAAGCGGCGAAAGAATCGCAAAAATCGGCGGCGGCTATTATCTTGAGTACACTTACAAAGACGGTAAGCTGGTTCAGATCAACCGCTATCCGGGCGAAAAGAAAACCGCTGACGCGGAAGCGGTCATGACCATCGAGTTCAAGTATGACTCTGAAGGAAACAACACTGTCGTTTCCGTCGTGGATGAAACCGATGGCAACAAGCTGGTCTATGATTACAAGCTCTCCTATGATGAGAAGGGCAGACTCTCCACAATCGTCTATGTCTCGGAGGCGGGCGATGAGGAAAGCTATACCAACTTTGTTTACAATGACAAGGGACTTGTCTCATCCGCTGCCCGTTATGGCAAGGATGACCGTCTGCTTGTATTGACCGAGTATTCCTACGAGTAATCGCAAGATTACCCGTTTTTTTATTCTCCACAGTGCTATAATCAATTCCGTGAACAGGGGTGTGCGTCACGCACTGAGACAGACCCTTATCACCTGATCTAGGTAATACTAGCGTAGGGAGTTCCAAAAACTCTTTACGCCTCTGGTTAAATTGGAGGTGTATTTTTTATGAAAAACAACCAGATCCGTGACATCGCCTACATGGGCATGTATCTTGCACTGTTCTTCGTATTCGACTGGCTTGCCAATGTGATCGGTCTCTTCCAGATGCCTCAGGGCGGCTCACTGGGACTCGGTATCCTGCCGCTGCTGTTATGTTCCTATCACCTGGGATGGAAGAAGGGAACTCTGGTCTGCCTGATCGCTGTACTGATGATGTTCATGACCGGCAAGGTCTATGTGGTTCAGAATTCCGACGGCTTTGCGCCATGGCAGATCGCGGTTCAGTTCATTATGGAATATCCGGTTGCCTTCGGCGTTTACGGACTTGCGTCGCTGTTCCCGAACATCGGTAAATTCTATTCCGGCGTCGCTGTGACGAATCTGATCCGCCTGGTGATCCACG
Source organism: uncultured Erysipelotrichaceae bacterium (assembly GCA_902775735.1). Taxonomy (GTDB): domain Bacteria; phylum Bacillota_I; class Bacilli_A; order Erysipelotrichales; family Erysipelotrichaceae; genus Bulleidia. The sequence continues at coordinate 38,138 of CACYNH010000009.1, forward strand.
TCATTGCCGGCACAATCTTCTGGGGAACACCCTGGTGGGGCAGCTTCACATATAACGCGTGGTATATGATCCCGACCATGATCATGTGCCTGATTCTGATTCCGCTGATTTATGAGCGGCTTAAGAAATCAAGACTCTTCAACTGAAACGAAAAGATCAGCCGCTGCTGTCTGGCGGCTGATCTTTTTATAATACTTTCCCGGGAAATTATTCTTCTTCAAACAGGCATGCGCCGTTGGAGGCGATGACATCCTTATACCACCAGAAAGACTTCTTTCTGTAGCGGTTGAATGTGCCGTTTCCATAGTCATCACAGTCGACATAGATGAAGCCATATCTCTTTGACATCTGTTTTGTTGATTCTGAGACAAGGTCAATACATGCCCATGTGGTATAGCCCAACAGCTCAACGCCGTCTTCCACAATCGCGTCATACATTGCCCTGAAGTGGCCTTCATAGTAATCGATATGACCCTGGTCATCGACAGTGTAAGAACCATTTCCATCCGGAATCAGTTCCTCTTTTTCACCAAGACCGTTTTCCACAATGAATAACGGCTTTCTGTATCTGTCATACAGATCAACCAGGGAAACTCTTAATCCGATCGGATCGGACTGCCATCCCCACTCACTTGCCTTGAGGTAAGGATTCTTGATTGCTGTAATGGTATTGCCTGATGTGACTTCCAGTCCGTCTGTGTTCTTTGCCACACAGCTGGAGGAGTAATAGGAGAAGGAAATGAAATCAACCGGATATGCCTTCATGATTTCAAGATCTTTCTTTTCCATGACAATGTTCAGGCCGTGGTTTCTGAATCTTGCCAGTAAGTATGCCGGGTATTCACCGAAGACCTGTGTGTCTGAATAGCAGTAGGTGCTTCTCATTCTCTGCTGCGCTTCCAGAACATCTTCCGGTTTGCAGGTGTATGGATAGTAAGTCAGCTTGGTTAACATACAGCCGACTTTGCCTTCAGGTTCCACTTCATGGATGTACTTTGTCGCAAGGGCGGATGCCACAAACTGGTGGTGCATGGACTGGAAGATGATCTCTTCCCAGTTCTTTCCTTCAAATCTGTCTCTGATCAGGCCGCCGGTTGTGTAAGGATGGCGGATCATGGAATCGACTTCATTGAAGGTCAGCCAGTATTTCACCCTGTCCTTGTATCTGTCGACGATTGTCTTTGTGAAGTTCATGAAGAAATCAATCGTCTTCCGGTTATACCAGCAGTCATATTTCAGACAGAGGTTCAGCGGCGGTTCATAGTGGGAAATGGTGACCAGCGGTTCGATATTGAATTTCTTCAGTTCATTGAAGACATTGTCATAGAACTGCAGACCTTCTTCATTGGCTGTTTCATCATCGCCGTTGGGATAGATTCTTGCCCAGGCAATGGACATTCTGAATACCTTGAATCCCATTTCAGCGATCAGGGAGATATCCTCTTTCCAGTGATGATAGAAATCTGAACCGTGGCGCTTGGGATAGTGAACCAGATCTTCCGGATGAGCCATGGCTTCCTCGATGTCCTTCATGAGGACTTCGTTCTGTTTCGCGTAGTCCTGCACATCGATATCAAGGTGGGAGCGGGCCGCGTCGGAGACTGACCAGCCTTTGCCGCCTTCATTCCAGCCGCCTTCGAACTGATTGGCCGCTGTCGCGCCTCCCCACAGGAAGCCTTCAGGGAATGTTTTCTTTGCCATAGAATTATTTTCTCCTTTGTTTTCTACATTTTATTGTAAAGAAATCCTGCATGAAGGGTCAATGGCAACCGTCTTTTTCTGTCTTTTCGTCAGTGCTATAATAGGCCCATGGAAAAAGGACTATTCATTACATTTGAAGGACCGGACGGCTCCGGCAAAACAACGGTTTCCACCGCGGTATGCCATCGCCTTGAAAAAGAAGGATACCCGGTCCGCTATACAAGAGAACCGGGAGGCTCCGCGATTGCCGAACAGATCCGCGGCGTGATTCTCGATCCCGAAAATACCGCCATGGACGCCAGGACTGAGGCACTGCTTTATGCGGCCAGCCGCCGCCAGCATCTGGTTGAAAAAGTGCTTCCTGCCCTGGAAGAGGGAATTCATGTGATCTCCGACCGTTTCGTTGACAGTTCCCTGGCATATCAGGGCACCGGCAGACAGATCGGCATCGAAGAAGTTTTCGCCATCAACCAGTTCGCGATAGAAGGACATATGCCGGTAAAGACTATCTATCTGGACGTGGATCCGGAAATTGGCCTGGAAAGAATCCGCAAAGGCCGCACATATCTCGACCGCCTGGATCAGGAAAGCATCGAGTTCCATGAGCGTGTTCTGGAAGGATACCGTGAGGTCATTCACCGCTATGCGGACAGAATGATCATCATCGACGCCAACCGCGCGCCGGAAGAAGTGATCGAAGACGCGTACAGAGCCGTGAAAGGACTGCTGGATGCTTAAGGATCAGCTGAAAAGACAGCAGCCGGTCGTATACAGGGCACTGGAAAACGCCTGCAAAAGAGACGGGGTTTCCAACGCCTATCTTTTCCGCGGGCCTTACGGAACGATGAAGAATGAAGCAGCTCTGCTTTTGGCGCAGAGCATTTTCTGCACTGAGGGCGATGGTCTTGCCTGTGAGGAGTGCAATACCTGCCGCCGGGTCAGGGAAGGACTATACACCGACCTGATTGTGCTGGACGGGGCGAAGAAACCCATTTCCAAGGAAATGGTTGATGAGATACAGGAAACCTTCTCGAAAACCTCACTGGAAGGAAAAGAAGGCAAGCGGGTCTACATCATCCAGAACTGCGAGACCGCCAGCATCTCCGCCCAGAACAGCATGCTCAAGTTCCTGGAGGAGCCGGGCAAAGGCGTAACCGCCATCCTGACGACAGACAACGTCAACCGCCTGCTGCCGACAATCATCTCCAGATGCACGGTTCTGCCGTTTCTGCCGATGAGCTCGCAGGGGTATTATGAGGCGGCGGTCGACGCCGGCATCCCCAGAGAAGACGCCTATCTGATTTCGCATATCGTCCGCGATCCCAAAGAGATCCGGCCGTTCTATGACAGTGAGCTCTATGAAAAAGCGGTGATGATGCTGAAACAGTTCCTCGGCATCGATCCGTTCCTGTTCAGCGAGTTCCTGGTTGACTGGGAAACCCAGTGGCGTTCTCCTTCCAGCGACAGGGAAAAAGCCAAAGCGGACAATCTTGTCCTGGCTGCCGCGTTTTTCGATCTTGTCCATCTTTACGGATGCGATGTGATCAGGCATGACGCGGAAGGTCCTGCATGGTATCATGATGCAGTATTTCATGCAAAGGGCAATATTGAGCAGTATGGAAAGCTGATTGTGATTGCCGATGAACAGAAAGACCGGGTCAACCGGTTCAACGATCTGAATCTTGTCATGGCACAGGCATTCAGCAGACTGGAGGAATTGAAACATGAGCTTGGATAAAAGCACACTTATAAATAAAGAAGAGGAACAGGAAACTGAAGTCAGCTATCCCTTTTCGGTAGCTGTCCGTTTCCGTGACGCCGCGAAGCCGTATTCATTCGGCTGCTACAACGACAGGATCCGCAAAGGCGACTGGGTTGTTGTCGAAACCGCCCAGGGACTGGAAATGGGATCCGCCGAAGCGGACGCTCTGAGCGTTGAAAAATACGGTCTTCACATGCCGACCAGACCCGTCATCCGGCTGGCCAGCGAAACCGACATCAGAAGCTACGAGGAAAATGTTCACTACGAACAGGAAGCCTACCGCATCTGCGCCGAGGAAATCGAATCCCTCGGTCTTGATATGAATCTGCTCAATGCCCAGTACACACTCGACCGGGCAAAGATTCTTTTCATCTATCTGGCTGACCAGAGAGTCGACTTCCGCGAACTGCTCAAGCATCTCGGCGCCAGGCTGCGCTGCCGCATTGAACTCAGACAGATCGGCGAGCGCGACAAGGCGAAGATGGTCGGCGGCATCGGCATGTGCGGCATGGAATGCTGCTGCAGAAGGTTCAAGAACCACTTTGACGTCATTTCCATCAACATGGCCAAGAACCAGCTGCTCGCCCTCAACACCGAAAAGCTTTCCGGCATGTGCGGCAAACTGATGTGCTGTCTGAAATATGAAGACAATGACTATAAAGAACTGACCGACGGCCTGCCCAAGATGGGCTCCCAGGTTGAATATGAAGGCGGTATCTACCGCATCACTTCAATGAATGTCATGAGCGATGAGGCAAAGCTGGAAAACCATGCCCAGGTTGTTTTCCTTTCGCTCAAAGATCTCAGGGAAAAGACCATCCCGCGCAAGGGTGTGGTCATGCAGAAGAGAAACGAAGGCGAAAAGAAGGAAGTCATCCACCGCTCTGGCCGCATGCCCGAAAGCGCGCAGAGCGCGGTTCCCCACGTTTCCATGGAACTGCCCAGCATGGCGGAAAAGAAAGAAAAACCGCAGAACCGCCGCCAGAACCAGAACAGGGATCAGAAACGCGACAATAACGGCGGCACGGTTTCAAGAGAAGTCCGCCGCACCGGCTCTTCAAACAGCCAGCAGAATAACAGCAGGGACAATAACCGCCGCAATGATAACAGACGGCGTGAAAACACAAACCGTCAGAACAATACCGCACCGAAGCCCGAGACAAAGAACGTCACTGTCCGCACCTTCGGCCGTAAGAAAACACAGGAGGAGAACAAGTGAACCGGCAGAAATCATTTGAAAATGAAATGCCGACGCTGTTCCTTGTCCCGACCCCGATCGGCAACCTTTCCGAGATGACGCCGAGAGCCATCGAGGTCCTTTCGTCTGTCGATGTCATCGCCTGTGAGGATACCCGCACCAGCGGTCAGCTGCTGAAGCATTTTGATATTTCCAAACGCCTGATCGCCTGCCAGAACTTCAACGAGGAAACCAGCGCGAGGGGAATCGTCAACCTGCTTTCCCAGGGAAACAATGTCGCCCTGATTTCCGACGCCGGCTATCCTCTGATTTCCGACCCCGGACAGAGAGTGGTTTCGATGGTCACCGCCGCCGGCTACAACGTTGTGCCGGTTTCCGGCTGCAGCGCTGTTCTGAACGCGCTTGTGGCTTCCGGCCTGATCGCCCAGCCGTTCCTCTTTGTCGGCTTCCTGCCGCCCGGAAATTCCGAAAGAGTGAAGAAACTGCAGGAATACAGGGCCTATCCGATGACGATGGTTTTCTATGAGGCGCCCCACCGCATCAAAAAAATGCTGGAAAGCTGCCTTGAAGTGCTCGGCGACAGAAGAGCGTGCCTGTGCCGGGAAATGACAAAGCTTCATGAAGAGTTCCTGCGCGGTACCATCAGTGAAATGATCGAAGCCGCCGATGAGCTCAAAGGCGAAATGGTTCTTGTGGTGGAGGGCAACCGCGATGATTACTCCAAGGATGTCGATATGTCGATGATCCTCAGGATGGTCAGGGAGTCGGTGGAAACCGGCATGAGCACCTCCCAGGCGATCAAGGAAGTCGCGGGCCGCACCGGCGTTTCGAAAAACAAGATCTATGACATGGTTCACAAAGCTGAACAGAAAGGAACCTGCTGATGATGTTCAGGCTGCCGCAGCTGTCCGCGTTCCAGACTCTGGTCTATCTGGCGGCTGCCGTTGTACCGGCCATTATATTAATGGTATATATCTACCGCAAAGACAGATATGAGAAGGAACCGGGAAAAATGCTGATGCGCTGTGTGCTGGGAGGCTGCCTTTCAGCTCTGGCCGCGATCGTTCTGGAAACCGCTTCGGATTATCTGGAAAACCTGTACTTTTCATCCCATGCGGCAAGCGCTTTTGATTACGCGGTGATCACCGCGGCGCTGGTCGGCCTCATTGAGGAGGGCACCAAGTTCTTCTTCTTAAAGAAGTTCACATGGAAATCGCCTGAGTTCAACTGGAGATTCGACGGAATGGTCTACGCGGTGTTTGTGTCGCTGGGCTTTGCGGCTCTGGAAAATGTGATCTACGTATTCAGCTACTTCGATCTGTCCATCGCCCTGCAGCGGGCGATCCTGACGATTCCCGCCCATATGAGCTTTGCGGTCTATATGGGAATGTATTACGGCAGGGCCAAAATGGCTGAAGTCAAAGGGGCGCTTTCTTCCTCAAGCATTCTGCAGTGGACAGCTTATCTGACCGCGGTATTCCTGCATGCGGTCTATGACGGCGCCCTGATGGTCGGCTCCGACGCTTCGATCATGTTCTTCTACGGCTTTGTCGTTCTGCTGGACCTGTTTGTGATCAGCACAATCAAGCGGGAATCCCGCACCGACGGCCCTATTTACTAATGATGACTTTTCAACAGTAAATGTTGTATTATGATAACTGGATCAGCCGGAAAAGCCGCCTGGTCATCGAAGAGGTTACGATATGCTCAATGATCCTGAATTAGATAAGATGATAATCTACGGACTGGCCGGCGTATGTCTGGTGCTGCTTCTTGCGGTCATATTCCTGGCGGTCAAGAAAAATGTATATTATGTCGATGAAGACGGCGTTGAAGTTCCTTCACCCAAAGCGGTGAGAAAGGTCCGCAAGGTCAGAAAGCCGAAGTCCAGGCCTGAACCTCAGCCCGAGCCCCAGCCTGAACCGGAACCTGAGCCGGAGCCCGCTGCTGTTCCTGTCACTGAACCCGAACCCGAGCCTGTACCCGCGGCTGAACCTGAGGTTCTGCCTGTGTATGAACCGGTGCCTGAACCTGTTTACGCTGCGGCAGAAGAGGAAGAAGAGCCGGAAGAAACTCCCGTTCCTGTATTTGCGGCAGATCCGGAACCTGAAGAACCTGAGGAAGAAGAACCCGAATATGTTCCTGAAGAAGAACCGCTTCCTGTTCTGGATGACGATGAGGATGATGATATTGAACTCATGACATTCACATCCTCCAATTCCGGAATCTATAATCCGGAAGACGGTTTCCCGGTGCTGGATGATGATTCCTCCGTGTCCCGTGAAATCACACTGGATGAAGAAGAACTTTCCGCTCCTGAAGTACCGGCAGTCGTACTGCCCAAGGCCATCGGTCTTGTCGTGACAGTCACCGTCGGCGGTCAGTCGCAGACACATGAGATTGATCGCCTGCCGTGTCTGATCGGCAGAGAGCAGACATCCTGCGATCTGGTCATCTCCGAGCCTGCGGTCAGCCGCAGACATGCCCGTTTCTACTCCACTGAGGAGGGACTCTTCATCGAAGATGTTTCCGAACACAACGGCACCTATCTTAACGGAACCAAGCTGCCTTCCCTGGGCAGTGCCCCGCTGAGTGAAAATGACCGCATCTCTCTTGGCAGAGCCGAAATCGCGGTTGTGAGAATTCTTTATTGATTATAGTAAGGATGCCGGCAGCGGTATCCTTTTTCGGAGGTGGATATGAAGTGTCCATACTGCAATGCGGAAATCGAGGACGGCGCGAAATTCTGCACCAACTGCGGAAAGCAGCTGGAAGAACAGCCTGCCGGTGAAGAAAACCTTCCCGATGAACCGCCCAAAAAAGACATGGAAAAACTGATCCGTGTCATCACCATTACCACAGCGATGATCATGACTGTGATCATCGCGGTTTTCCTCGGCATCCGCTCCTTTGCGGCAAGAAAGCTTGAGGAAGGCAGAAAATATTACGAGGAGAAAAACTATGAGGCTGCCATTACCGCGCTGAGCAGTGCGAGCAGCTGGGGGAGAAGGGATGACGCCGGCGCAATGCTGGGGGATTCCTATTACCGCCTTGGCATGTACACTGACGCGTACCGCGTTTTTGAAGCGGCTGATGTTTCAGGAAATGATTATGCCCTTGCGGTATATGCCGACACCTGTGAACAGCTGGCTTATCAGAATCTCAGCGCCAACAATCCTGATCTTGCCATCGCTTATCTTGAGCGTGAATATGAGCTGACGCAGGATGAGAGAGTGAACAACCGGATCAAAGCCATCGAAGGCGGCGGTTCCTTCGCCGATGAAAACGGCAATGTCTATAATCTGGACGGTCTGCCGGAAGTGCTTGTGCTTCAGGATGAGCGCGGCAATGAAGTCTACCGGACGGAACTGGTGTATGACAGCGATGAGCATCTTCAGTTCGTCAAGGCATATCAGAACGGCACAACTCACAAAACAGTCTTCGGCTCTTTCGACAGCAGTGAAGAAGGAGAATACGAGATGACTGTGGTGCCGGAAGGCACAGAATATTCATGGATCGTGGAAAAAACTGTCTATGAAGAAGGAAGAGTCAAAACAAAGCTGGCCCAGACCGAGACATCAAAACAGATTCTGAATTACTCCTATACAAAAAACAGCGACGGCTGGCTGAAAGAGGAAACCATCGCTCCTTCCAGCGGCGAGATCGCGAAAATTGAATGGCAGGAGGCGGAGTATCCCGGTCATGGCGTCCTGACCAAAGACGAAGACACATATGTGATTGTCTTAAGCTACGACAGCGCCGGCAATCCGTCGGTGATCCGCGTCACCCGCAATCTGCTGGAAACAGTCCTTGCCCAGGACATCACTTATGATGAAAACGGCAATGTCACCCGCAATGTGATCAAAAACAACGGCATGCCTTTTACCGTATGGAAGCCGGCATTGAAATACTCGGATACCCGCACGGAATACAGCGGCGGCCGTCCGGTGACCCGCACTGTTTACGGGGAAAACGGACAGCTTCTTGCCAGAGGCTGGTATATCAGCGGCAATGGCTGGCTGATGATGTATCTGCCTGATCACAGTTAAACCGTATATTGGTGAAGCCTTCATGTTTGTGCTAAACTGATTACGTTCGTCGGAAAAAGATCCGGCATGGAGGATTAAAGATATGAAAAAACTGATCCGAACATTTGTGGCTGCTGCCGCGGTCATGAGCCTTGCCGGCTGTAAGGAAGAAGTCAGAATCACGGAAGCGGAAGCCTGTACGCCGCTTGCCACCATGTTCTTTGACTACACCGTCAACGACGCCTATACGGAAACCACACTGGCCGATAAATCGACTTACGAGGATTACCAGTTCCTGGTTGTCGACATCACTGTCAGAAACAGCACCGACAGCACGATTTCCATGAGCGACGCCGATTTCTGGGTCTCCTGGGGTGAGGGAGAAGATGAATATGACGCGCCGATTTCCGCTTATGGCGAAGACCCGGTCGTTGAAGGCGAACTTGAAAGTGTCTACGAAGTCTCTCCGGCTGAAGAAGTCAGAGGCAATCTGGTCTTCATTGTTCCTTCCGGAAAAGACACATACACACTGAAAACAGAGGACTACTATTCCACATCCGAATCCGCCGAACCGATGACAGGCGACACCTACAGCGTTACCTTCAGTCTCGGCTCCGACGGGAAAATGATCGTTCCCGTAACCGAAGACGAGGAGGAATAACGTCAGGAAATCCTTATAAGATTTCCACACAGCCGAAACATTACAGAAAGGATACACAGCAATGAAACACACAGAAAAAAACTCCATGTACGTCGTGGATTATGAAGCCCACGAGTCCGTCATCCGTGAATATATGAGCGGAGCCGATCTCGAAGAGCTTATGTCCAGAGAAAAACGCGGAGATGTGCGGATCACAGGGATGATCCGGCTGAACCAGTCCGCGAAATAATCTGATTCTTAAATGAGTGTTTCCGCAGCGCGGAGACACTTTCTTTTGGCACCATCATGTTTTGGTTATAATAGACAGGTACGGAGGTACATTACATGAACTTACAGACAGGCACACAGATTCACGGATTCAGAGTCACAAGGGTCAGAGACATCGCCGACTGCGGCGGAACCCTCTATGAAATGGAACATGAGAAGACAGGAGCTCAGCTCTGCTGGCTGAAGCGGGAAGACGAAAACAAGACGTTCGCCATCACCTTCAAGACAATTCCGGAAAACGACACCGGCGTGTTCCATATCCTTGAGCACAGTGTGCTCAACGGCTCCGAAAAGTATCCGGTCAGAGAACCGTTTGTCGAGCTTCTCAAGAGCAGTATGCAGACATTCCTGAACGCGTTTACCTATCCTGACAAGACGATGTATCCCGTTTCCTCACGCAATCCCAGGGACTTCATGAATCTTATGTCCGTTTATCTGGACGCCGTTTTCCATCCGGCGATCTACCATAATCCCAATATCTTCTATCAGGAAGGCTGGCATTATGAAATCCGCGATCCAAAGGATGAACCGGTCTATAAAGGGGTTGTCCTCAATGAAATGAAAGGCGCGTTCGCTTCCGTCGATGAAACAATTGTCGATGAAATCAGCAGGATGCTGTTTCCGGACAACTGCTACCGCTTTGTGTCGGGCGGCGATCCGGAATACATCACAGACCTTTCCTACGAAAAATTCATTGAGACCCATGGACGCTTCTATCATCCCTCCAACGCCAGGGTGTTCCTGGACGGCAGTCTGGATATTGACGCGGTGCTGGCTTTTATCAATGATGAATACTTCTGCACCTATGAAAAAGAAGAATTCTGCTTTGACATCCCGATGCAGAAGACAGTCAGTGCGGAAACCCACCGCTATGAATACGAAATCACGCCCGGTGATCCGTCGGAGCACAGAACCCAGTTTGCCTTCGCGAAAATCGTGTCGTCCTTCGATGATCCGATGAAGAACCTTGCCTGGAGCGTGCTGACTTCTGTTCTTGTCGGCAATAACGACACTCTTCTCAAGAAAGCGATCATCGACAGGGGACTGGCGGAAGATGTGGAACTGGATCTGTTCGATGGCATCCAGCAGCCCTGGGCGATCCTGACCATCCGCAACACAGATGAAGAAAAGTATGAGGAAGTCCGTCAGGTCATCCGCGACACTGCCGCGCAGCTGATCAATGAAGGAATCAGCCATGAACAGCTCACTGCAGCTCTGAACATGATGGAATTCCGCTACAAGGAGCGTCATGAACCTGCCGGTCTGATGTATGGCCAGCGGATGATGGACACCTGGCTCTATGGCGGCGATCCTGCCATGAACCTGACCATCGGCAATCTCTTTGAAGAACTCCGCCGGAAAACAGCCGAAGGCTATTTTGAAGAACTTTTCCGCGACTTCATCCTTGATGAAGAGCATCTTGTCTCCATCATCGCGGTCCCTTCTGAATCTCTTCTTGAAGAAAAAGCCGCGAAGGAAAGAGAAAAGCTCCATAACGCGAAGGCTTCATGGGGTGAAAAGATCACTGAATATATTGAGCTCAACGCGAAACTCGACCAGTGGCAGCAGGACGGCGACAGCGAAGAAGCGCTGGCCAGCCTGCCGAGGCTTTCCCTGAGCGATGTTTCTCAGGTACCCGCTTCCGGTCCTGAATCAGCAGAAACCAGTTACCGCGGCGTTCCGGTCTGGATCTATCCGGCAGAAGCGTCCGGCATTGTCTACCTCACGCTGTATTTCAACCTTGCCGGCGTCACCAAAGAACACCTGCCTGCCCTTGGCCTTTTCAGCGGACTGATCGGCGCTCTGCCGACAAAGAACAAGTCCGTTGAGGACCTGCAGGAAGCAGTCCGCCGCGACCTTGGCGCCCTGAATTTCTTCCTGGACGCTTACTCGCCCGCCCATGACAGCTCATCCTGTATACCGGTTCTCGGCGTCGCGTGCTCGGTGCTCAGCCAGAATGTGCAGAAAGCGGCAGACCTGATTATCGAAATCATCCGCGAGACTGTTTTCGACCGGGAAAAGATCCTGACCATGATCCGCCAGGAAAACGAAAGCTACCGGCAGTCCCTGATCATGGGCGGCCACTCCGTTGCCATGAGAAGGATCGGCGTCCATTGTTCCGCGGAAGGCGTTTTCCGCGAATACGTCGGCGGCTATACATCCGCGGTATTTGAAAAAAAGCTGGAAGACAATTTCGATGAAATGGCTGAAGGCTTTATCAATGACTGCGAACTTTTCCGGGAAATCCTCTTTACTCCTTCCCGTATGACGGTCTCCGTTACCGGTGAACAGGAGGAAGTGATCACCGGCATGATTGAAAGGCTGAACCAGACAGACGCGCAGAAGGCCAAAGTGCATTACCCGGTTGAAGAACCGGTTAATGAATCCATCGTGATTCCGGCGGCCATCGCCTACAGCGCTGCCGGCATCAACCTCAAAAACATCGGAGCGGACTACACACCGGAAACACTGGTGCTCTCCCACCTGATGACCTTTGACTGGCTCTGGTCCCAGGTCAGAGTCAGAGGCGGCGCCTACGGAACCGGCTTCGCGGTCAATCCCAACGGCACTATGTCCGCTTATTCCTACCGTGATCCTGATCCCATGAATGCTCTTGCGGCTTATCGCGGAGCGGGCGATTATCTGGAACAGGCCGCGGATATTGACCTCGAGCAGATGATCATCGGAGCCATCGCTTCCACCGAGCCGCTGCTTTCCCCGGCTGCCGCGATCAGAATCGAAGATACCAGACGCTTCCGCGGCATCAGCTATGAGTCACGCGCCAAAGCAAGAGAGAAGATCCTGAAGATGACAGTGGAAGATCTCAGAGCACTGGCGCCGGTGATCAGGGAAGCGATGAGCAAGGCGGCCGTCTGCATCGTCGCCAACCAGGAAACCATCAATGCCTGCGCTGAAGAGAATCTTCAGGAGCTGAAGGGATTATGATTGAATTCAGCCTGATTCAGGGCGATGACCGGCTGATCGTAATTCCCGGTGAGGAAAGCGAGATCAAAGCTGTCTGCGAAAGAACCGGCGCGTCCGTGCTGGCAATCAGGAACCTTGACTGGAACAGAGATCTCTCGCCATGGCCTGCGGACAAAGTCTTCCGCAAAGGAGAAGATTTCACCGGACAGGGAGCGGACACGCTTCAGGCAATTGAAGAATGGCTGAACCGGAACGGCGGCGGATACAGGACAGTGATCATTGCCGGCTATTCGCTGGCCGGGCTGTTCGCTCTGTATGCGGCGGCGGAAAGCAGCTGTTTTGAAGGCTGTGTCAGCGCCTCCGGTTCCCTCTGGTTCCCCGGATTTCAGCAGTGGCTGAAGGAACACCCTGTGCGCTGCCATACGGTTTATCTCTCCCTTGGCGACCAGGAAAAAAACGCCCGCAATCCGCTCATGGCGTCCGTTGAAACAGAGACATATGGAATTTTTGAAACTCTCAGAACCTATACCGACTGTGAAATGAAAATGAACCCGGGAAATCATTTCAATGATCCCGAAGGCCGGCTTTGCGCCGGGATTGAATCGGTATTCAGAAGGCTTTGAAAACGAAGGCCGCGGGCATGTTTCCGCGGCCTTTTAAGATGGCATGATATACATGCATGGACGCCTCGGAAGCATCTGAAAAACATGCATGCGTGAATTTTTCGGCGAACAGTTGAAAAAACCCCTAATTTACTGGATTTTCAAAACTTTGAAAATATTTCATTATAGAAAGCATGCTTTACAAAGTTGCCAAATAAGGAAACATTACGGAAGCTGATTTTTATTGGATTTTTATATGATCATGCATATAATGAAATAGATTTACTGATTCTGAATCGTTTAATCGATTCATCGGAGGGGAGTACCACATGGCAATCACTGCAATCCTTGATTCAAAGCTTGACAGCCGCCGCAATGGAGATGACTGCGCGTTCAACGGTTATCTTGAGGACTATCTGAACATGGAGGATATCGACATCGATCCGGTTCTCAGACAGGCATTCACTGAGATCCAGGCTGCCGAAGCCGATACCAGAATCTGCGTAGGTCTGAAGAGCGAAATCAATAACGATGCCATCAGCAACCAGATTATCCGTTACAAGGATGTCTTCAAACTCAGCGGCAAACCGCTGATCTATCCCTACATCCTCTACCTGAACAAAGACGGTCAGGAAAGAGCACTGCTCACAGTTCCGTACACACAGTACGGATTCATCAAGGCCAAGGGTCTGTATTACTGCATGACCGAACCGGGTTCCGAATTCATTGACTGCAAGAATGAAATCGTCGCAATCTGTTCCGATCAGCCCGAAGCCATCACAAAGGCATTCGAATCCCTGTTCACACAGCGCGCAGGCGCTCTGCAGAGAGGCATCGACAGCCGTTTCTTCAAGAACTACGACGAACTCAAGAGCGCAGCTGTTGAAGCAGCCGCAGCACTCAAGAGCGAGGCACCAGGCGTTCTGGCAGCACTGGAAGACAGAGCTGAGCAGATCTATGCGTACGTTGTGGACTGGTTCCTTCTCAAGAAGGTTCTCTATGTCCAGTACATGGTCAACAAGAACATTCTGAACTCTGTCCATGAAGGCAATGTCAAGAGACAGAGAAACCAGGCAAAGCTCAACGCGGATGAAATCACATTCATGAGCTACTCTGAAATGTGGAGAACAACAGGCGAGACCGAAGAGGCTCCCGCTGAAGCTGAAGCTCCCGTCGAAGAGGCTCCTGCCGCGGAAGAAACACCGGCTGAAGAAACAGCTGAATAAATCAAAGAATGACTGAAGGCCTTCGGGCCTTTTTCATTTCGGCGCAGTATTACTGGCAGAAGCAAAAGAAGAGATCACAGATGAATCTTACACAGCTTTGCGCCCCGCAGCTTACGCTGTTGGCGGCCGGGTGCGCTACGGCGGGCACGCTCCTTTCGATTGCCGCACTGGCGGTATGAGCCCGGATCCTGAACAGTTTCTGAAACCTTATAATCCACGGGGCCTCTCAGGCCCTTTTTCTTGACGCGCACCGCATCAAAGGAAGAATGAATATGCTATAATTTTCTGTGAATCAAATGTGAGGAGCACCAAATGAGAAGAAATAGAGGAAATGGCGGTTTCATCTGGTTTATATTTTTGATTTTATTATTCAGCGGCGGTCTTGGCGCGATTTTCCCGCTGCTTCTGATCGTCGGTGTCGTCATGGCAATCACTATGGGCGCTGTGCAGACATCGAACCGTCAGGAAAGCATCCGCAATGAGTCCTACCGCAGAACGGATAATTATTACCGTGCCGGTAGCACCCAGAAGTATTCCGCCGCCCAGATGGCGAAAATCAACGTTTACCTGCGCAGCTGGTACCGGACCAGAAGATCACTGCCGATCGGATCGAACATCGACCTGAGAATCCATGGCGAACGCTACGCGTCACTGGCTTCCCTTGATGTTTACCGCAACAACACATATATCTGTTCCCTGAGCGACTTCGGAAGAAGATATCCGGATTCATATAATGAAATTCTCAGAGAACTCTCATCCCTGGCTGAACAGGGCCATGCCCCGGACGCTGAAGTCATTGACGTAGAGGCGACCGACAGACAGCAGGAACAGAAAAAACAGGAAGCGCCGAAGAAGGAAGAAAAGAAGACAAAAGGCTCCCAGGACTTCATCAATGAGATCAACCAGCTCAACGACGATATTCCTGATGAGAACATCTCCAACGGCCTGTACGAAACCTGCGCCCTGCTCAAGCAGATCCAGACTCTGGAAGAAAGATTCCCGGCTTCCCGCGACAAGCTCAAGAAGCTCTATGAATACTATCTGCCGATCCTGATCAGGATCCTGAAGCAGTATGACAACCTGCAGGCAGCCCAGACAGATCCTTCCTATGAAACAACGAAGGAGAAGCTCACCCGTACCATCACCCTGATCAACGACGCCATGAAGACAATCATTTCAAGTCTTACCGATCAGGACTTCATTAACCTGTCAGCCGATATTTCCACACTGGAGGCAGTTCTTCAGAAGGACGGCCTGACCAGTGACGGCCAGATTCCGCGCCGTCAGGGAGGAATGCAGTAATGTCTGACAAAAACCGCAGAAGAGATGAAAAAGAGCGCCTCTGGAATGAAGTGCTCGGCAAAAAGCGCGCTTATGAAAATGATGATGAGTCCGCCGATATCGAACTGAGTCTGGAGGAAACCTCAAAGCATTCCAACGAAACACTCAAAAGCGCTTCCGACGCCATGGACGCGCTCAACCGGATCCTCAAAAAACAGCAGAAAGATCTCGAAGCTTTAAGCAATGAAATGAAGGCGTCCAAAGACAGCCGGATCGATCCGTCCCTGATGGATATGGACCAGCTGGAAAAAGACCTGCAGATGGACTTCGGCATGAAGAAGGCGGAAGCCGTCAGTGAACCTGAAGAACACGCTGAACCCGCAGCCGCCAAAGCCAAAGGCCCCGAGGCTTCGGACTTTGAGTATGCGCTCAATGAAGTCAACAAGGCTGTCGTCGGCCAGAGCGAAGCTGTCAGACAGCTGGTCACAGCGTTCCGCCGTCCCTATGTCATGGGTGAGCAGTCCGGCAAGCCGAAGAATGTCATCATCGTCAGCGGACCGGCCGGTTCCGGCAAGCACGAGGCGATCGCGAAAACCGCAAGAGCCCTTTACGAAAAGCAGGTATTCATTTCCGATACCGTCTATACCATTGACATGAGCCGCTATACTAGCGGATCCCAGGAGCAGATTTTCCTGCAGGACCTCTATGAGGCCCTTTCCGGAAAAGGCTCCGTGATCTGCTTCGAGCATTTCGAAACAGGTTTCCCGTCTTTCCTGAGAATGGTCAATTCCCTGGCGGTCGACGGCAATGTCGTCCTCAACAAGAGATATGTTCTGACCAAGGGAGTGCTGGTGGAAAACCAGACCGGTCTGGTTAAGGACAGCGTTGATTCATTAAGCAGCGAAGGCAAATACCTTGTCTTTGTGACAACCGAAAAGACTTCCAAAGTCCAGGACGCTTTCGGCGCCAGCTTCATGTACCACGTGCTTGATACAGTCATCTTCCAGAAACTGGATGAGGAAAGTGTCAAAGCGATTATTGATAAGGAATCGGCAGACTTTGAACAGAAGGCGGCCGCAAACCTGAAGGTTACCCTCGCGGTTCCTTCGGAAATCAGGGAATGGGTGGCAGCCCACTATGACAAGACACAGGGGGCAGACGCCATTCATTCAATGTTCTATGATTTCTATGTTTCCCTCAGTGAAATGGCTCTGGCCATGAAGGGGACAGAGAATAAACCGGTGACTCTCTTTGTCAGGGATGATATCCCTTACGCCAGAGAAGGAGACAGCGAAGTCAGGCTCTCCCGCTCGAAGAACAGCGAAGAGGAAATCGCCGCGGTCAATGAAGAACTTGACCAGATCGTCGGTCTGGATATGGTCAAAAACTATATCCGTTCCCTGCAGTCCCATATCGCCGTACAGCAGAAGAGAAGAGAGCAGGGCATGAAGACCGCCGAAGTCTCCAAGCACATGATCTTCACCGGCAACCCCGGCACCGGAAAAACAACCATTGCCCGCCTGATTTCCCGCTACATGAAGGCGATCGGCGCCCTTTCCCAGGGTCAGCTGGTGGAAGTCACAAGAGCGGACCTGGTTGCCCAGTATGTCGGTCAGACTGCCCCGTTAACCATGTCGGTCATCAAATCCGCCATCGGCGGCGTCCTCTTTATCGATGAAGCGTACTCTCTTTACAGAGGAAAAGACGACTCCTTCGGTCTTGAGGCAATCGACACACTGGTCAAGGCGATGGAAGACAACCGTGAGGACCTGATCGTTATCCTGGCAGGATATAAAAAGGAAATGGCAGGCTTCCTGGAAGCCAACTCCGGTCTGAAGTCCAGATTCCCGAACCTGATCAACTTCGACGACTACACAGGTCTTGAACTCAGAAAGATCGCCCAGATCCAGGCGAAGTCCAAAGGCTATGTCATTGATGAAGGCGCTCTGGAAGATCTCGAAAAGTACTTCGACCAGGTGCAGGCAATCAATTCCGCCGAAGCCGGCAACGGCCGTCTGGCAAGAAATGTGGTTGAGGACGCGATCCTGCGCCAGTCGGAAAGACTGATCTCCAATCCGGAAGCGGATATGAGTCTGCTGCTGAAGGATGACTTCGACTTCACCGTCAAGGTAAAGGCTCCCGAGAAAAAAGAAGGAACCACCCTTGAGGACATGCTGAAGCAGCTTCAGAACAACTGATCCAAAAGCGGAGCTTTGAAAGAAGCTTCGCTTTTTTCAGCCAATGGAATCTTAAAATTTTCTTTCATCCGCATCTTCATCTTCATAGTGCCCCGACAGCAGGGCTTTCTTTGATATAATCATCTGGAGGTATTCCAATGAAAAAGATGATGCGATGGTTCATGGCCCTGTGCGTTGGCTGGGCGTCCGTGAATGTGATAAAAACCGATATAAAAGCCGCCTCCGATCCGGTCCGGATTCTGTTCACCCATGATCTGATGGATCACATAGACCCGTATAAAACCCTCAATGAGGAAAATGAGTCGGTCACATACGGCGGCTACGCGTATCTTGCCTCGGCGGTCAGTCAGTACAGCAATGAAAGAACCGTCGTTCTTGACGCCGGAAACTTCTCAACCGGCACCATGTACGCGTCGCTTTCCGCATCTTCAGCGCCTGATCTGGCGCTTATGAAGGCGATGGGCTATGACGCAGTCACCCTGGGAAGCGCGGACTTCCGCTATGGCGCGGAGAGAACCGGTCAGATGCTTAAGACAGCGGGCGAAGGCCCGGCACTGGTCGCGGCCAATCTGGAATTCGCCTCCGGCGCGGCAGGCACAGCCATGAAAGAAGGCTGGGCGGCAGCCGGCGGCAGCAGCGGCGCCCTGATCGACGCGGGTCCCTATACAGTCGGCGTGTTCGGGATCATGGATCCTGATGAAAATATGGCGGAAGAACAGCGGGTCACGGTCACCGATCAGCTGACAGCCGCTTCCGATACCGTAAACGCGTTAAAGAAAGAAGGCGCGGACCTGGTTGTCTGCCTGTACAGCACAGTGCAGGAAGACCTCAGTGAATTCGCGGCCGGCGTCAGCGCGGACGTCATCATCGCCGGAGGCAGCTATCCTGCTTCTGAACAATATGAAAAAGCCGGCAGCACCGTGATTGTTTCGGCGGATCAGTACGGAAAGTCGCTCGGACTTCTGGACATCGATCCTTCTGACGGTTCCGTTGCCGGATATGAAAAGATTCAGATTTCCGATTCCTCCTTTGAGGCTGATGAGGAAATCAGTGAAATGATCAGCGGTTTCCGCACCCAGGTGCAGGATAAGATCATGAAGCGATTCGGCCTTGATACGGAAAAACCGGCATTCAGAGCGCCTTACTCCTTAACCACTTACGAACGTTTGTCCGGCAGCCGCAGATATGCCGAGGCGGCGGATCTGGTCACCGATTCCATGATTGAGGCATATTCGCCTTCCTCTTCCGATGAAGCCAAGGCGGTCGCGATCATTACCGAAGACATGATCACCGGAACACTGTTTGCCGGCACAGTCAGCGCCAATGAGCTGTTCCAGCTGGCCTCCGGTGAGATCGGCAGCGACGGCATTCCGGGAACCAATATCATCCATTGTTATATGCGGGGAGAGGATCTTCTTGCCTTATGCGAAATGGATCTGATGTTAAACGCGGACAATCCTTCAAAGCAGATGCACTTCGGCCGGATGCGCTATGAGTATTCGATGAACCGTCCGGAAACCAACCGCGTCATCGATGTCTATACAGAGGAGGCGGACGGTTATTATGTCGCCATCACCGGCGACAGGCTTTACCCGGTGATCACAACGGCCTCATTCCTGCGCACCATCCCGGAAATGATCGAAAAGACCGGAAACGTGCTGACATGCAATGTTTACGATGAAACCGGAAGAGCTCTTACTGATTATGATGTCATGACCATCAGAAACGGAGACGGCGCGGCGGTGAAAATGTGGTCTGCCATCGCGTCCTATATTGAGCATTTTGACAGGGGCTCAGACGGCATTGACGTATTGCCGGACAATTACAGAACAGCCCGCAGGCAGCGGACAAAGATCTCTTCCCTGAATGTGATCAAGCTGTTCAAGCATGCCGGTCAGGCGACATTGGATTTCTGGCTGAAGATCGTTGCCATTCCGCTGGCGGCATTGATCGGTCTGAACATTCTTGTCTGGCTGATCAATCTCAAAAAAAGGAAAGAAACAAACGAATGAAGCGTCTTGCATGCTATACTGATTTCGTAAAAAAACATTAACAAATAAGGAGAGAATCATGAGTGAAATGAACAAGGAAGCCCAGGCACAGACTCAGGCTGAACCCGAAATCACACTGACACT
The DNA here is from genome assembly GCA_902775735.1 of uncultured Erysipelotrichaceae bacterium. Taxonomy (GTDB): domain Bacteria; phylum Bacillota_I; class Bacilli_A; order Erysipelotrichales; family Erysipelotrichaceae; genus Bulleidia. The sequence continues at coordinate 58,122 of CACYNH010000009.1, forward strand.
GACACCGGACGAAGTGGCAGCGGAAAACGAAAAGAAACTGGCCGAACTGGAAGAACAGGTCAATCCCGCGGCTGTCAAGGATCCGCTCGCGGAAATGAAGCTGACCGAAGCTGAACGCAAAACTGTTGAAGACTTCTCCAAGAAGATTGACATTACTGAATCCAACACAATTCTTCAGTATGGCTCCGCCGCCCAGAAGAAGGTCACAGATTTCTCCAACACCGCCCTGCAGAATGTCCGTACAAAGGACCTCGGCGAAATCGGCAGCCTGTTAAGCAACCTGGTTGTTGAACTGAAGACAACCGATGACGATGAAAAGAAGGGCTTCTTTGACGGCCTCTTCGGCAAGGGAAAGGACAAAGTCACAGAATACAAGGCAAAGTATGACAAGGCGGAAGTCAACGTCGAAAAGATTGCCGGCATTCTTGAAGACCATCAGATTACCCTGTTGAAGGATATCGCACTTCTCGATGAGCTCTATGCCCGCAACGCCCAGAACACAAAGGAACTGTCCATGTACATTCTGGCCGGCAAGAAGAAGCTCCAGGAAGTCCGTGAAAACGAGCTGCCCGCCCTCATCCAGAAGGCCAAGGAATCCAATCTGCCGGAAGATGCCCAGGCCGCCAATGACCTCGAGCAGGCATGCGTCAGATTCGAAAAGAAACTCTATGACCTGGAACTGACAAGACAGGTTTCCATCCAGATGGGCCCGCAGATCAGACTTGTCCAGAACAACGACACATTAATGACAGAAAAGATCCAGAGCACCCTGGTCAACACCATCCCGCTCTGGAAGAACCAGATCGTTCTGTCCCTGGGTATTGAACATTCCAAGCAGGCGATGGAAGCGGAACGCGAAGTCACCAACATGACTAACGACCTGCTCAAGAAGAACGCCGAAACTCTCCACCAGGCAACAGTCGACGTCGCCAAGGAAAGCGAAAGAGGCATCGTCGATATCGAAACTCTCCAGCACACCAACGAACAGCTCATCGCCACACTGGACGAAGTTCTTCAGATCCAGAAGGAAGGCCATGAAAAGCGTGAGGCGGCTGAACTCGAACTCAGAAGAATCGAGAACCAGCTCACCGACAAGCTGCTGCAGATCAACAACGAAAAAGACATCACAAAAAGATAACTTCACTCATAACGGTCCTCTGATCCGATGGTCAGAGACCGTTTTTTCTGCCTGCGGAAATAAAAAAAGAACGGTTCACCCGTTCTCATTGGTCACATAATATCTGTACTGATTCAGAGCTTTACGACATTACTTGCCTGAGGACCGCGATCGCTCTCGGTAATGTCAAATGTGACTGCCTGGCCTTCGTCGAGAGTTTTGAAACCTTCACTCTGGATTGCGGAGTAATGTACGAATACATCTTTTCCTTCGTCAGTTGTGATGAATCCATAACCCTTTTCGGCGTTGAACCACTTAACCTTTCCTGTTGCCATTCTGATTGTGATACTCCTTTTCTATGTATCTCCGAGTAAAAAGTGTGCTCGTATACAATATCTATAATATCCTCAGCATGCGTGAAATACAAGAAAAAAGTCGGTGCCAAAACGCGCAATTGCATTACATAAACGAGGGAAAAGTGTATAATTATCCGTTTAGTCAGTATTGAAGAAAAGAACGGTTTTTCATATTCTCTTTGCAAAAAAGAACAGCTGAAATATAATAGATTAGGCAAAAGGCGATGAAGGGAAGAGTAGTCCGTTCAGATGAATCCAGAAAGCAGGCGGGTGATGCGAGCCTGTTTCGGAAAACGGATGAAGATGGCCCCGGAGCCGGCTGTCTGAACCTGCAGTAGGACAGCACGGAGACGTCCGTTACAGCGTAAACGAGAGGTTTCACTTCTTATTATAAGAAGGGAAACAAGACAAAGGTGGTAACGCGTGCAAGACGTCCTTTCATTCGGGATGTCTTTTTATTTCAAAGGAGGAGCACACGATGGAAAATAAAGGACCATATTACATTACAACCGCGATTGCCTACGCGGCTGGCAAACCTCATATCGGCAACGTATATGAGATCGTCCTGGCGGATGCGATTGCCCGCTACAAGAGAAACGACGGCTATGATGTCCGTTTCCAGACCGGAACAGACGAACACGGCCAGAAGGTTGAGGAAAGAGCGAAGAACGCCGGCAAGTCCCCGAAGCAGTTCGTTGACGAGATTTCCGCCATCATCAAGGAACAGTTCGACTGCATGAACATCTCCTATGACAAGTTCATCCGCACAACCGACGATGATCATGAAAAGCAGGTTCAGAAGATCTTCAAGAGACTTTATGACCAGGGCGACATCTACAAGGGCAAGTATGAAGGCCTTTACTGCCATGAGTGCGAAGCCTTCTATACAAAGAGCCAGCTGACCGAAGACGGCAAGTGCCCGGTCTGCGGCGGCGATGTTGTTCCGATGGACGAGGAAGCCTACTTCTTCAAAATGTCCAAATACGCGGACAGACTGATTCAGTATATCGAGGATCATCCTCATTTCATTCAGCCGGAAAGCAGAAAGAACGAAATGCTCAACAACTTCCTGAGACCCGGTCTTCAGGACCTGTGCGTTTCCCGCACTTCCTTCAAGTGGGGTATTCCGGTTGACTTCGATCCGGACCATGTTGTTTATGTCTGGATTGACGCGCTGAGCAACTATATCACCGGCCTTGGCTATGACTGCGACGGCAATCATAATGAGCTGTACAAAAAGTACTGGCCCGCTGATCTGCACCTGATCGGCAAGGACATTGTCCGCTTCCATACCATCTACTGGCCGATTATGTTAATGGCGCTGAATGAGCCGCTGCCCAAACAGGTCTTCGGCCACCCGTGGCTGCTGACAGGCGACTCGAAAATGTCCAAGTCCAAGGGCAATGTCATCTACGCGGATGATCTGGTAAGTCTGTTCGGCGTTGACGCGGTAAGATTCATCATGCTGCATGAGATGCCGTTCGCCCAGGACGGTCATGTCACCTATGATCTGATGATCGAAAGAATCAACAGCGACCTTGCCAACAACCTCGGCAACCTGGTCAACAGAACGCTCTCCATGCAGAACAAATACTTCAACGGCATGGTCGTCAACCCCGGCGTTGATCAGCCGGTGGACGACGGTCTCAAGGCTGAAGCGATGGAAACAGTCAGAAAAGTCGCGGCCCACATGGACGAGCTCAGAGTCGCGGATGCCATTCAGGACATTCTCGATCTCTTCTCCCGCTGCAACAAATACATCGACGAGACAATGCCGTGGGCTCTTGCCAAGGATCCCGAACAGATCGGCAGACTCGCGACCGTTCTTTACAACCTGCTCGAATGCGTCAGAATCGCCGGCGTGCTGCTGAAGCCGTTCCTGCCGGAAACAGGCGCGAAGATCCTCGCTTCCCTGAACACCATGGCAAAGGATTTCGATTCCATCCAGGAATTCGGCAGACTGGAAACAGATATCAAGGTTGTTGAAAAGCCGGAAATCCTCTTCGCAAGACTCAATGAAAAAGAAGTCATGGCGAAGGTTGACGCGATTCAGAAGAATTACGCGGCAGCCAAAAAGAAGGCGGCTGAAAAGAAGCCTGAAATCGAACCGGCAGACTTTGAAAAGATCGAGCTCAGAGTCGGCAGAGTCCTCTCCTGCGAAAGACACCCGGCAGCTGACAAGCTGTTTGTCCTCAAGGTTGACCTTGGCCAGGGTGAAGTCAGACAGATCGTCTCCGGTCTGGCCCAGAGCTACACACCGGGTCAGGTCATGGGCAAGAATGTTGTCGTCATCACAAACCTCAAACCGGCAGTGATCCGCGGCGTTGAGTCCAAGGGCATGCTGCTGGCGGGCAAGGATGACAGGCAGATTGCCGTTGTCGAAGTCAACGGTCTGGCGCCCGGCACAAAGATTTCCTGATCTGATTAAGCCGCGGATGCGGCTTTTTCAATCCCAAAGTGTTGTGTATACTTAACATAATGAGGTTGAACCCATGAACAAATTCACAGTCATCGCAAGACCCGACCCTGTTTCCGAACAGCTGAAGCAGAGGACAATCGCGGATCTGGAAAAAAACGGCTATATCTATGACCCGGACTGGCCGGACTATTGTTTTGTCATCGGCGGTGACGGAACCTTTATCTACGCCGTCCACGATATCCTGCGCAAACACAAGAAAAACCTGGACAAGGTGCACTTCTACGGCATCCATACAGGCACACTCGGTTTTTATACCGACTATCTGGATTCTGAATATGATGAATTCATGGCAACTTTCCTGAGCGGTGAGTACAAAATCACGGATTATCCTCTGCTGCAGGTGGAATACGACGGCCATAAGCACAACGCCATCAACGAAATCCGTGTGGAAAATTCAGCCCGCACGCAGCTGATCGACGTCTATGTCAACGGCGAAAAGTTCGAGACCTTCCGGGGCACCGGCTTATGCGTCTGCACACAGCTGGGCTCCACTGCCTACAACCGTTCCCTTGGCGGAGCGGTCATGCAGGAGGGGCTGGACTTTATTGAAATGACCGAAATGGCCGGGATTCACCATTCCAAATACCGCTCTCTGGAAGCTCCCATCATCCTCAAGGGAGACACTGTACTGGAATTCCGTTCACCGACTTTCAAAGACGCTATCATCGGCTGCGACGCCGATGTCTACCGGATTGATGAAGTGACATCAATCACGATCCATATCTGCCAGACCGCGTCGGTCCATATGATCAGAGGCCGGCAGGTTTCCTATTTCGACAGACTGAAGAGCCTGTTCTGAAAATCTTGACGGGGTGAGAAAATGAGAAACTGGCGATCCTTTTATGAAATATTGAAATTTCCGCTGGAAATCATTTTTATCGCGTGCATTATGTGCGGCGCCGGCAACCTGCTGACCAACCCCGCCCTCGGTATCTCCGCTTATGTGACCGATGATTACGTCAGGGCAGCCGCTGAAATTCTGATGGTGACAGGAAGATTCATTATTGTCTGCTTCCCGCTGATCTTCTTAATCAGACTTGTCACCAGAAGAAGCGGTTCCGGCACAACCGTGCTTTCCGCTCTGGCCGGATACGCGGCGTATCTTGCCGCGACGGTCTTCTTCACAAGAGCCGAACTGCCGGCGACAGCCTATTCCAGTATCCTTGGCATCAGTGTCGCCCGCTCCTCGATTCCTTTCTTCAATCAGGGAATCCATTATCCTCTGCAGACCGGCATCGCCGCCACGGTGATTGTCGCCTCCATTACCAACTGGTCCTACGACCGCACAAGAAAGCGCAATGAGGACGGTCTGTTCGCCTTTATTTCAAAAGAAGCTTCAGTGGCGCTGCGCACAGTGTTCCTGTGCGCCGGGGCAGGGGTGCTGGCGGCGCTTGTATGGCCTTATGTCATCAGCTTCATCCAGAGAGTCATTCACTTCATCAGTGTCGACACCTCCAACCCGGTCAACCTTGGCTTATTCGGAATCACGAACCGCCTGCTTGGCGTCATGAACCTCGGCACACTGATCAGAACCCCGTTCTGGTATACGAACGCCGGAGGCTCCTGGGTCAATCTGGCCGGTATCTCAGTGGCAGGCGATGTGAATATCTGGACTGCCCAGCTGCAGTCCAACGCCCTCGTCGGCATGGCCGGCAGATTCTTCACACCGTACTATATTCACAACATCTTCGCGGTTCCCGGCATGATCTGGGCGCTGTTCTCACTGCATACCGACGCCATGGAGAGAAGAAGACTGAGAATTGTCTGCCTGATCGCGACAGTCGCTTCTCTGATCTGCGGCACATTGCTGCCGCTGGAGCTGATGCTGGTGCTGCTGTGTCCGCTGCTTTTTGTCTTCCACCTTGGCTATACCGGCGTTCTCTACGCAGTCTGCCAGAGCCTGCATATCTATCTGGGCTATAACAGCACCGACACATCGACCATCACCGCGATTCCCGGCACTCTGCCGGAATTCATCAGCTACATCCAGTATCCGTCGCTGTCCAAAACACTGATGTATACAGTCGCGATCGGTCTTGTCTCCTTCGCTGTTTACTTCCTTGTCACCCGGTTCTACTTCCGCCATATGGCGATTGACCTGTTTGACAACGGTAACAAAACACGTCTGGTCAGGGCAACCATCAAGGCGGCCGGCGGCATCGACAACATCAAGATGACCCAGTCCGGAATCAGTTCGATGACAATCAGTGTTTATGATCCCAATAAGGCGGACATGGACAGACTGAAGAAAATGGGAGCCTTCAGGATCTACGAATCCAGAGCGGGCTATGTCATATGCTTCGGCGCTTCCAGCACGATGATCCGCATGGGCATCACCAGCGCGATGCGAGACGCCATCCGCTCAGTCAATACAAATTAACAAGAATACGAATAAGCGGCTTCCTGCAGGGGAAGCCGTTTGTATGTGCTATAATGAACAGGCTTTTGAGGGATATTATGGCAGAAAAATACTCACCGATGATCGAGCACTATCTGAAAGTTCATGAGCAGTATCCGGACGCACTGCTTTTTTACCGTGTCGGCGACTTCTATGAAATGTTCTTTGAGGATGCCAAAACAGCCAGCCGGGAGCTGGACCTGATTCTGACCGGCAAGGCCGGCGGCGTGGCGGAAAGAATCCCGATGGCAGGCGTTCCCCATCACGCAGTCTCATCCTATGTGCAGAGACTTGTCACAAGAGGCTATAAGATCGCGATCTGCGAACAGCTTTCCGATCCGAAGGAATCGCAGGGACTTGTGGACCGTGATGTGGTCAGGGTCATTACTCCGGGCACGGTCATGGAAGAGATCGCCGACGAGAAGAGTTCGGTATTCCTGGCTGCCGTCACAGATTACGGCTACGGCTATTCCCTGGCGGTTACGGAAATGAGCACCGGTGAAAACTATATTGAAGACGTCGCCCACAAAGACAGCGCGCTTGTCCAGACGATCCTGAGATCGAATGTGCGGGAAGTCGTTCTGCCCAGGGAGTTCCGGGAGAAAGTCATCAAAACCCTCCGCGAATACCAGGTCGTTATTTCCTATTGTGATGAAACCAATATCCGCAATGAATATCTGCCGTTAACCGACGGGATCGTCAAAGAATATGACCTGCAGTCCTACGGACGCATGTTAAACTACCTCGAAGTCACCCAGAAGCACATGCTGGCACATTTACAGCCGGCAAGAATCGAAAAAGAGGAAGAGATTCTCTACATGGACTATTCCACGAGAATCAACCTTGAACTGATTACCCCGCTCCACGATACCGGCAAGGCCGTGACTCTCTGGACATTCCTTGACCGCTGCAAATCCGCCATGGGCTCAAGAGAGCTCAGACGCTGGATTGAAAAGCCGCTCGTTTCCCGGGAAATGATCGAAAAACGCCTGGACAGAACCGAATGGCTCATGAAGCACTTTATGGAACGCCAGCAGATGCGCGACGCCATGGCGGAAATCTATGACCTGCAGAGACTCATCGCCCGCTGCGCCATGAATACCGCCAACGCGGTGGACTGCCAGCGCTTAACAAAAACACTGGCCCAGGTGCCGGTGATACTCGGTTCTGTAAAGAGTGAGGAATTCAGTGAGTTCACCGATACCGATCCGCTGAGCGCCCTCTATGAACGCTTCAAGGACGCCTTTGTCGAAAACCCGCCTGTGCAGACTTCCGACGGCGGTCTGTTCCGCGACGGCTACAACAAAGAACTCGATGAGGCAAGAGCCATCCAGAGAGACGGCAGATCCTTCATCGCCTCCCTTGAAGCCAAAGAACGCGAGCGCACAGGCATCAAGACACTCAAGATCGGATACAACAAGGTATTCGGCTATTATATTGAAATCTCAAAACTGCAGGCGGCCCAGGTCAAAGATGAATGGGGCTATGTCCGCAAGCAGACATTAACCAATAACGAGCGCTTCATTTCAGCTGAGCTCAAAGAGAAGGAAGACGCGATCCTGCACGCCCAGGAAAACGCTGTCCGCATTGAAAAGCAGCTCTTCCAGGAAGTCCTCGATGAAATCCGCAAGTATCTTCCCAGACTGCAGCGTCTGGCCAGGGTGCTTGCCCAGATTGACTGTTACGGAGCGCTGGCTGAAGTTTCCGGCGCCAACCGCTATGTCAGACCTGAGTTTGACGGGGAAGTTCTCGACATTGCCAACGGCAGGCATCCGATTCTGGATGAACTGATGAAAGATCCCCGCTATGTCGCCAACTCCGTTCATATGGACAAAGACAGGGACATCCTTCTGATCACCGGACCCAACATGGGCGGCAAGTCCACTTACATGCGCCAGACAGCGCTGATTGTCATCATGGCCCAGATCGGCTGCTTTGTTCCGGCTAAGACATGCCGGATGCCGGTCTTTGACAAGATCTTTACACGAATCGGCGCCAGCGACGATATTCTCTCCGGCCAGTCCACGTTCATGGTGGAAATGACCGAAGCCAACCGGGCCCTGCAGGAAGCCACCGACAGGTCTTTGATCCTGTTTGATGAAATCGGCAGAGGCACCAGCACCTATGACGGTATGGCCCTGGCCCAGGCGATGATCGAATACATCGCCGCCTGCATTCACGCCAAGACCATGTTCTCCACCCACTACCATGAACTGACTTCCCTGGCTGATTCCATCGGAACTGTCCGGAATGTCCATGTCGTGGTGAAGGAAGACAACGAAACCGTCACCTTCTTATACAAGATCAAGGACGGTCCTGCCGGCCATTCCTACGGTATCAATGTCGCAAGACTCGCCAATCTGCCGGATTCCGTCATTGAAAGGGCCAAAGGACTGCAGAAAGAACTGGAGTCCAAGCGCAGGGTTGTCCAGCAGAGCTACCAGCTGATTGAAATGAAGAAGGAAGACAAGACCGCTGAAGCGATCCGGGAGAAGCTTACCGCCGTCAATCCGGACGATCTTTCCCCGAGAGAAGCGTGGGTGATGCTGAGCGATCTTGCGGATCTGGTGCGCAAAAACAAATAAAAGTGCATATATATACTTTATATGCAACTGCATATGCTATACTGATAACGAAATGTAGGGAATATCATCAATCCAAGCAAAGATGATATTCCCTTATCACTCAATGGAGGTTCTCAATGGAACTGGATAAACTGATTATCCGCGGCGCGAAGGAAAACAACCTGAAGAACATCTCACTGGATATCCCCAAAAACAAGATGGTTGTCATGACCGGACTATCCGGATCGGGAAAGACATCGCTCGCGTTTGATACAATCTACGCGGAAGGGCAGAGAAGATATGTCGAATCTCTTTCCGCTTACGCCAGACAGTTTTTAGGCGGTGTGGAAAAACCTGATGTCGAACTGATCGAAGGTCTCTCCCCGGCGATCTCAATCGACCAGAAAACCACATCCAACAATCCCCGTTCAACCGTCGGCACCGTCACGGAGATCTACGATTATCTCCGTCTGCTGTACGCCAGAACCGGAACGCCCTACTGTCCCAACCACAACATCCCGATCACCGGCCAGACAATCAAGGAAATGACCGACACTGTCATGGCGCTGCCGGACAGAACAAGACTGACGATCATGGCCCCGCTGGTCACCAACCGAAAGGGCACCTTCAAGGATGTCTTTGCCAAACTGATGAAGGACGGCTATGTCAGAGTCAGGGTGGATGGCGAAGTGCGGATGCTGGAGGATGAGATCGAACTTGATAAAAACAAGAGACATGACCTCGACGTCATTGTCGACAGAATCGTCAAAACCGAGGACAGCCGCTCCAGAATCAACGACTCCCTGGAAACCGCGCTGAATCTGGCTGATGGCAAGGCAACGGTGCTGGCAGGGGATGAGGAACTTGTTTTCTCCTCACATTTCGCCTGCCGGATCTGCGGCTTCTCCGTTCCCAGCCTCGAGCCGAGACTCTTCTCCTTCAACGCGCCGCTGGGCGCCTGCGATGTGTGCCACGGCCTTGGCATCACCGAGGAAGTCGACGTCGACAACCTGATTCCCGACCGGGAAAAGTCGATCCGCCAGGGCGGAATCCGCTATTATAAGAACATCGTCGATACCGACAATATTGAATGGCAGACTTTTGCCATTCTGCTGAAGGAATACAAGATTTCCGAAGACACGCCGATTAAGGATCTTACCAAAAAGCAGCTTGACGCGATTCTTTACGGCAGCGATCATCCGATTAAATATTCCATTACAAGCTCCGGCGGCAACAAGTACGTCCGCAATGACTACATTGAAGGCGTCAAAGCTCTCATCGAAAGAAGATATGTCGAAACCAGCTCGGCCATGTCCAAGGACTGGTATCACTCCTTCATGATCGAGTCGGAGTGCCCCAAGTGCCATGGACAGAGACTCAATGAAAAGGTGCTTTCCGTCAGAGTCGGCGATTCCAACATCCACGAATTCACAGCCCGCTCCGTGACCGGCGCTCTGGCATGGATTGACAGTCTTGAACTCGATACCGAAAAAACAAAAATCGCCGATATGGTCCTGAAGGAAATCCGCAGCCGTCTGCAGTTCCTCAAGGATGTCGGCCTTGAATATCTGACCCTCGACCGTCTTGCCGGTTCACTGTCCGGCGGTGAAGCGCAGAGAATCCGTCTTGCGACCCAGATCGGCTCAAGACTCTCCGGCGTTCTCTATGTTCTGGACGAACCCAGCATCGGTCTGCACCAGAGAGACAATTCCAAGCTGATCGCGACCCTCAAGAACATGAGGGATCTGGGGAATTCGCTCATCGTGGTTGAACATGATGAGGAGACCATGTTAAGTTCCGACTGGATCGTCGACATCGGACCGGGCGCCGGCGTCCATGGCGGGGAAGTCATCGCCAACGGAACGCCGCAGGACATCATGGCCTGTGAAAATTCCATTACCGGCCAGTATCTTTCAGGCAAAAAGATCATTCCCGTCCCGGAAAAGAGGAGAAAGGGAAACGGCACCTTTGTGGAAATCAAAGGAGCTTCCGAGCATAACCTCAAAAACATCAATGTGAAGTTCCCGCTCGGCAAGCTGATCGCTGTCACCGGCGTCTCCGGCTCAGGCAAGAGTACCCTGGTCAATGAAGTCTTCATGAAGGCGGTTCTGCAGAACCTCGGCAGACAGAAAATCCGTCCCGGCAAATTCAAGGCGATCAAGGGACTTGAGAATATCGACAAGTGCGTTCAGATCGACCAGGATCCGATCGGCAGAACGCCGCGTTCCAATCCGGCCACATACACCGGCGTTTTCGATGACATCCGCGATGTCTTCGCCAAGACGCCCGAAGCCAGACTGCGCGGTTATGACAAGGGCAGGTTCTCCTTCAACGTCAAGGGCGGCCGCTGCGAGGCGTGCTGGGGAGACGGCGTCAAGGTCATCTCCATGAACTTCCTGCCGGATGTCTATGTGCCCTGCGAAGTCTGCCATGGCAAGCGCTACAACGAGGAAACCCTGCAGTGCACATATAAAGGAAAAAACATTTACGATGTTCTGGAAATGCCGGTGGAAGAAGCGCTTGGCTTCTTCGCCAACCATCCCAGGATCAACAAAAAACTGCAGACGCTCTATGATGTGGGTCTTGGCTATATCAAGCTCGGCCAGTCATCAACAACTCTTTCCGGCGGTGAGGCACAGCGTGTCAAGCTGGCATCGGAACTGCAGAAGAAGGCGACCGGCAAAACCCTTTACATCCTTGATGAGCCGACCACCGGCCTGCATACCGATGACGTTGCCCGTCTGATCGCGGTTCTGCAGAGAATCGTCGATAACGGCGACACTGTCATTGTCATCGAGCACAACCTCGATGTGATCAAGTCAGCCGACTGGATTATCGATCTTGGCCCTGAGGGCGGCGACGGCGGCGGCACAGTGGTTGTGACCGGAACGCCGGAAAAGGTCGCGGCAACCGAAAACAGCTGGACCGGGCAGTATCTGCAGAAGGCGCTGTCCTGGACAGAGGAACATCAAAAGGCACTGAAAGCTGCGCAATGACATCAGGCGGACGCCTGATGTCTTTTTTATAATTCCCACCATTTTTGCAGAGTGTTGGTAACTCTTATATAATTCATATGCAATCCGACGGGATTGCAGAAAGCTAACAAGCTTAGGTAAGCGGCCAACAT
>CACYNH010000010.1 GCA_902775735.1 uncultured Erysipelotrichaceae bacterium
CATAAAACATTGAAATACAGAGACTATTACATCAGGAACCCTCGATAAATACAGTGCTTTACTGATACACCCACCAACACTCTGCAAAATGGGCGGGTTATAATTTAAGAAAAATCAGGGTTGAAAGTGCGGAAGCGGTCAGTGTATCATACGGTGAAAGTCATCCGCTAATCCGTGACAAGTGCGGACTGCATTCAGTCATGGACATGATATACTTGATGTGACTCAACGGAGGTGTTTTCGTTATGTCAGAATTTAAATACGATAAGAAAGTAACGGTCAGGGAAATTGTTCAGTTCTTCAAATTCGAACAGCTGACCGGAAATGATTCCGCCCTCGACCGCTGGACAGTTGTCCCTGATATCAACCGTCCGGGTTTTGAGCTGTGCGGATTTTACAAAATGACTGAACCGAGAAGAATCGTTCTGATCGGCAACAAGGAATCGGAATTCATCCGGACCATGAGCGAAGCCGACCAGAGGGCAAGGTTCCCGATGTTAATGGATGGCCTGACGCCTGCCATCATCATCACCAAGTCCAACGATCTTCCGCCTGTCCTGGGTGAACTGGCCCAGGCCAATAACTTCCCGATCCTCAGAACATCCCTGGAAACGTGGAGAACCGTCACCGACGTAATCACTTTCCTGGATGAAAAGCTGGCGCCGGAAGACACAATGTCAGGTGTTCTGATGCAGGTCTACGGTAAAGGCGTTCTTCTGACCGGTGAAAGCGGCATGGGCAAATCTGAAACCGCGCTGGAACTGATCAAGAACGGTCAGGTGCTGATCTCCGACGACCGCGTCGACGTCATGCACATCCACAACCACGTCTACGGCCATTCCCCCGAAATCACACGGGGACTGATGGAAATCCGCGGCATCGGCATCATCGATGTGGAAAAGATGTTCGGCGCCTCCGCCCTGATGGACACAGCCAGAATTGATCTTGTCATCAAACTGGAACCGTATGAATCGCAGCCCGGCTTCAACCGCATCGGCGACGAGGCGGAACGCTTTACCAACATTCTGAATGTGCTGATCCCGACAGTCACACTGCCGATCAGTGCCGGCCGCAACGTGGCGGTACTGGTTGAATCGGCTGTCACCAACTTCAGACTTCAGGAAGCAGGCTACAACAGCGCGGATGATCTGAAGAGAAGATTCCGTGCCTACACAGAGGGAAAGGATGTGAATGAATGAGATTTTTTCCTGACAGTTCAACATTGCTGGCAATCGGCTCCTTTTCCCTGCGCTGGTACGCGGTGACACTGATTGCCGGAATTGTCGCGGCCTACCTGTTAATGTCAAAGGGCATGAAAGCCCATGGCTATGACGTGGATACAGTCGATGAAATTCTGGTTCTGTGCATGATCGGCGGCGTCATCGGCGGCAGAGTCTTCTGGGTACTGGAGAATCTGTCCGATTACATGAAGTACATTCCCTATATCTTCGCGATCAGCGACGGGGGGTTCGATATACTCGGCGCTTCCATAGGCATCAGCGCGATGCTGGTGTACTACTGTGTGCGCAGGCACATGTCGACACTGAGAACCATGGACGTCATCATGCCTGCCATCTTCCTGTTCGCCGTGATCGCAAGATTCGGCCGTTCCTTCTCGGATCTTTCCATCTGGCTGGCCAACGGCATCGATCTGATCGGTTTCCTGCTGCTGTACTTCTTCATCCGTCCTTACCATGAGGGAAGAAGAAGAGGCGACGTGGCCGCCATCGGTTTCATGTGGCTGGCACTGTCCCGCATGATCTGCAAGGTTTTCGGCTGGGATCCCACCGCAAGAGGCGTATTGATTCCCGCGGCTGCCGTGGAACTCTTCGGCATCCTGCTGTACGCGGCTGTCCATAAGAGAAAGCCGACCAAGCCGATCGTTCTCTTTGACCTTGACGGCACAATCATGGATACCCGCTCGATGGTCATCCAGTGCTTCAAGTATCTGTTTATGAAATATAACGATCCTCGCAACTTCACAAAGGAAAAGCGGAATCTTGTCTTCCGTGTTCCTCTGCGGGAAGCGATGACCACTCTCTTCCCGGACCAGGATCCGGACATGCTGGTGGATGAATACAAGAAATACCAGAACTCCTTCTCATGGAGTGACTCGGTATCCCTGTTCCCCAATGTCAAGACAACGCTGGATGAGCTGTGGCAGAACGGCTACCTGCTCGGCATTGTCTCGACCAGACTGACTTCCTCCTGTGAGTCCTGGCTGCGCCAGCTCGATCTGTCCCATTGTTTCGGGACAATTCTGGGCAGGGACCTTTACGAAGATCCCAAACCGGAACCCGGCGGAATTCTCTATGCCGGCAAGAAACTCAAGAGAGGACACGATTCCTGCGTCTATGTCGGCGACGGCCTCAATGACATCAGAGCCGCCAAAGCCGCAGGCGTCTATTCTGTCGCCTTTGTCAGCGATCCCTCCAAGAAGGAAGCGCTCGAAGAACTGCAGCCCAATAAAGTCATTACCGATATGAAGGAACTTGTCGACCTGCTTATGGAGAATCATGAGTGGGCGGATGAAAACTGCTGAGGATACCTATGGAAAAAACAAATTATACGGAAGCGATTTACTTCCGCAAACGTGAGTACAACCGCAACGGCTGGAATGAGCTGAAGATCAAAGCCGCGGATATCATCGCCCTTACAGGTGAGAAAGATGTCAAAGCGGTATGCGAAGGCATGTTAAAGAATATGCTTGAAGGAGACAGGATCATCAACGGTTCCGATGACAAGCCTTCCAAGGATCTTGAAATCGCCTACTATTGCGATAACCTGAGCGAAAGCCGCAGAAGATTATATTGATTATGAAGAAATACTTCTTTTTCGATATCGACGGCACACTGACCGACATCCATACCGGTCAGCTGGTGCCAAGCGGCCTGGAAACACTGCGTCAGCTTGAGGCAAACGGCCACTTTGTGGCGATCGCGACAGGACGCGCCTACTACAAGACAGTCAAAGCCGCGGCTGACGCCGGCATCCACAACTTCGTCGCTAACGGCGGCGCTGCCCTGGTGATCAATGACGAGCTTGTCAGAAACAGTCCCCTGGACAGAGAAAAGGCGCTCACGATTATCCATGAGGCCGATGATCTGGGCTATGGCATTCTGGTCGCTGTCAATGACAGTATCGACGTTGTCATGCGCGACAGGCGTTTCCTTGAGCAGTTCGGGGAAAGAAGAGAA
The DNA here is from genome assembly GCA_902775735.1 of uncultured Erysipelotrichaceae bacterium. Lineage (GTDB taxonomy): Bacteria > Bacillota_I > Bacilli_A > Erysipelotrichales > Erysipelotrichaceae > Bulleidia. The sequence goes on from CACYNH010000010.1 coordinate 3,198, forward strand.
CCGACCAACTACATCTACCGTCCGGAAATTCAGTATGAGGATATTGAGGATTTCTACAAAATCTACATCTCCATTCCGGAAAAGGAAGAATACAGACTGAAGAACCTGAACCTTCTGGGCCATATCAGAATGGGTGCCGACTACTTCTGGTACCAGCACGACAGCAAGGATCAGGGAATCCGCGATATGATGGAATACCTGAACGCCGATGTCAGAGACGTGGTTGTCTTCGGGGACGGCGAAAACGATATCGTCATGTTCCGGAAAGAATGGACCTCCATTGCGATGGGCAACGGCGATCCAAGACTCAAGGCAATCGCGGACTATGTGACTGACGCCGCTGAAGATGACGGCATCCGCAATGCGTGCATTCACTTTGGATGGATCTGAACCGGTATGAATCATGCCGGTTTTTTTCACAGGATGCTCATATGGGATTCATTGAGATACCATTAACGCAATGTTAAAATGTATCGGGTAAAGGGAGGTGTGATATGGCAGTAAAAAACAAACGTGTCATCCTTGTTACAGGTATGAGCGGAGCCGGCAAATCAACGGCGACAAGAGTCCTTGAGGACATGGGTTACCATGTCATCGATAACTTCCCAGTCCAGCTGGTTTCACTGCTGGCGGATATGATCGAGACAAGCACGGATCCCCGCTACAGCTACCTGGCGCTGTCCACCACAGCCCAGGACTTTTCCGAGTTCTTAAGAGGGCTCAAAGGTCAGAGCATTGAAGTTCAGGTGCTCTTCCTGGAAGCCAGCGACAGTGTCCTTCTGCACCGCTACAAGAGCACAAGAAGAATGCATCCGCTGCTTCTGGTCAATGTTGCCAACACACTGGAAGAAGCGATCGCGGTCGAACGGCAGATGTTCGCCAGAAATATCAACAATTCCTTTATCACTATCGACACTTCCTTCCTGGCGGAAAAGGAATTCAAGAGAAAGATTGAACAGTACTTCGCCAAGTCATCCGTTCCCGCTTTCTCACTTTCCTTCGTCTCTTTCGGATACAAATACGGCGTGCCGATGGACGCTGACCTGATGGTCGATGTCCGTTTCCTGCCCAACCCGTTCTGGGTGGTCAGTCTGCGTCCGTTCTCCGGCAATGACAAGGAAGTCTATGACTATGTCATTGACAAGCCTGAAACCAAAGAGTTCCTCGACCGTCTTCTGGCCTTTACCGACTATGCCTTTGAGCAGTATGTCAAGGAAGGCAAAAACCACTTCACAGTCGCGATCGGCTGCACCGGCGGACAGCACCGCAGTGTTGCCATAACCAATTTCCTTTTTGACCATTACAAAAACCAGTACAACTGCTATAAGGAACACCGCGACCAGAAGGAGTGGATCCGTGAGTAGCAGAAAAAATGTCGTGATTATCGGCGGCGGACACGGCCAGTCGGCCATCTGCCGCGGAATCAAGAATATCGAAGATCTCAATATCACGGCGATCGTGACGGTCGCCGATGACGGCGGCAGCACCGGCAGACTGCGCCGGCAGTTTCATATTCCGGCGATGGGCGACATCAGAAATGTCATGATCGCCCTGGCGGAAAGTGAATCCCTGCTGGGCAATCTCATGGACTACCGTTTTGAGGATATTAACGGCGATGAGCAGGATGTGGCCGGACACAACCTCGGCAATCTGATCCTGACAGCGCTGACAAGGCAGAGAGGCTCCTTTCTGGAAGCGGTCCAGATTATCGGAAAAATCCTCAATGTCAAAGGAAACATCATCCCGGCCACAACCCAGGTCATAACCCTGTTTGCGGAAATGGAGGATGATGTGATCGTCAAGGGTGAGGCAAACATTCCCACCCATCACAACCGCATCCGCCGTGTGTTCTATGATGAACCGGTTCATGCCGTGCCGGAAGCTGTTTCAGCACTGCAGAACGCAGATCTGATCATCTACGGAATCGGTTCCGTTTATACAAGCATTCTTCCCAATATCATCATCCCGGAAATGCGGGAAGCCCTGCAGACCTCAAAAGCCAGAAAAGTCTATTTCTGCAACGCCATGACCCAGCCCGGGGAAACCGACGGCTTTTCCATGGAGGACCATGTCAGAGCCCTCAATGACCATGGCGCGATTGTGGATGAGGTTGTCATGGCTTATGACAGCCTGCCTGAAAGTGTCCGTGCGAGATACGCGAAGCAGGGGAGTATGCCGGTCACTGAACGCACTGATACCCATCCTTATATTGTTCACCGTGAAAGCCTTCTGAGCTTTTCGGACGGCCTGATCCGCCATGATTCCCTGAAGATTGAGCGGGCAGTGCGCAGACTCCTGGAGGAACTCTGATGTCATTTGCCTCAGATGTGAAAAATGAAGTTGCCGCGAAGGTGATGACCGGCAGCGACGCCAGAGCGGAACTGTCCGCTCTGATCCAGATGTGTTCCTCGCTTTCGCTTTCAAGCGGCAGGGGCATGACCCTGCTTGTGACAGTGGAGAACGCCGCCGTCGCAAGAAGAATCTATTCTCTTGTCAGGGACAGATATGAAACTGACATTGAGATGTACGTCAAACGGAAGATGAATCTGAAAAAGAACCGGATCTACGGTCTGCGGATTCTTTCCGGAGCGGTCGGAATCATGGAAGACCTCGGCATCTGGTCGGCAAGAGGCCTGCGCAGCGCGCCGCTTGCGAAAATCGTCCAGTCCGACAATAACGCCAGGGCTTATCTGGCCGGCGCTTTTCTGGCCGGGGGCAGCGTCAATTCCCCGGAAACAACCAGCTATCATCTGGAAATCGCTGTGAACAGCGAAGAACATGCGAAGTTTATCATCGGCTTACTGAGCCGATTCGCGATTAACGGCAAAATGGTTTCCCGCCGGCAGAAGAAGATCGTCTATGTCAAAGCCGCGGAGAAGATCGCGGATTTCCTGCGCATCATAGAAGCTGACCAGGCATTATTGATGTTTGAGAATGTCAGAATTGAACGGGACTTCCTCAATTCATTCACCCGCCTCAACAACATGGACGTGGCCAATGAGATGAAGGCGCAGGCGGCAGCGGGTACGCAGATGGAGGATATTAAAATCCTTGAGGAAGCCGGCAGGATTGAGCGCCTGGACAGAAAACTCAGGGACATTGTCTATCTGCGGCTTGAATTCCAGGAAGCTTCCCTGAACGAACTGTGCACTGTTTACAGAGAGAGAACGGGCAATATTGTCTCCAAGTCCGGTATGAAGCACCGCTTTGTCAGGATTCATGAAATGGCGGAAAAGATCAAAGCCCAGGAAAAAGAAAAAGAGACAAGAACCAGACGTGCCTGATACGGTATGATTAACACATACAGGAGTTTAAGGATGATCGATAAAGCGAAAAGTGAGCAGACAAATGAAATACGGGAACTGTGGAAAGTCTGTTTCCCGAAGGAAGATCTGCGCTATATAGATTTCTATTTTAAAAACATCTATGATCCGCAGAACTGCTATGTGAATACAGTGGACGGAAAGATCGTTTCCTGCATTATGCGCAATCCCCACGCAATCATGTTCAACGGCCGTGTTCTGCAGGCTTCCATGCTGGTGGGGGCGGCGACGCTGCCCCAGTACCGCCATATGGGCTATATGAAAGAACTGCTGGATGTGGTGATTGACGCCTGTGAGCACAGCGAACTGATCACAATGATCCAGTCCGAAGAGCCTTCCCTCTATGAGCCCTTCGGCTTCCGGACCATCTACAAACGGACAGATTATACAATCGAAAGAAAAGACGTGAAGCGCATCACCAACTTCGGCTGCGCCTATGAACCGACGCCGATTGATCTTCTGAAGGTCTATTCCGCCTTCATCAGGAGATTCAACGGTTTCTACCCCCGCGATCTGGACTATTTTGTCCGCTATAAAAAGGAAGTCACGGCAGTCGGCGGCAAGATCGTCGCTTATTACGACGGCAAAGATCAGATCCGCGGCTACGCGGTGATGATCCCCCAGGGAGCGGAGCTCAGGGTTGAGGAAATTATTTACCTTGATTCCATGTCACTGGCCAAGCTCTGCAACGCGGCGCTGCAGGAAAGGCGCACCGTTCATCTGCTTGTTTCAGAGGCGGAGAATCTGCATCTCGTATTCCCGGATGCCCGCAAAAGCACATATGGATCCACCATGTGCCGGCTTAACGACGCCAGCCTGTTCATCCGTGTGTTCAACCGCAATGTGGTGACTGTCGAAGACGCCTTTGCGATCTCGGCCCGGCCGCTCAACCTCAACGAATTCGCGTGAGTATCTCAGCACTGTCTAAGGGCAGTGCTTTTTGAAACAACTTACATTATCCTGAAATTTGTTTTCTGAAAGTATGCAAAACGTTTACATTTTATTCTTGACGCGGACATTAACGCATGTAAAAATGATGGCAGAAACCGATGATGAAGGGTAAGTAAGCTTTGTCCCTGTTCCCAAAAGAGAGCCGCGGATGGTGGAAATGCGGCGGAAGACACAGAGCTGAATGGACTTCGGAGGGCGACCTGAACGGAAACAAGTAGGGAAGCCGGAGCCGGCTGCTCCGTAAACAAAACGCCTGCATATGACTGTATGCAAGAGTGGACGTATATAACGTCAAGCCGGGTGGCACCGCAGGTAAGATTCCTGTCCCAGCGAATGCGCAGGGACAGTTTTTTTTGTCCCCTGCAAGGTGAAGCCTGCGTGTCAGGCAGTGAAAGGAGAACCCACATGACAGACATTCCCTACAAAATCTATCTTGAAGAATCCGAGATGCCTTCCTCCTGGTACAACCTGAGAGCGGACATGAAAAACAAACCCGCTCCTCTGCTCAATCCCGGCACCGGCAAGCCGATGACAGCTGAAGAGCTCGGCGGCGTTTTCTGCGATGAGCTTGTTGCCCAGGAACTTGACGACACAACCCCTTATATTGAAATCCCGGAAGAGATCCGCAGTTTCTATAAAATGTACAGACCCTCACCGCTTGTACGCGCGTACTGCCTTGAGGAAAAACTGCAGACACCGGCAAAGATCTACTATAAATTCGAAGGCAACAACACATCAGGCAGCCATAAGCTCAACTCCGCGATCGCCCAGGCCTACTACGCCAAGAAGCAGGGCCTCAAGGGCGTCACAACCGAAACCGGCGCCGGCCAGTGGGGCACAGCTCTTTCCATGGCATGCGCTTATCTCGGTCTTGACTGCAGAGTCTACATGGTAAAGATCTCCTATGAACAGAAGCCGTTCAGAAGAGAAGTCATGCGCACCTATGGCGCCTCAGTCACCCCGTCCCCTTCGATGAACACGGAAGTCGGCCGCAAGATTCTTGCGGAACATCCCGGCACCACCGGTTCCCTTGGCTGCGCGATCTCTGAAGCGGTCGAAGACGCGGTCACACATGAAGGATACCGCTATGTTCTGGGCAGCGTGCTCAACCAGGTTCTTCTGCACCAGTCGGTCATCGGTCTTGAGACAAAAGCGGCCATGGACAAATACGGCATCAAACCGGACATCATCATCGGCTGCGCCGGCGGCGGCTCCAACCTCGGCGGTCTGATTTCCCCGTTTATGGGAGAAAAACTCAGAGGCGAGGCGGACTACCGTTTCATCGCTGTCGAACCGGCTTCCTGCCCGAGCTTCACAAGGGGCACATTCGCGTATGATTTCTGCGATACCGGCATGATCTGCCCGCTCGCGAAAATGTATACGATCGGCTCCAGCTATATTCCCGCGCCAAACCACGCCGGCGGCCTGCGCTTCCACGGCATGAGCCCGGTGCTCTCCCAGCTTTATCATGACGGTTTCATGGAGGCAGTCGCGGTAAAGCAGACCGACGTCTTTGAGGCGGCTGAATACTTCGCCCGCTGCGAAGGTATCCTGCCGGCCCCGGAAAGCTCACACGCCATCCTGGCAGCCATCAACGAAGCGAAGAAGTGCAAAGAAACAGGCGAGGAAAAAACCATCCTCTTCGGCCTGACCGGCACCGGCTACTTCGATATGGTCGCTTATGAGAAATTCCATGACGGCGGCATGACCAACTACATCCCGACAGACGAGGAAATCGCGGCTGCGGTCGCAAAACTTCCGAAAGTCGCGGAATAGGAAAAGATGGGAAAAGAAACTGTAATGGTTTCTTTTCTTTATGGAAGGCATGTTTGTCATGATTTACTGCATGGCGAGGATATTTGTGAATATTTGGATTTCCTACAAAATAACAGCCATAAAAATCACGATTCAAGGCGCGGAAAACCGTCCAAAAACGCTAAATAAGTCAAGGGAACGCAATTGACTTATACCCTTGTAAAATCATATAATTTTCTTAGCAACATAAGGAGGTCTTTAAAGACAATATGACAGATGTAAGAGTTGCAATTAATGGTTTTGGCCGTATCGGTCGTCTCGCTTTCAGACAGATGTTCGGTGCTGAGGGCTATGAAGTAGTCGCTATCAACGACTTAACAAAGCCTTCCATGCTGGCTCACCTGCTGAAGTATGACACAGCTCAGGGTGGCTACTGTGGAAAGATCGGTGAAAACCTCCACACAGTTTCTGCTGATGACGAAGCAAACACAATTACAGTCGATGGCAAGACTCTGCAGATCTACAAGGAAGCAGACGCTAACAATCTCCCTTGGGGCGATCTGAAGATCGACGTTGTCCTCGAATGCACAGGCTTCTACACAAGCAAGGCAAAGGCTTCTGCACACATCAACGCAGGCGCCCGTAAGGTTGTTATCTCTGCTCCTGCAGGAAACGATCTGCCTACAATCGTTTACAACGTTAACCATGAAACACTGACAGCAGAAGACACAGTCATCTCCGCAGCTTCCTGCACAACAAACTGCTTAGCTCCGATGACAAAGGCTCTGAATGACTATGCTCCGATCCAGTCCGGTATCATGACAACTGTTCATGCTTACACAGGCGACCAGATGATCCTCGACGGCCCGCAGAGAAAGGGTGACGTCCAGAGAGCAAGAGCTGGTGCTGCTAACATCGTTCCGAACAGCACAGGTGCTGCAAAGGCTATCGGCCTCGTAATCCCTGAACTGAACGGCAAGCTCATCGGCGCTGCACAGAGAGTTCCGACTCCTACAGGTTCCACAACAATCCTGCACGCGGTTGTCAAGGCTGACGAAGTTACAGTTGAAGGCATCAACGCTGCTATGAAGGCTGCTACAAACGAGTCCTTCGGCTACACAGAAGAAAAGCTCGTTTCCTCCGACATCATCGGTATGAGATATGGTTCCCTGTTCGATGCTAACCAGACAATGGTCTCCAAGGTCGCTGACGGCGAATTCCTTGTACAGGTTGTTTCCTGGTATGACAACGAGAACTCCTACACATCCCAGATGGTTCGTACAATCAAGTACTTCTCCAACGTTAAATAAGAGTTTCTCATAATTGAAAAGGAACTGCCCCGCGCAGTTCCTTTTTTTGCATTTCAGAGTTCTTTGAATACCGCGCCCGCGGCAATCTGCCCCCAGTGTTCAAGGATCAGATCCCGGTATTCTTCAGCGCTGACTTTCCCGTTGGCGCTGAGCAGTTCATAATCCACATGGTAGAAGAAATAGCCCACGCCGGTTGGCTCAAAACCGTTATGGAGATAGAAGTTCTTCCGCTTCAGCCTTTCCTCATAATTGTCCGCTTCTTCTGTGACCGTTTCGATATCGATGACCACTTTATAATCCGACAGTTCCTTCAGGATACATTTCAGGATTGCCGATCCATATCCCCGGTTCCGCAGGCCTTCCTCCACTGCCAGATAGCCGAGATAGGCGATATTCCTGTGGATGAAAGTATAGCTGAGCCCGACAAAGACCTCTCCGTCATAATAGGCGTACATCCTTCTTGTTTCCCCCAGCATCGCGAAAATGCGTTTCCACGGGATCCTTTCATCATCCGGGAAGCTGGCGTCATAAAGCCTGTGGATTTCCTTCAGGATTTCTGTTTTTTCACTGACTCTTTCAATTCTGAGCATTGTCTTTTCCTCAGAAGGATTATAGCAGGACACTGCCATGAATATTCCCTTATAATATTGATATGTTTGAAGATGTACTGGAAGGACTGAATGAAGAACAGCTGCAGGCTGTCACCGAAACGGAAGGATATGTCCGGGTGATCGCCGGAGCGGGAAGCGGAAAAACGCGTGCGCTGACACGCCGTTTTGCGTATCTTGTCAATGAGCTCGGCATCAGGCCGGGCAATATTCTCTGCGTCACCTTTACCAACAAGGCGGCCAACGAAATGCGCCAGAGAATCCATCAGCTCACCGGCGATAATGACACCGGCTATATCAACACCTTCCACGGTTTCTGCGTTTCCGTTCTTCAGGAGGATTCCCACGCGGTTTCCTATCCGAAGAGTTTCCTTGTGCTTGATAACAGCGACATCGACGCGATGCTGAGGATCATCTATGAGGAAAGGGGCCTGACCTTAAGGGACATGACCTTCGCCAACGCCAGGGATTATTTTGAAATGCGCAAAGGCTTATACGAGCCGGATTACTACCTGCATATGATCCAGATGTCCCTCGAGGATCTGCATCAGAAATATCTGGAGGCCACGGAAGTCAATGATATTCTCTTCTATGGCTATCTTTATCAGGAAAAGAAGTGTTTCGGTCTGGACTACAACGACCTGATTTTCTTTACCCTCTATATCTTTAAACAGAATGAAGAGATTAAGCTGAAGTGGCAGAAGAGACTGGAATATATCATGATCGATGAATTCCAGGACATCGACCCGCCCCAGTATCAGCTCATGGAGCAGCTGTGCGGATTCCACGGCAACCTGTTTGTGGTCGGCGATCCCGATCAGACAATCTACACATGGAGAGGTGCCAATGTCAGGTTCCTGATGGATTTTGATCAGAGATTCATCGGCACAGAAACAATCATGATGATGAAGAACTACCGCTCAACGCCGGAAATCATCAGCTGTGCCAATTCACTGATTGAGAAAAACAGGAGAAGAATCAAAAAAGAACTGATTCCGTTATGTGAGCACGGACAGGCCAGCCGCTACCACCATGCCCCCTCAGCCGCGAAAGAGGCGGAATGGATCGTGCAGGAGATCAAAAATCTCCATGAAAAAGGCGTGGACTACAAGGATATCACGATTCTCTACAGAGCCCATTATGTCACCAGGTCCATTGAGGACGCTTTCCTGAAGGAAGAACTTCCCTACGCCATTTACAGCGGCGTACAGTTTTTTGCCAGGGCGGAAATCAAAGACGCCCTGAGCTATCTGAGAATGATTGCCCTGAAGGATGATCTTTCTTTCCTGCGGATTGTCAACCTGCCCAAGCGCAATATGGGCGACCGCAGAATCGCCTGGCTGCAGACAAAGGCGGATGAAGAACATATTTCCCTCTATGAAGCATTGAAGCTTGGCATCAATGATCCCGTCTTTGCCAATACAAAAGCGGTTCAGTTTATTGATCTGATTGAAAAATTCAGCCGGGAAACCGGAGAAAAACCTGTTTCGGTACTGCTGGGGGAGATTCTGGATGAAAGCGGCTATGAGCTGATGTTAAGAACCGAAGGATCGCAGACACGTCTCGACAATCTGGCGGAGCTCAAGCAGTCCATCCATGAATATGAAGTCAGCTGCGGTGAGGAAACAGATCTCGTCAGCTATCTGAACCACATCGCCCTGTTTACAAACCAGGATGTTTCGGAACGCAGAGACCAGATCAGAATGATGACGATTCACGCCGCCAAGGGTCTTGAATTCCCGTATGTCTTCCTGGCCGGAATGAACGAGGGAATTCTTCCCAGCCGCAAAACGAATACGGAAATGCAGATGGAGGAAGAAAGAAGACTTGCCTTTGTCGCGGTCACAAGAGCGGAAAAGGGGCTCTATCTCAGCGACGCCGAAGGGCAGAATTTCGACAGATCATCGCGCTATGTTTCCAGGTTTGTACTGGATATCGATAAAAAGTATCTGGAATATGACAATGAACTGAAAGCTGACCTTCTAAAGGAAAGTCAGGATTATATCGCCCGCTCTGAAAAGAATGTGCTGCCTGACGCGGAGGATCTTCCTTTTAAGGAAGGTGACCGGGTATCCCACCGTGTGTTCGGCGAAGGAACTGTCGAAAGGATCGATTACCAGGAGGAAGCGGTCTTTGTGAAGTTCGACAGAATGCCTACATCGCGCGGCATTTCCCTAAGAGCAGCCGGAAAATTGGTGAAAATCTAATCCATTTAGCAAATTATTTAAAAGCCTGCTAATGCAAAAAAGCCTTTGTTTAAAAGGCTTTTTTTATATTCTTACAAAAATGAATTCAAAAAATTTAGCACTTAAGTATTGACAGTGCTAAATATCTGAGTATAACTATAGGTGTAAGGTGAAAGACCTGATAGAAAGTACAAAGAGGTGACTTAAGATGAAGTACACAGTCAGCAGAAACAATGATTTATTCGATGATATTTTCGACAACATGTTCAGAACACCGACCTACACAAACAACGCTGTCATGAAGACAGATGTTCATGAGAAAGACGGCAAGTATATTCTGGATGTCGAGATTCCGGGATATAAGAAAGAAGACGTCAAAATCAGCCTGTTCAACGGCACATTGACCATCAGTGCTGAACACAACGAAACCAATGAGGAAAAGGATGCCAAGGGCAGAGTCCTGAGACAGGAACGCTACAACGGCACATGCACAAGAAGCTTCTATGTCGGCGACACCATCAAGGACACAGACGTCAAGGCTTCCTTCGACAACGGTATTCTGAAGATCGAGATCCCGACCGAACAGAAGAAAGAAGAAGAAACAAAGAAGTTCATTGATATCCTCTGAGCAGGAGAACATCAGAAAGGGCAGGCATAAAAACTGCCGCCCTGATCCCATCTGCGCCTCAGCAGATGTACAGATAACCATGGCGACATGGGTGAAAATGACAGCGGCTGCCGGTTTTTGACGGCAGCCGCTTTTCTTATGATTCAATCGTAATATCGCCGGATGTGCTCTTCAGGAACACCGACGCCAGCCCGTCGCCGATCACATATTCCCTGGAAGAACGTTTTGTCTCAGGCAGGTCAGTTTCGTTGGAAACATCGCCGCTGACAGTGCGCAGAACGGCAGTGTAGTCGGTGTCTGTGATCCTTGCGGAGATATCACCGGATGTCGCTGTGCAGCTGATATTTTCAATGCGGCCGTCGCAGTTCAGCTCAATTTCGCCGCTGACGGTTACAAGTTCGGTCTGCGGACATACAGCATAGACATCCAGATCGCCGGACATGCTTTCAAGACGGAGCCTGTCTGCTCTGTGGCGGTCGACATCGATGTCACCTGACGCGGTTTTGGCTTCCAGGTTTCCGGAGGTTTTGCACAGGCTCAGATCGCCGCTGTAAGTGACAAGCTCAATATCCGCGCATTCGGTTTCGTCCAGGTCGATATCACCGGACTTTGTGTCAACCGAAAGCAGCCGGATCCGGCAGTCATCGAATTCCCAGTCGCCGGATATGGTTTTTCCCTGCAGTGATTTGAGCGTCAGATTGCGCGCCTCCACATCACCGGAAAGCAGGCTGATCCGGATCTCTTCGACTTCTTCCGGAATTTCAAGCCAGAGATGGGCATTGTCATCCGCTTCAAACAATACAGTTCCTTCACTCTGACTGACCTGAAGATTTGCAACGGAAGAGGAGAAGAGACTTCGGGTCGGTTTAAAACGGTAAGAGAGGGTGCTGCCGGTGTCAAGGAATACATCCAGAGCACCTTTGCGGGTTCCTTTGATTTTAAGGACAGTTCCTGCGGGCACATTCAGTTTTCCATCCGTTTCGCCCGGTTTTTCTTCCGATGTATAGGATTCCAGGTTTTTCACGGCGATATTGACGGAATCGGTGACGATGGAAGACACACTGCGGATGGTGTCATGAAGAGAAGAGGAAAGAGTGTCCAGAGAGGCCCTGAGGTTCTCCTGCTTCTGCTCACGGGCTTCATAGCCGAGATTCATCATCCGGATATTCTCCATCACATCGTCAACCGTACCAAGACTGTCGATGATTTCATCTTCACTCTGTCCGTTCTCCAGTCCTTCCGCGAAATGGCCTTCGAAGGCTTCACAGATCTCATTCTGGAAGTCGGCCGGATAGCCGCGCATCTTTTCCCTCAGCGCGCTGAGATACTCCTGTTTTGTCATATAAGATTCTCCACTTTCTTTATAAACTGCAGCCATTCTTCTTTCTGGCTCTGCTGGTATAACCGGCCCTGTTCTGTGAGATGGTAATACTTACGGGCAGGACCGGAGGATGATTCTTTCAGATAGGTTTCAAGATATCCGCTGTCCCTGAGCCGCTTCAGGATCAGATACAGGGTGCCGGCGGTAACCGCCATTTCCCGGGAGATCGTTTCAGTCAGCTCATAGCCGTAGCGGTCGCTTTCACGCAGCTGCGACAGGACACAGAGTTCAAGAACGCCTTTTTTAAACTGGGCATCCATTTGTTTATTACCTCCTGCATATAAAATGTAACACATACTATTATGCATTGCAATATAGTGAGTAAAACAAAATTGTGATATATGATAGAAACATGATCAGAATCGCGGAAGAAAAAGACACAAAAGATGTGCAGGAACTGATTGAACTGCTGGAAAACTGTTCCTTTGACAGTGAAACGTTCGCCGCAATCTTCAAGGACCAGCTGGCGGATGAAAGATGGACCTGCTTCGTTTATGAAGTCAAAGGGAAAATCCAGGGCTGTCTGAACATGAGAATGGAGGAACAGCTGCACCATTGCGCAAAAGTGGCGCAGGTTCTGGAACTGATCGTCAAAGAGGACGTCCGCTCAAAAGGAATCGGGTCAAAGCTGTTCGATGCGGCATGCAGGCACGCAAGGGAGAACGGCTGTGTGCAGATTGAGCTGGAAACCAGCAGCTGGCGCAAACGAGCCCATGCCTTCTATGAAAAAGAAGGCATGAACGATGATCATGTCTTCTATACGATGAAACTGAAATGATCCCCGCAAAGGGATCATTTTTTTCAGATATGGATTAAAGCAGGGGCATGTTGTTGGCAGCGCAGATTTCAAGCATCTCATCCGGCCAGATGGAAGCCTGGACTTCGCCGATATGCGCCTTGTTCAGCAGCAGCATGCACAGTCTTGACTGACCGATACCGCCGCCGATGGAGTAGGGCAGCTCACAGTTCATAATCATCTTATGATACGGCAGGGTCAGACGGCCTTCGCAATGGGAAGCTTTGCACTGTTCCACGATGGAGTTCTCATCGACGCGGATGCCCATTGAGGAAATTTCAAGAGCTCTGTTCAGGGAAGGAAGCCAGAACAGCAGGTCGCCGTTGAGATCCCAGTCGTCATAGTCCGGAGCTCTGCCGTCATGGGGTCTGCCGCTGCGTTTGAGCGGTCTGCCGATTCTCTTGATGAAGACGCATCCTTTTTCTTTTGTGACGATGTCTTCTCTTTCTTTCGGCTTGAGGTCGGGATACATGTCTTCCAGTTCCTGGGATGTGTAGAAATACACATCGTCAGCCAGATGGCAGACAGCCTGGGGATACTTGTACCAGACTTCATGTTCCATGTGCTTGATCACCTTGAAAATGTTGCGGACTGTCTGTTCCAGCATTTCATCGGTTCTTTCCTTTTTGTCGATGACCATCTCCCAGTCCCACTGGTCGACATAAATGGAGTGCAGATTATCCACAAGCTCATCACGGCGGATCGCGTTCATATTGGTATACAGGCCTTCATGGAGATTGAAGCCGTATTTCTTCAGAGCATATCTCTTCCACTTGGCGAGCGACTGGACAACTTCAATCCTTTCACCGCTCATTTCCTGGATATCAAAGGTGACAGGCCTCTCAATGCCGTTGAGGTTGTCATTGAGACCGGAGCTTCTTGTCACAAACAGCGGCGCGCTGATTCTGGAAAGGCCGAGCTCTCTGCCCAGTTCCTTCTGGAATGTGTCGCGGATATACTTGATGGCTTCCTGTGTATCGCGCACGCTCAGGACAGGATCATAGTTTACGGGGATCTGTACTTCCATAATAATCACCTCACATATGCGCACTATTGTATCACAATCAGTCAGGCATGAAACATGAAATAATTCAGCGATTCAGCGCGCAAAAGCGAAAAATATAAAAACATGCTTGAAATACCAATTAAATTGTATACAATTTAATTGTAAAACAAAGGAGATATAAACTATGACACGTTATGACGTCGCAATTATCGGCACCGGCCCTGCCGGCCTCGAAGCAGCCATCACCGCAAAAGTAAGAAATAAAAACATCATCCTCTTTGGCAATAAAGACCTTTCCAACAAAATGCAGGTCGTCGACCATCCCATTCTTAACTACCTCGGCCTGCCGTCCGTTACCGGCAGGGAAATGGCAGCAGCCTTCACAAAGCAGCTTGAAGAACTCGGTATTGAGATCACAGAACAGAAAGTCACATCCGTCTACGCGATGGGAGACTTCTTCGCTCTTCAGCTTGGCGATAACACAATGGCGGAAGCGGATTCCGTGATTCTGGCCAGCGGTGTCGTTGCCGGCAAGCCTTATCCGGGTGAAGAAAAGTTTCTGGGCAGAGGCGTCAGCTATTGCGCCACATGCGACGCTCCGCTTTATAAAGGAAAGGTTGTCGCTGTTGTCGGCGGCGGTCCGGAAGAGGAAGCGGAAGCCGACTTCCTCGGCGAAGTGTGCGAAAAGGTTTATTACCTGCCGCTTTATAAAGAAGAGCCTTCCTTCACCCATGACAACATCATCGTTGTCCGTGAAAAGCCGGCTGAAATCAAAGGCGCGATGAAAGTGAACACTCTGGCAACAGATCAGAATGAATATGAAGTCGCCTGTGTCTTTATCTTAAGAGCAGCCCAGTTCCCGGGCCAGCTCGTTCCGGGTCTTGAAGTCGAAGGCAACGCCGTGAAAGTTGACCTGCAGATGAGAACAAATCTGCCCGGTCTCTTCGCCGCCGGCGATATCGCCGGACAGCCCTACCAGTACATCAAAGCAGCCGGTCAGGGCAATACAGCAGCGCTTTCCGCTGTAAACTATCTGGCAGAAAAGAACAGGAACAAGTAAAAATGACCGAAAAGTATGATTGTCTGCGGTTGGATCATCAGATCTGTTTTCCTCTCTACGCGGCAGCCAGAAAAGTAACCGGAAGATACACGCCGTACTTCCGCGAACTCGGGATCACATATACCCAGTACATTGTTTTCATGGCATTGTGGCAGCAGGATGATCAGACAGTTTCCGAGATCTGTACCAAACTCTACCTTGATTCAGGCACCCTCACTCCGTTATTGAAAAAGATGGAGGAAAGAGGGTGGCTGAAACGGACAAGGTCCAAAGAAGACGAGCGGATTGTCCGCATCACACTTACCGAAGAAGGCTGGGCGCTGCGGGACAGATGCCTGGAAATTCCGGCTATGGTCGGATCCTGCATTCATCTCAGCCAGAAAGACGCAGAAGACCTTTACAGAATCCTCCACCTTCTGCTTGAAGGAGCAATCTATGACAGTGAAGAATGAAACAGCGTCCCGTGAGGGCATTATCGTAAGAACAAGCATCATCGGCATCGCGGCCAATCTGTTTCTGGCTGCGTTCAAGGCTGCCGTCGGGATCATTGCCGGTTCGATCGCGGTTGTGCTTGACGCCGTCAACAATCTTTCCGACGCCATGTCTTCCCTGATCACAATCATCGGAACAAAGCTGGCTTCCAAAAAGCCGGATGAAAAACATCCGTATGGCTATGGGCGCATCGAATACCTCAGCGCCACCATCATTTCCGTGATCGTTCTTTACGCCGGCGTCACTTCACTTGTGGAATCGGTCAAAAAGATCATCTCACCGGAAACGCCGGATTATTCCGTGATCTCACTTGTGATCATCGCTGCCGGCGTGATCGTGAAAATCCTTCTTGGCCGCTATGTCAAAAGCATCGGTGAGAAGGTTGATTCCGACTCTCTGGTCAACAGCGGTGAGGACGCGACCAATGACGCTGTCATCTCTTCAGCGACACTGGTGGCGGCTGTCCTCTTCATGTTTACAGGTCTCTCCCTTGAAGCGTATCTTGCGGCAGTGATTTCCATTGTGATCATCAAGAGCGGCATTGAAATGCTCAGCGACATGATCAGCAGAATGCTCGGTGAACGGGTTGATTCGGACCTTTCCAAAGAAATCAAAGCGACCGTCGCTTCGGCTGAGGGCGTCAGAGGCGCCTATGACCTCTTCCTGCACGACTACGGCCCTGACAGAATGATGGGCTCTGTTCACGTCGAGGTTCCCGATACAATGACCGCCGATCAGCTCGATGTTCTGACCCGCGATATCGAAAAACGCGTATTCGCGAAGCACCATGTGGCATTGACTGCCGTCGGCTTCTATTCCCATAACACAAAGAATGATGAATCGGCGAAGATTTACGAAGACATACGCCGGATTGTCAGTGAAATTGACCACGTCATCCAGATGCATGGCTTCTATTGCGACACGAAAGAAAAGACAATCCGCTTTGACGCGGTTGTCGATTTCAAGGCACCGGACAGAAACGCCGTCTGGCGGCAGGTATGCGCCGCTGTTCAGGAAGCCTATCCGGATTACGACGTCACGATTGCGCTTGACTCCGATACATCCGACTGACATAGACCGCCTCCGGGCGGTTTTTATTTATGTGCATGGCAGTGTACATACATAATCAGATACTACATTATGATTATTGCGGATAAGGCAGGAAAAGAATATGAACGGCAGATGGAAGTATTTGTTCAGACCCGTAATACTGGAGCGCGGCGCAGACATTTATTACTGTGATGAAATTGATCACATTCAGAGAACCCCGGACGGTTTTAAAGCGGTTGCGCACGGCACCGATGACTATGATGTTTCGGTCATCCTGAATGGAGAGAGTGTGGAAGATATGGAGTGCACATGCCCATACGCGGAAGACGGACACAACTGCAAACACATGGCAGCGCTGCTGTTTGCGGTGGAAAACGGTGAATTTGAGGACGAGCCGGAAGAAGACGGTCATGAAACCATGGAAGAAATCCTCAGTTCAATGAGTGAGGAACAGGTGCGCGATGAACTTGCGGCGATCATGAAGGAAGACGGCAGATACCGTGAAAGAATCATGGAACGCTGCCGGAAGACCCCGGCGGATCAGAATGATATCAGACGGATCGGAAGGATGCTGGAAAACCTGGCTTACGAAATCGGGGACAGAGGCGGCTTCATTGACTGGCGGAAAGGGTCTGAATATGTCATGGCTTTTACCGGCTGCCTTTCGGATCATCTGGAGCCGATGCTTTCCCGTGGAGAGTATATGTCTGCGTTCGAAGTAGTGAATAAAGCGTTTTCTGTACTGAATGAAGTTCAAATGGATGGCTCTTCAGGAGAGCATTCAGATATCGCCTGCGATCTTGAGGCTTACTGGGACCGCATCATTCATATGGCATCGGACGAAGACAGGGATAAAATACATGCGTGGTTTACGGAAATGCAGAAGAACTCCGGATCACTGATCTGCGGCGACAGTATTGAAACGGTTCTTGAAAATTCTTTCGATGATGTCAGGTATCTGCGGCCGATGCTGGAAGAAGTGAAACAGCAGATCAATGATCCCGGTCTTGCGGACTGGCGGCTTAAAGCGAATCTTGAAAAGTACAGAGATCTCCTGGTCCGTATGGGGCTGGATCAGAATGAATATGAATCATGGCTGGATGAACATGAGGACAGAGTCCCTGTCAAAAGGATCCGGCTGGAGGAAGCGCGCAGCAGGAATGATACTGAATCGGAAATCCGCATTCTTGAAGATCTTTACAGAACTGAAAAGGACAGCTATGACAGGTACCGTCTGCTGAAGGATCTGCTGAAAGCGTATGAAAAGAAAAAAGATGCCGTAAAAATCAAATCAGCTCTCTTTCTCCTTGTGACGGAACACAAAGGCGGCACAATGGAAAATGTTCATAAACTGCGTCCAATGTGTACAGCAGAGGAATGGGAGATGATCCGGGAGAAAATACTCGCAGCCAATCCGGGGATGCGGATCGATATTTTTCATGAAGAAAAACTGTATGACCGACTGCTCAGGGAACTTGCCGGGTCTTCTATGGAAACTGTTGAAGCTTACAGAAAAGACCTTCAGGATCTTTATCCGCATGAACTTCTGGAAATGTATCTTCTGCATCTGAGAGGGCTGAGTGAGCGTCATGGCAGCCGGCCTGTCTACGAAGAGATGCGGAAGTACATTCTTGCGGCAGCGGAGATTCCGCAGGGACGTCAGCCGGTAAGAGATCTCGTCCATGAATGGCTGAACAGATTCACAACCCGCAGGGTTATGATGGAAATCATGCGTGAAGTACTCCGCGAAATATAAATGTCTTACCCAAATAGCCAAAAAGCTGCGCCTGCAGCTTTTTCAGTTCTGTCCGTGTGAACCGCTATGATTCATTCAGTCTGAAGAACAGCCTCCAGGTGGCTGTCCGGCGCCCGCATGACATCCCATGCCAGCACAGCGCCATCCATGCCGCATTCCTGCAGCACCGCCATGGATTCACGGATATATTCCGGGTCTGTGCGGGCAATGTCCTCACGGTAATTGATTTCAATTCCCGGGTACTTCTTAACAGGAAGATTCCGGAACGTGTTCAGCTGATCTCTGAGAAAATTCCTGTTCATTTCAGGCAGTTCATATCCGGCTGCTTCAGGCAGAGCCTTCTTCAGCACTTCATATTCATAGCCGATTCCTGCCGGCGCGTCGGTTTTCCGGTACATCATCGGTTTGATGAAATCCGCGTCTTTTGAGATCAGTTCATAATTCTGTCCGACAAATGGACTGAACAGAGGAGCGTAAAGATCGAGGCCGACAGTCAGGCCTTTCTTTTTGAAATATCTGCACAGCCGGTTTACTGAAGAAGCGACAATTTCAGATTTTGTCTGCAGGAAAGCTGAAGTCAGCGGATCGGCAAACGTATAGCCTTTTTCCGGATCATAACCGTAAACATCGAACAGCCGGTCTTTCTTCTGCTCATATGCCATTCTGAATCGGTCTGCCGGAAAGCCTCTTTTCACCGCTTCGCCCGTACAGCGCTCACAGCCGCAGCTCAGAACGCCGCTGATCCCGCCCGCAAACGACTGGGTGCGGATCTTGTCCAGGAAGACGCCGTCAAAGCCGCATTCAGAAAAATACTCCTCATAGATATCGATCGTATTCTGAATATTTCTTTCGGAAGAGGGACAGCAGAAGGAGAAGTTCTCTCCTTCCGATAGTTCAACGCGGCCGGATGAACGGTTCCAGAGATCCACCGCATCATCCGCTTCCTTCAGGTCGGCAGTTTCCGAAAATACCGGCAGCCACAGCAGGATTTCCACCCCATGTTCATGAAGCCATTTTCCGGTTTCTTCGTAAAGGCTGCGGTCAATGTTCCATCCGATGATGACACTCTTCAGCGGGATCATCTTTGAAACAAGCGACAGGCGTTCAATGATTTCATCGGCAGTGTAGTTTTTCTGAGTCCACCCGCCGGTGCAGATCTGGGCAATGTATTCCATATGCGATGCCTCCTGCAACCATCATAGCGGAAATCCGTGCAGTGCGTACTTGTATGCATGAAAGAAAAGAGGTGATCTGCCGGATGTGACAGAAAACCTCTTCGTCATTAAATCATGTATTTCCGGATATCATTCAAATCCGATTGCGAATGAATCATCATAGGCATGGACCACATTGTCGATGAGCGACTGTTCAAATGACTCATGCCCGGGGAAGATGGAATCATCCAGGTCATCGTACCAGACACTTCCGAAGGTTTCGTAGTTGTTGGTCCATGTGTACAGAAGTTCAATCCGGACATCATCAATGGATGTGCTGACAGTTCCGTCGGGACTGACTGTTTTCTTGAGGATCAGTGAAGCGCCCATGCCGGTATTGACATCATCATAGGTTGTGTAATCCGGGAAATCCTGACCGTTGATCAGGTTCCCAAGAGCGTAGAAACAAAGCGTTTTGCCGTTATTGAGCCATTCCACCGGCTGGATGTTGTGGGCATGGTTGCCGATGATCAGATCCGCACCCGCGTCCGCCAGCTGCTGTGCCAGTGAGAGCTGTTCGGCGTCCGGAACATGGGTATATTCTGTTCCCCAGTGCATGGAGACAATCACAAAGTCAGCTTCCTGGTCCGCTTTGCGGACAGTATCGAGCAGTTCATCCTCAAAGCCGCGGTACTGGTTGGCCATGTAGCCTCTGCCTTCGGGGCAGAGATTGCCGTTCATATCATAAGTCCAGGCGGTAAAGGCATATTTGATTCCGTTGATTTCATGAATGATGGAAGCGTCGTGCTCTTCCTGGGAGACAAAGATGCCGTTGGTGATGATTTCCGGATGCGCTTTCCAGTAGACATCGGAGCCTTCAATTCCTTCCGCGCCTTTGTCCAGAGAATGGTTGTTGGCGGTGGAGACCAGGTTGAAGCCTTTTGAGATCATATAATCGCCGAAGGACTGCGGACAGTTGAAATGAGGGAAAGGTGTAATCCCAAGCTCATCGCCGCCGAGGATGCATTCCTGATTATAGAAGGAAAGATCATAATCTTTCGCATAGTTGGTGATGCCGTCCATCATCGGCTGCCAGTCATAGCTGCCGTCCGGCTGTCTTGCGTAATCAGAGTTGTTGACCTGGACAAGTGCGTCGCCGAGCATGAACAGAGAGGCGCTGTACTCCTGCGGTTCCGGTTCGGGTTCCGGCGTTTTGACAGGAAGAGTTTCCTCCTGGGTTTTATCCGAAGCGGTTTCTTTCTGCGTGTCCGGCTCTGAAGGTTCCGGCCTGCGGAAAACAGCGTAACCGGTCAGACCGATCAGCAGCGCCAGTATGATGAGCATTGCGGTCAGGACAGAGCGCCTGATCCTTCTTTTTCTTTTCTTTGCGGGCATAGAGGAATTATACCATTAAAAAGCTTCCCCGGAGGGAAGCTCAGGCAGCAGCTTCTTCAAACTGCGAATTGTAGAGTTTTGCGTAGAAACCGTCTTTTTCCAGAAGCTCCTCATGTCTGCCGATTTCGACAATGTCGCCATGGTCCATGACGATGATCATATCGGCGTTTCTGATTGTGGAAAGGCGGTGGGCGATGACGAAGGAGGTCCTTCCCTGCATCAGCTTCTCCATGCCTTTCTGGATGAGGATTTCCGTTCTGGTATCGACGGAGGAGGTCGCTTCATCAAGAATCAGGATTCTTGGATCGCTTAAGAAGGCGCGGGCGATGGTCAGCAGCTGTTTCTGACCCTGGGAGATGTTGGTGGATTCTTCATTGATCACGGTCTGATAGCCGTCCTCCAGTGTCCGGATGAAGTGATCAACATAAGCTTCCTCAGCGGCTTTGATGACTTCATCGTCAGTGGCATCGGTGCGGCCGTAGCGGATGTTGTCCATGATCGTGCCGCTGTGCAGCCAGGCGTCCTGCAGAACCATGCCGAAGCAGTCGCGCAGGTCTTTTCTGGTGAGATCTGTTGTCTTTTTGCCGTCGATGTAGATGTGACCGCTGTTGAGGTCATAGAAGCGCATCAGCAGCTTGACAATCGTTGTCTTGCCGGCGCCGGTCGGTCCGACGATGGCAATCTGGGAACCGCGTTTGATGTAGGCGGAGAAGTCATGGATGATGATCTTGTCCGGATTGTATCCGAAGACAACATCCTCGAATGTGACGCTGCCTCGTACGGTGATATTTCCGTTTTCATCGCGGATGTTGAGAGGCGTTTCTGTATCGGGCGTTTCTTCCTGTTCTTCAAGGAACTCGAAGACTCTTTCCGCGGCCGCCGCTGTGGACTGCAGAATGTTCATGATCTGGGCGGTCTGAGTAATCGGCTGGTTGAAGCTTCTGACATATTGGATGAACGCCTGGATGTCGCCGATCGCCAGTCCTTTATGAACGGCAAGCCAGCCGCCGAGAACACAGCAGCCGACATAGCCGACGTTGCCGATGAAGTTTGTGATCGGCTGCATCAGTCCCGACATGAACTGGGCCCGCCAGGAGGCATTGTAGAGATTTGAATTCAGTTCCCTGAATTCGCGGATTGATTTTTCTTCGCCGTTGAAGGCTTTCATGACGACGTGGCCGCCATACATTTCCTCGATATGTCCGTTGACATTGCCGAGGGTTGCCTGCTGGGCCTTGAAGTATTTCTGGGAATGGGAGACAACGATGGCTGCCGCGATGCCGGAAAGGGGAACCACGACAAGCGCCATGACTGTCATCTGCCAGGAGATGCTCAGCATCATATACAGAACGCCGCAGATGGTCACCGCGGAAGTGAAGACCTGCTGGATGGACTGGTTGAGCGACTGTGAAACGGTATCGACGTCGTTGGTGACTCTGGAGAGAACTTCGCCATGGGTCTGGGTGTCGAAATATTTCAGAGGCAGACGGTTGATCTTTTCGGAGATCTCTTTTCTCAGCCTGTAGGTGATGCTCTGGGTGACGCCGGCCATCATCCAGCCCTGGAAATAGTTGAAGATGACGGAGCCGACATAGATGGCAAGCAGGGTTTTAAGGATATTGCCGATTTTCACAAAATCAATTTCACCGGTGCGGGAATACTTGGCGACAAGCCCTTCCGCCAGGGTGGTGGTGGCGCTGCCGAGAATCTTCGGTCCGATGATATTGAAGACTGTGGAACAGACCGCAAACAGAATGATAATGATGATCTGCAGGTAATAGGGGCGCATGTAGCGGATGAGCTTCGCAATGGTGCCTTTGAAGT
Organism: uncultured Erysipelotrichaceae bacterium; assembly: GCA_902775735.1. GTDB lineage: Bacteria > Bacillota_I > Bacilli_A > Erysipelotrichales > Erysipelotrichaceae > Bulleidia. Next base: position 25,873 of record CACYNH010000010.1, read on the forward strand.
TCTTTGCCTTGTCGCCGGCCATCATCCCGCGGCCGCCCGGGCCTCTTCTCGGCGCGTTATTTCTTCTTTCACTCATAGCCAAGTTCCTCCATGCTCAGCTGGGAGAGCGCGATTTCCTGGTATACCTGACAGTTCTTCATAAGATCCTCATGTTTTCCCTGGCCCGCGATCCTGCCCTGATCCAGGACGATGATCCGGTCGCAGTGCATGATCGTGCTGATTCTCTGGGCGACAATGAAGACAGTAGATCTGTTCTTTTCGATCATTTTATTGAGGGCTTCCCTTAACTTCGCGTCAGTCGCGTAATCCAGGGCGCTGAATGTGTCATCGAAGATATAGACCTTCGCTTTCTTGGTCAGGGCTCTGGCAATGGAGAGTCTCTGTTTCTGGCCGCCGGAAACGTTGGTGCCGCCCTGGGAGATCGGCTCTTCAATGCCTTTTTCCATGCGGCTCACAAATTCTTCCGCCTGGGAAACCTTCAGCGCGTTTTCGATTGCTTCATCGCTCGCGTTTTCATCCGCGTAGCGCAGATTTGATTCAATCGTGCCGGAGAACAGAATGCCTTTCTGGGGCACGTAGCCGATCAGATCGCGCAGATCATTCTGGGTGAAGTCGCGGATATCGGTGCCGCCGTAGCGGACAGAGCCTTCCGTGACGTCGAAGAATCTCGGCAGCAGGTTGACCAGCGTTGATTTGCCGGAGCCTGTTGACCCGATCAAAGCGATGGTTTCGCCGGGTTTTGCCTCAAAGGTGATATCATCCAGGACATTCATCTCCGCTTTGGGATAGCGGAAGCAGACATGGTCAAAGGTGATTGTCTGGCTGCCTTCCGGAACCGGTTTGGGATCGGAAGGATCGTGGATGGTCGGTTCAGTTTCCAGAACCTCAAAGATACGTCTTGCCGAAACGGCGGAACGGGGAATCATGATGAAGATCATGGCCACGATCATAAAGGAAATCAGCACATGCGTGGAGTATTGCAGGAAGGCCATCATGTCGCCGATCTGCATCGCGCCGATGTCGATCTGGTTGGCGCCGATCCAGATGATCAGGATGGAAACGGTGCTCATCACAAATGTCATAACCGGCGAAATGACTGCCATGACGCGGTTGAGGAAGATGTTCAGGTGAGTGAGGTCGGAGTTTGCCTGATCGAAGCGCTCCTCCTCGGTTGCCTGATTGTTGAAGGCGCGGATCACCAGCATGCCTTCCAGCTGTTCCCTGGTGACAAGGTTCAGCCGGTCGACCATCTTCTGGGCAATCCGGAACTTCGGCATTGTGACGGAGTATGTGATGACCATTAAGGCGATCATGATCAGAACCGCCCATCCCAGAATCGACGCCAGGCTCTTATAGCGCAGAACCTTGAAGAGGGAGGTAAAGCCCATCATCGGCGCAAACAGCACAATCCTCAGCATCATTGTGATGATCATCTGGACCTGCTGGACGTCGTTGGTTGTTCTTGTGATCAGGGAAGCGGTGGAGAAACGCGAGAACTCCTCGGAAGAGAAAGACTCAACCTTGGCGAAAATGTCATTGCGCATATTGCGGCAGGCGCCGGTCGCGGTTCTTGCGGCAAGGTAAGAAGACGCCATCGCCGCCAGCGAGGCCAGCAGGGCAATTCCCAGCATGATCAGTCCTTCATGAAGAATGTAGTCATTCTGGATTTTTTCCGTGTTCATGCCAAGAGAGGCGTATTCGTTTTTGACCATCATGATCCTGACAGCCTTCAGGTTGTCTTCGGTATAGTCACCCAGCTGTGTTTCCGCCTGGGAAACGATCTGCTGCGCCATGGCGGGATTGGCTTCCAACATGGTCCAGACAGCAGCGGGATCGGTATCGCCGATACCGGAATTGATCAGAGACGCCAGCAGGAACGCTTTCTCAATGCCTGCTGTATCCTGGTCATGTTCCTTCAGAATATAAACGTTCTTTGCGGAAACACCGGCAGGAAAAGCGGAGTCGCCGGCGGAAACTTCCTCATAGACGCCGGCAAAAGACGCAAGATCCGCTTCGCTCATGAAATACTTCATGTGGGATACGGTCTCTTCACTGAGCACTTCCGCCAGGGGGCTTGTGATTCCGCCGTACTGTATGCCGTAGGTGACAATCTTTGACATGTAATCCGGCAGGGCCAGATCCGACTGCACCTGGGCGAAAACAAGGGCAATAACCGCAAGCACCGAAAGCCAGAAGGGCTTCAGATACCTGAATGCTTTTATCATTGGATTACCTCATTGCTTATATGTTTTCCAAGCCATCTTATCTTATTCCAATATGCATGAAAGGAAAAGCGACATGATAAGATGTTTGTATGACACTTCTGGACAAAGATATCCGTGAGTCTCTGTTTGAATTTCTGGAGCGGGAATACGGCGTTGTGCGCTTCCTGGAGGAAAAGGTGACCGGCCGGACCAGGGCTGACGCTCTGATGGTGACGGATGACTCAATCCATGGAATCGAAATCAAAAGCGACGCCGATACGTATGAAAGACTGAAGAAGCAGGTCAGGTATTATAACCGTTACTGCGACCGCTGCTGGATTGCGGCCGGAGCCAGGCACAGCCTTCATGTGGGTGAACATGTGCCGGCCTGGTGGGGCATCATCATTGTCGATACAGAAAACGGGAAACCCGATTTCTATATCCGGCGCCGGGCACTGCCCAATCCGAAACCTGTGATCAGGGAGAAACTCAGTCTTCTCTGGCGGCCGGAGCTTGCGGCAATACAGGCAAAATACGGTCTGCATGCCTATAAACAGAAATCCAAGGAATTCGTGCAGGAAAAAATCCTTGAGAAGATAGAAGAACAGGATCTGCACCGGGAAATCAGCGCCGCCCTGTTTGAAAGAGACTACACGCTCATCGAGAAACAGATCAGTGATTATAAAAAGGAAAACGGAAGACAGCCATGACGAAGAAAACGGCACGTTATATACAGGTTTATGAAGAGATCCGCGAAAGGATTGCGAGCGGCAGTTTTTCCTATGGTTCAAGAATTCCCTCCAAAAGGGAAATGGCACAGGAAAAAGGCATCAGCGTCATAACTGTCGAGCACGCCTACGAACTGCTGGCGGAGGAAGGATACATTGAGTCAAGACCCCGCAGCGGCTGCTATGTGATTTACCGTGACTCTGATCTGATTCATGTGGAAAAAGCGGAAGCCGACACAATGCCCGACTTCACCTTTGAAGCCGACGTGTTTCCTCTTTCCGTCTACAGCACAGCTGTCCGCAAGGTGCTTTCGGAAAAGCAGGCACAGCTGCCCGGCCGCACGGAAGGAAGGGGATGCGCGGAAATCCGCACTGCCATCGCATCCTATCTAAACCGCAGCCGCGGCATGCAGGTGAGCGCTGATCAGGTGGTCATCGGCGCCGGTTCCGAATATCTTTACTCACTGATTGTGCAGCTGCTGGGAAGGGATCAGATCTATGGAATCGAGGACCCCTGCTATGAAAATATCAGCCGGATGTACGCACATAATGACGTGAAAGTGGAGAAGCTGAAGCTGGGGGCCAACGGCATCCGCAGTGAGGAGCTGGGAAAAACAGACGCCGCAATCCTGCATGTGACGCCTTACCACAGCTATCCTTCCGGCAGGTCGGCCGACGCTTCCAAAAGGATTGAGTATATCCGCTGGGCAAAGGCCCGTAACGCCATGATCGTCGAGGATGATTACGCTTCTGAATTTTCACCCTTTCTCAAAGCGCAGGAAACCCTGTTTTCCATGGAGCCGCTTGAGCATGTCATCTATCTGAACACCTTCACCAGAACCATCGGTCCCTCGGTCAGGGTCGGCTACATGATCCTGCCGGAAAAAACAAAAGACAGATTCCTGGAAAGAATCGCCGAAAGCTCATGCACTGTTTCCACGCTGTCCCAGCTGGTGATTGCCGAACTGCTCAACAGCGGCAGTTTCGAGCGCCATATCAACCGTGTGCGCCGGCGTCTGCGCAGGTCGGCGGAGAGTCAGGAAAACAGCTAACATATCCTTTACTTTCAGTTTTAATTTGTTAATATAAGTGTGCACTTCAGTTTGGTAACTGAAACCCGGTCGGGCTGGAAGGATGGAGCTATGGCGTCTGTTGTTATGACTCTCCAGACAAAAGAAGTAAAAAGACACTGCGGATGTTTTTCACGCGCAGGCGTGTTTTCATCAGCAGATTCGGACATGAAATAAGACAGCCTTTGGGATACCCATGGGCTGTTTTTTAAACAGAAGGAGGACAGCATATATGAAAAAAGCAGCAGTCATTATGGGCTCAGACAGCGATCTGCCCGTCATGTCAAAGGCATTCACGGTACTTGAAGACTATGGCATTCCTTTTGAAGCGCACGTTTACTCCGCCCACCGCACACCGCTGGAAGCGGCTTCCTTTGCGGAAAACGCGAAAGCCAACGGTTTCGGCGTGATTATTGCCGGTGCCGGTATGGCGGCGGCGCTGGCCGGCGTTCTGGCCGCGCACACAACCCTGCCTGTGATCGGCGTACCTCTGAAGTCCGCTGTTCTTGAAGGCACCGACGCCCTTCTTGCGACAGTCATGATGCCCTCCGGCATTCCGGTGGCCACAGTTGCGATCGACGGCGCCAAAAACGCGGCTTACCTGGCTGCGGAAATTCTTGCGCTGGGTGATGAGGAACTGGCGGAAAAGATTGCCGCGGACCGCAAAGCGCAGAAGGAGACCGTCCTGAAGAAGGACGCCGCCCTCCAGGAGAAGCTTGCCGGTAAATAATTAATAAGGAAAGCCGGAAAACCGGCTTTTGATATGAGAGAAAGGAAGAAAACGCAGATGGAAAAAAGCTACAGTGACAGTTATAAAGCGGCCGGCGTTGACGTGACAGCCGGTTACAGATCAGTCGAACTGATCAAGTCGCACGTCGCCCGCACGACAACACCCCAGGTTCTGGACTCGATCGGCGGCTTCGGCGGCATGTTCGCTCCTGATATGAAGAATATGGAAAGACCTGTCTTTGTCTCAGGCACAGACGGTGTGGGCACAAAAGTCAAGCTGGCCTTCATGCTTGACAAACACGACACAGTCGGTATCGACTGTGTGGCAATGTGTGTCAATGACATCATCTGCACCGGCGCGAAGCCCCTGTTCTTCCTTGACTACATCGCCTGCGGCAAAAACATTCCCGAAAAGATCGAGCAGATCGTCAAGGGCGTTGCGGAAGGCTGTGTGCAGTCCGGCGCGGCACTGATCGGCGGCGAAACCGCGGAACATCCGGGCCTGATGAAGGAAGATGAATATGACCTGGCCGGTTTCTCGGTCGGTATGATCGATGAAAAGAACATCCTCGACAAGGCCAATGTAAAAGCCGGCGATGTGATCGTGGCCCTGCCCTCCAGCGGCGTCCACTCCAACGGCTTCTCCCTGGTCAGAAAGGTGTTCGATATCGAAAACAGCGATTCCTTATATAAATATGAAGACAGACTCGGAAAGCCGCTGGGCGAAGTGCTCCTGACCCCGACGAAGATCTACGTCAAACCGGTTTTGAAGCTGCTTGAAGAAGTAAAAGTGAAGTCCATCGCCCATATCACCGGCGGCGGCTTCTATGAAAATATGCCCCGTGCCTTTGAAGAGAACCTCAGCGCGGTGATCCATAAGGGCACATGGAAGGTTCTGCCTGTCTTTGATCTGATTCAGGAGGCCGGCAGCATTCCTGAACATGATATGTACAACACCTTCAACATGGGCGTCGGCATGATCGCGATTGTTGATCCTGCTGATGTGACAAAGACACTGGAAATCCTCAGAGCCGAAGGCATTGAGGCTTCCGTCATCGGCGAAATGAAGGATGGCGACCACTCAGTCATCATTGAGGAAAACTGATATGACGAAGATCGCGGTTATGGTTTCCGGCGGCGGCACCAACCTGCAGGCGCTCATCGACGCTGAAAAAGCAGGAAAGATCCCGCACGGGAAAATCACCCTCGTCATCGCCAGCAACGCTAAAGCCTACGCCCTGGAAAGAGCGGCAAAAGCCGGGATCGAAAGCACGGTCGTCGCCAGAAAGAGCTATGAGAGCCAGGAGGCGTTTGACCAGGCAGTTGTTGACACACTCAGGGCGCATGACATTGACATGGTGATTCTGGCCGGCTTCCTCAGCATTCTCGGGGAAACCGTCATCAAAGCGTATCCGGACAGAATTATCAATATTCACCCGTCTCTGATTCCGTCTTTCTGCGGCAAAGGCTTCTATGGACTCAAAGTTCATGAAGCAGCCCTGGAAAGAGGCGTCAAAGTGACCGGCGCCACCGTGCACCTGGTCAACGAAATCCCCGACGGAGGCCGCATTCTTTTACAGAAGGCAGTCGCCGTTGAAGAAGGGGACACACCCGAAGTATTGCAGAGAAGAGTTATGGAACAGGCTGAATGGATTCTTCTGCCGCAGGCAGCGGAACTATTGGCAGCGTCATTAAATGAGGAGGAATGAACATGAAGGCAGTAAATTTATTCGACTATCTGAGCGCCAACGAATATCCCGGCCGCGGCATCGCCATCGGCAGAACACCCTGCGGAAAGAAGATGCGCATCGCGTACTTCATCATGGGCAGAAGTGAAAACAGCCGCAACAGAATCTTCGTCACCGAGGGCGAAGGCATCCGCACCCAGGCGTTCGATCCTTCCAAAATGCAGGATCCTTCCCTGATCATCTACGCGCCGGTAAGAGTGCTCGGCGAAACAACCATCGTCACAAACGGCGACCAGACTGACACGATTTATGATTATATGGCAGAGGGCAAAAGCTTCGAGGACGCCCTGCGCACAAGAACATTTGAACCCGACGGACCCAACTGGACACCGAGAATTTCCGCAATCGTAAAGGGCGATTCCTACAAGATGTCCATTCTCAAGAGCGCTGAAGGCAATCCCGAAAGCACCCACAGACAGTTCTTTGATTTCACCAATGAGCTGAACGGCTGCGGTCACATCATCCACACTTACCGTGAAAACGGCAATCCGATTCCTTCCTTCGAAGGCGAACCGGTCTTATGGGAAATGGAAAAGATGCCCTTTGACGAGTGGAGCGACAATGTCTGGGCAGCGCTGAACAAAGACAACAAGGTCTCCCTGTTCACAAGAGCCATCGACATCGAAACAGGCGAAACAAAGACAAAAATCTATAACAAGCATGAGGAGGAATAAGAACCATGGCTAAGGAACTTGAACTGAAATACGGCTGCAACCCCAACCAGAAACCGTCCAGAATCTTCATCGAAGAGGGTGAACTCCCTGTCACTGTTCTCAACGGCCGTCCCGGCTATATCAACTTCATGGATGCCCTGAATTCCTGGCAGCTCGTCAAGGAACTCAAAGAAGCCACAGGCCTGCCTTCCGCAGCCAGCTTCAAGCATGTTTCCCCGGCCGGCGCCGCTGTCGGCCTGCCGCTCACTGACATTGAAAGACAGATCTATTTCACCGGCGATCAGGAACTCTCCCCGATTGCCTGCGCATACGCAAGAGCCAGAGGCGCTGACCGCATGAGCTCCTACGGCGACTGGGCGGCTTTATCCGATATCTGCGACGCAGACACAGCCAACCTCATTAAAAAGGAAGTCTCCGACGGCGTCATCGCTCCGGGCTACACGGAAGAAGCTCTGGAAATCCTCAGAACAAAGAGAAAGGGCGGCTACAATGTCGTTCAGATCGATCCGGACTATGTTCCCGACCCCGTTGAAAGAAAGCAGGTTTTCGGCATTACATTCGAACAGGGCAGAAACAACATCAGGATTGACGACTCCCTCTTCACAAACATCGTTACTGAAAACAAGAATCTTCCCGAAAGCGCCGTCCGCGACCTCAAGATCGCTCTGATCACTCTGAAGTACACACAGTCCAACTCCGTCGCCTACGCCAAGGATGGCCAGGCAATCGGAATCGGCGCCGGCCAGCAGAGCCGTGTCCACTGCACACGTCTTGCCGGCAGTAAGGCCGACAACTGGTGGCTCAGACAGAACCCGAAGGTTCTCGCGCTTCCGTTCAGGGCTGACATCCGCAGAGCTGACAGAGACAACACCATCGATGTCTATATCGGTGAAGAATACGAAGACGTCTTAAGAGACGGCACATGGCAGAACCTCTTCACAGAAAAGCCTGAACCGCTGACTGTTGAAGAAAAGAAGGAATGGCTGGCAAAGAACACAGGCGTGGCTCTTGGCTCCGACGCGTTCTTCCCGTTCGGCGACAACATTGAAAGAGCCCACAAGAGCGGCGTCTGCTATATCGCGGAACCGGGCGGTTCCATCCGTGATGACAATGTCATCGAAACCTGCAACAGATACGGCATGACCATGGTCTTCAACGGCATCCGTCTGTTCCATCATTGATCCTGTCCTTAAGAAAGGAGATCATTATGAAAGTACTCGTAGTCGGCTCCGGCGGCCGTGAACACGCGGTAATCCGGAAGCTGAAGGAAAATTCTGAAATCACTGAAATCATCTGCGCGCCCGGCAACGGCGGCATTGCCGCTCTGGCCAGATGCGAGGCGGTCGCCGCCACCGATCTTGCGGGCATGGGCGAACTGGCCGAAAGGGAAAAAATCGATTTCTGTGTCGTGACCCCCGATGATCCGCTGGCTCTTGGCATGGTGGACTTCCTGGAAGGAAAGGGCATTCCGTGCTTCGGTCCTGCCGAAAACGCGGCGATTATCGAGGCATCCAAGGTTTTCTCCAAGAATCTCATGAAAACCTATGGCATTCCGACGGCGGACTATAACGTTTTTGACAAGCCGGAAGAAGCCATGAAGTATATCCGTTTCAAGAATTCTTATCCCGCAGTCATCAAGGCTGACGGCCTGGCTCTTGGCAAAGGCGTCCTGATCGCCGCGGATGAAAAAGAAGCGGAAGAAGCGGTTAAAGAGATCATGGTTGACCAGGCGTTCGGCGCCTCCGGCAGCCGCGTTGTCGTGGAAGAGTTCATGACCGGCCCGGAAGTTTCCGTGCTTACCTTTACTGACGGCAACGTCATCAAACCGATGGTTTCCTCCATGGATCATAAGCGTGCCCTCGACAATGACGAAGGTCTCAACACCGGCGGCATGGGCACCATTGCCCCGTCCCCTTACTACACAAAGGAAATCGCCGACATCTGCATGAAGACAATCTTCGAGCCGACCATGCGGGCGATGAACGCCGAAGGCAGAACCTTCAAAGGCTGTCTGTATTTCGGTCTGATGTTAACCCCGAAGGGACCGCGCGTCGTGGAATACAACTGCCGTTTCGGCGATCCTGAAACACAGGTTGTTTTACCGCTGTTAAAAACAGATCTCTTCACAATCATGAAGGCATGCCATGACGGCACCCTGGCCGATATCGACATTGAGTGGTCTGAGCAGTCCGCAGCCTGCGTCATTGAAGCTTCCGGCGGCTATCCGCAGAAGTATACAAAGGGCTATGAGATCTATGGTCTTGACGAAAACGGTCAGCATGAGGGCGTCATTGTCTATCACGCCGGCACAAAGCTGAGCGATGGCAAATACCTCACAAACGGCGGCCGTGTGCTCGGCATCACCGCCCTTGCGGACACTCTTGGCGAAGCGCTGGACAAGTCCTACGCGGCTGTGAAGGAAATCGGTTTTGAAAAGGTGCATTACCGGACAGATATCGGAAGAAAGCTGAGGTAATCAGGCATGACAGTCTACCGTTGTTTTGTCGAAAAAAGAAAAGAATTCGCGGTTGAGGCGGCCGGCGTGCTGGCCGACCTCAGAGAAGCGCTGCGCTCCGATGTGATCGAAAGCGTGCGCGTTCTCAACCGCTATGACATTGAGAATATTGATGAGGAGGATTATCTTTCCGCCCGCTATACCATTCTTTCCGAGCCGCAGGTCGATGACCTCTATGAGGAAAACGCCCCGGCACCGGCTGAAGACGAATGGGTTTTCGCTGTGGAATATCTTCCCGGTCAGTTTGATCAGAGAGCGGATTCCTGCGCCCAGTGCATCCAGCTGTCTTCCATGAAGCAGCGCCCGGACGTCGCCAGCGCAAGAATCTATTACATCAAGGGAAAGCTAACAGATGAAGACAAGGCGAAGATCAGGGAAACACTGATCAACCCGGTCGAATCCAGAGAGGCTTCTCTTGAAAAGCCGGCAACCATTCTTCAGAAGTACCCGAAGCCTGATCTGCCGGAAGTCCTTGAAGGCTTTACAGCTCTCGGCCAGGAAGAACTGAATTCCTTCCTTGGCCAGTATGGCCTGGCGATGGACCTTGCGGATATCACCTTCCTGCAGAAGTATTTCAAAGAGGAAGAAAAGCGCGATCCGACCATCACGGAAATCAGAGTCATCGATACCTACTGGTCCGACCATTGCCGTCATACAACCTTCAACACCATCATCAACAATATTGAAATCGAACCGGACTTTGTGCGTGAGACATATGACGAATACCTGCAGCTGCGGGAAGAAATCTATGCCCGCCGCACGCCGAAGCCGTTAACATTGATGGATCTTGGCACCATCGGCGCCAAAGTCCTGAAGAAGCGCGGTCTGCTCAATGACCTCGACGAATCGGAAGAGATCAACGCCTGCTCGGTGAAGATCAAAGTCGACGTCGAAGGCGAACAGCAGGACTGGCTTCTCATGTTCAAAAACGAAACCCACAACCATCCGACTGAAATCGAGCCGTTCGGCGGCGCTGCCACATGTCTGGGCGGCGCGATCCGCGACCCGCTTTCCGGAAGAAGCTATGTGTACCAGGCAATGCGCATCACCGGCGCTGCCGATCCGCTGACACCGCTGGAAGACACGCTCAAGGGCAAGCTGCCCCAGCGCAGAATCGTCACCACAGCAGCCAACGGCTACAGCTCCTACGGCAACCAGATCGGTCTTGCGACAGGCCTTGTCAGAGAACTCTACCATCCCGGCTATGTGGCCAAGAGAATGGAAGTCGGCGCTGTCATCGCGGCGGCACCGGCGGAAAATGTCATCCGTGAAGTCCCTGAACCCGGCGATATCGTCATCCTTTTAGGCGGCCGCACAGGCCGTGACGGCTGCGGCGGAGCGACCGGCAGTTCCAAGGCCCACAGCGTTGAATCGCTCGAAACCTGCGGCGCTGAGGTCCAGAAGGGCAACGCCCCGGAAGAAAGAAAGCTGCAGAGGCTTTTCCGCAATCCGGAAGCCACAAGACTGATCCGCCGCTGCAACGACTTCGGCGCCGGCGGCGTCTCCGTCGCCATCGGCGAACTGGCGGACGGCCTGATGATCAACCTGGACACAGTTCCCAAGAAGTACGAAGGTCTCAACGGCACCGAGCTGGCGATTTCCGAATCCCAGGAACGCATGGCGGTTGTCGTCAGGGCAAAGGACGCGGAAAAATTCATCGCCCTGGCTGACAGTGAAAACCTTGAGTCCACCATCGTGGCGGCTGTCACTGACAATCCCCGCATGATCATGACTCTGGAAGGCCATGAGATCGTCAACATCTCACGCGCTTTCCTGAACACAAACGGCGCCAGCCGCTATACAGATATCGAAGTTCCTGCTGTGAAGAAAGAGGAACAGAAAGACTGCGGCGCTTCCCTCAGTGAAAAGATGGAGGCTCTGGCAGGCGATCTCAACATCTGCTCGCAGAAGGGTCTTTCCGAACGCTTTGACTCCACAATCGGAGCCGGCACTGTCTTAATGCCGTTCGGCGGAAAATACCAGCTGACCCCCAACCAGACCATGGCGGCAAAGATTCCTGTGCTTGGTCGCGAAACAAACACAGCATCCCTGATGAGCTGGGGCTTTGATCCTTATCTTTCCAGCGCCTCGCCTTACCATGGCGCGATGGCGGCAGTCATCATGTCGGCCGCTTCCATCATCGCTGCCGGCGGCAGCCTGAAGCACACATGGCTCTCTTTCCAGGAGTACTTCGGAAGAGTCAACCATGAACCGTTAAGATGGGGCAAACCGTTCGCGGCTCTGCTCGGCGCCCTCAAGGCACAGGTGGAACTGGGCATCGCGGCAATCGGCGGCAAGGACTCCATGTCCGGCACATTCGAGGACATTGACGTTCCGCCGACACTCATCTCCTTCGCGGTTTCCACCGCAAAGGCTGACAAAGTGCTCAGCCCTGAATTCAAGGGTTCTGGCCATAACCTTTATGTTCTGGCTCCTGAATATGATGAAAACGGACTGCCTGATTTTGACAGCGTCCGCAAAGTCTTCTCACGCATGGAAGAACTGATCAGAGAAGGAAAGATTCTCTCTGTCTGGACTCTTGAAAGAGGCGGCATCGCGGAAGGTCTGCTCAAGTGCGCGCTCGGCAACCGCATCGGCGTGAAGCTTGATGATGAAACGGGTCTCTTTGACAAGTGCTACGGAGCTTTCCTGTTTGAGACAGCGGAAGAAATCGAAGACGCCCGTAAGATCGGTGAAACAATCGGTGAATATGTACTGAAGACAGAAGCGGAATGCGTGAATCTTGATCAGATCCAGAAGATCTATGAAGACAAGCTGCAGCCGGTCTTCCCGTATACACGCGTCGATTTCGGCACGGAACTGATCAATTGTGATTGTAATGAGCGCGGCGTCATGCACGCTTCCTACACATGTGAAAAGCCGCATGTCCTGATCCCGGTCTTCCCCGGCACCAACTGTGAATATGACACAGCCCGCTCCTTCGAAAGAGCGGGGGCGGAAGCAGAGATCTTCGTCATCCGCAACCTGAGCGGCAAAGACATTGAAGAAAGCGCGGAAGGCTTCGCAAAGGCAATCGCCCGCAGCCAGATCATCGCGGTGCCCGGCGGATTCTCAGGCGGCGATGAACCGGACGGCTCAGGCAAATTCATCACAGCCTTCTTCCGCAATCCGAAGGTCAAGGCGGCCGTCACGGAGCTTCTCGATGAAAGAGAAGGCCTCATGCTCGGTATCTGCAACGGCTTCCAGGCGCTGATCAAGCTTGGCCTTGTGCCGTATGGAAAGATCATCGACACCGACGAAAACTGCCCGACCCTGACATTCAATACCATCGGCAGACACCAGTCGATGCTGGTGAGAACAAGAATCGCTTCCGTCAAGTCACCGTGGCTGCGCTACGCACAGCAGGGCGACATCAACACTGTCGCGATTTCCCATGGCGAAGGCAGATTCGTTGCCAATAAAGAAGTCATGGACGAACTGATCAGAAACGGCCAGATCGCCACCCAGTATGTTGATCTGGACGGCAATCCGACCAGTGATATTCACTTCAACCCGAACAATTCCTTCAACGCGGTGGAAGGCATTACTTCCCCGGATGGAAGAATCCTCGGCAAGATGGGCCACTCCGAGCGCTCCGGCGAAAGCCTCTATGGCAACATTCCGGATCTCAACACCCAGGAATTCATCTTCCGCGGCGCGGTAGATTATTTCAGATAGCATGAAAGGGGACCGGACAGTCAGTCAGGTTCCTTTTCTTACTATGATCCCGGCATATTATACGGAAACAGTACAGTGAAAACGGAAGGACAGGAAAATGAAGAGAAATGCAGACCAATGGGTAGGAGAGTATGATTTCAGCGATCCCGGAGTTTTACAGCGGGCTTTTAAGGAACACTTCGACAACTCACGCAGACTGCGTTCTCAATACGGCAGCGCCGGCCAGAATGCGGATATTGACGCAAAACGGCTTTCCAGACGGCAGGAAACAGCGCTGAAGAATGTTGAGTATGCAAGAAAAATGGTTGGCGCGGATTATCCGGATTTCCCGGGAACATCTTATTTTGAAATGGACTGGGCTTATCTGAATTCGGATATTGATGAGGGATATGACGCGCTTGACCGCAGATTTGATCTGATTTTTGCGGCGGCAATCTGGATTCTGGATACCCTCAGCACTGATCATCTCATGTTTGATGTTGAACGCGAACTTCTTCCGGAACTGAGTGAAGAGGAGGCTGTGAATATTCCTTCCTGGACAATCGGACGTGACTCGGTTTTTTCCGACGCGCTGCTGATGAAGACCGTGTATGTTCTGATTCACAGAAATGATGACTGCAAAGTCTACGTGCCGAAAGGTGAAATGAAACGAAACTTTCTTGATGAGGCTGCCGTGCGGAACAAAAACAGACAGAACGTTCCATCGAGACAGCGTTTTGAAAAACTGATTGATGCGCTGGATCCGGAAGCGGTTCAGTCCGCGGTTGAAGAATTCAGGGAGAAATACTGGTTTCTGGCGGGCGCGTTCTTTACGGGACTGCAAAAGAATCATGCAAAAAGGGATGAGCTTCTGAAGAATCATGACAGACTGGTGAAGAAACAAAAACAATATGCAAATAACGACCGGAAAACAGAGGCTGTCATCAGTGCAGAGGATTTCTTTTCAAAATCAGACGATCTGCCGGCACTTCGGAATTTCGAGAATTTTGTGGAACTTGACAGGGCAATCGGAAGATGCAGCGATCTGGTAAGTGACGGCGTGGAAGAAAAGATGAACTATGCCGGGCTGTTCAGGGAATACCTGGGAATGGCTCCGGAAGAAAAGAAAGAGCTGATGCCGGAAGAACTCAATGAACGGATGGAAGGGTTCTGTATTGAAAATCCGTACCGTCTCGCTTTTGCGCTGCTGTATCTGGCGGACCGCAATGATGACCTGATCTGGATGTATTACTTCGGAACATCATTGGCATACATGATCGGGGACTCACTTCCCTGGATACATTCCTATGATGAGTTTTTTGTGGATGATCTTATCGAAAGGCACGCGCACGAGAGCGCAATGAACATCTTTCCTGATTTTTATGAAAAGCGCTACAGCGATCAATATGATGGTGAGACGGTTAATGATCCGGTCAGCCTGGCGCAGCTGATGTTTGAAATGACCGGCGTGATCATGCCGAGAAATCTTGAACGGTTCGATTGTCTGGAGTCTTATTGGAATGATCTGAATATTCCTGCGCATATGCAGAAGATGATGCGCCTTGCGATGTGTCTTATGGATGTGATGGGCAGGGAAACAGCAGGAACCTATGCTGATCCTGAAGAGACAAAGGAAGAAGAAGTGCCGCAGGATCAGCTGCAGCTTAAGGAACAGATTGAACAGCTGAAAAAGAGGGTTAACAGTCTGGCTGCAGAGAATAAAGCATTAAAAGAAACATCGTGGAAAGCACAGAAAGAGAATTCGCGCCTGAGTGAAAAACTGGAGGCTGTGCACCGCAGCACCAAAGCGGACAGGGATGAGCTGGCAAAACTCCGGGAAGTTATCTTTCTGACACAGAATCCGGAGAAAGAAACACCTGATCCTGACATTAATCTTCCTTATGAAGTCAGGGAAAGAACTGTCATCTGCGGCGGTCATGATTCCTTCGTCAAGCAGCTGACCCAGATGATCACCGGAAATGTGCGGGTTCTCAGCAATGTGAGAATTAATGATGACCTGATCCGCAATGCGGCAAGCGTATGGATTCAGACAAATGCGCTCAGCCACAGTGACTACTACAAAATCACAGACCTTTGCCGGAAATATGATATTCCGCTGCATTACTTCCTTTATGCCTCTGCACGCAAATGTGCAGAGCAGATTGTTGAAACGGCAGAGAAGAAGCGATAAACTCTTATCCGTATGAAAAAGAGTATATGGATCCTGACTGGCTGCGCAGCTGCTTTCCTTTGCGGATTCGGCGGAATGAAGCTGTACGCGGACTATCAGGAAAAGGAAGAAATGAAAAGAAAACAGGCTGCCCACGAGAAAGCTGTGGAAAGCCTGAAAGCGGATATTGATGAAACCTATCTGTCATGTGAGTACGGCAGTGAATATGATCTGACAAAACTGGTGAAAAGCCACACCGGAACGATGGAAATGAGCGGCAGAGTCGATCCGGGGAAAACCGGTGATTATGAAATCAGAGTCCTGCTCAGCGATCAGGATAGTTATGGTGAACCTGCGGAAAGAGAATTTCTTTACAATGTGACAGTTTCAGATACGCAGGCTCCGGAAATTGTTCTGTCCTCAGAAACTGTGGAAATCTATGCCGGCGGGACAGCAGAACTTACAGAGAATGTGGAGTCGGTGAAAGATCCTGTGGACGGGAAACTGGAATATTCGGAAACAGGAGGAAAGGGGAAGTGGACGGCTTCCTGTGATTATGATCCGGAAACGCCGGGCGATTACACTGTTACCGTCAGAGCGGAAGACCTCAATGGAAACATTTCAGAAGCAGAGTATACATTGAGCGTGAAAGAAAAGCCTCCCGGCGAAGCTTTCGCGGGCAACGGCAATCCTTATTACATACGGATCAACCGGGCTCTCAATACCGTGACGGTCTATGCGCTGAATGACAGCGGAACCTATGAACCGTACACAGCATTTATCTGCTCAACCGGTCCGGCGACGCCGCTGGGAACCTATTCAACTTTCAACAAATCCAGATGGAGACTGCTGTACGGACCGTGCTATGGCCAGTATGTGACGGATATCGTTGGCGATATTCTCTTCCATTCCGTTCCTTATTACACCCAGTACGAGGGTGATCTGGAATATTACGAGTACAACAAGCTTGGCACCGCGGCTTCCATGGGCTGCATCAGACTGTGCGTCCGCGACGCTTTGTGGATTTATAACAACTGTCCCATCGGAACTGTCGTGGAACTGTATGATGACTGGGACAGCTATGGGCCGCTGGGCAGACCGGAATCCATCTACATTGATCCGGAAAGTCCCAACCGCGGCTGGGATCCCACCGATCCTTCCGGAAACAATCCCTGGAACAGATAAACGCCCTTCGGTTATGAAGAGCGTTTTTTAATTCACTGAGCAGAATGAAAAAAGGAAGACTGTTTCATCTTCCTCATTCTTCATCAAACTTGTCGCCGATCCACTTGAGCTGATATTCACCGGTGCACTCCAGCACACCGCCTTCACGCAGATCAATATAATCCTCGTTTTCGTAGTAATCCTTAATGCGGCCAAGGGGATCCCTGATATGAAGACCGGCGTCCTTGATTGCTTTGACGGTATATCTGCCCGCACGCAGGCTCTTTGGAATGTCGTAGACACCCGGAGTGATTCTGACCTGGTTGTCATTGGTGATGTAGATCAGATGCTCGCGTTTGTTGTGACGCACCGCGTTGACCTTCTGGTAGAAACGTTCACGCAGGAAGAAAAGGTCCGCATGTTCAATCTTATAGGTAAAGGTCTTGGTGGGAGTGACAACAACCACTCTGTCTGTATCGCCTGTGTTCCTTTTCATATAGCCGAGTCTGTGGCAGTTGACAATATAAGGAGAAAGGAAATACAGGGCAGCCTCGGTTTCGTATAATGTGCCCTTGACGGTTTCGGTTTCACCATCGCCCGAAGCGTCGCGGATATTGTGGATAGAGCCTTTCTGCACAGCCTGGATAGAGCGTACGGCAGGAACATCGGGGATTCTGTTTTTATCGACGGTGATTGTGGCTTCAACGCTGTTGATGCAGTGTTCGCCGGCATGCATGAGGACTGACGGGAACGGATAGTATTCCGCAAGCGCGTCATTGGCATCGTGGTTTTCCAGATGGGCGTCCATGATCATATCCTTCATATTGGCCTGGGCGGTCACAAGCTGCTGGAACAGATCATACTTCAGCGGCAGGTTATATTTCTGGATGAGCTTTTTGCAGTCCTTGCACATATGATGTCCGTCAGAGAGTGTTTCGAGGCGATTGAACAGTCCGCCGCCTTCACTCAGACAGAAATCACATACTTTCTTCTTCGCCATAAAGCACCTCCTTGTGTATCTATTATAGCGTCCGCGTCAAGCATTGGGAAAAGAAAAAGCTCGATAATTGCCGCCTTAAAAAGTTCAGGAACAGGTTGGATTTCCAACTGTGCGAAGAAATGAAAAAAAGATGAAAATTATGTTTGACATTGGCAGAGAGTGCCATTATTATGTACTAGCTTGACCAAAAGTTGGCTTTGTCATGGAGACAAAGCCTAAAAAAAGTCCAGACTACGGCACACTTGGAAATGTGTGCACAAAAGAGAAAGGAGAAAACAGAAATGCCTACAATAAACCAGTTGGTGCGCAAGGGCCGTACCGATAAAGTTTACAAGAGCAAGTCCCCTGCCCTGAACAGAGGATTCAACTCACTCCGCAACCGTTCCACAAAGCTCAGCAGCCCGCAGAAGAGAGGCGTCTGCACCCGTGTCGGCACAATGACACCGAAGAAGCCGAACTCCGCTCTGCGTAAGTACGCCCGTGTACGTCTGTCCAACGGTATGGAAGTCACCGCTTATATTCCCGGTGTCGGCCACAACCTGCAGGAACACTCCGTCGTTATGATCAGAGGCGGCCGTGTCAAGGACCTCCCTGGTGTCCGTTACCACATCATCCGCGGCACACTCGACTGCGCAGGTGTCGCTGACAGAGGTCAGAGCCGTTCCCTTTACGGCGCGAAGAGACCCAAGAAGTCCAAGAAGTAATAGAGAGGAGAAGAGAACATGCCTAGAAAAGGTTATATAGCCAAGCGTGAAGTTTTACCGGATCCGGTCTATAACTCAAAGCTTGTCACAAAGCTCATCAACAAGATCATGATCGATGGTAAGAAGGGCACTGCTCAGACAATCCTCTATGATGCATTCGCAATCATCGAGAAGCAGACAGGCCAGCCTGCCATGGAAGTATTTGAAAAGGCACTCGGCAATGTCATGCCCGTGCTCGAACTCAAGGTCCGCCGTGTCGGCGGTGCCAACTATCAGGTTCCGGTCGAAGTCAGTGCTGAAAGAAAGCTGACTCTGGCCCTGAGATGGATCGTTAACTTCTCCAGATCCCGTCACGAACCGACAATGGAGAGAAGACTTGCGGCTGAACTGATGGACGCTGCCAACGGTACAGGCGCATCTGTCAAGAGAAAGGAAGACACTCACAAGATGGCAGAAGCAAACAAGGCGTTTGCTCACTATCGCTGGTAATTTCTTTCCACCCTTTTATCTACAGATACTCATAAGGAAAGGAGCGATTTATGCCTAGAGAGTTTCCTTTAGACAAAATTCGTAATATCGGAATCATGGCTCATATCGATGCCGGCAAGACAACGACGACTGAGCGTATCCTTTATTACACAGGCAAGATCTATAAGATTGGTGAAACACATGACGGTGCTTCCCAGATGGACTGGATGGCCCAGGAACAGGAGCGTGGTATCACGATCACTTCCGCTGCCACAACATGCCACTGGAAAGACTGCCAGATCAATATCATCGACACCCCGGGTCACGTCGACTTCACAGCTGAAGTGGAACGTTCCCTGCGTGTCCTTGACGGTGCGGTCACTGTCCTTGACTCCAAGGCCGGTGTCGAACCCCAGACCGAAACAGTCTGGAGACAGGCGACTGAATACAGAGTTCCCCGTATCGTGTTCTCCAACAAGATGGACGCGACCGGCGCTGACTTCGATATGTCAGTAGCTTCCATCGGAAACAGACTCGGTGCCAAGGCAGCTGCGATCCAGATGCCGATCGGCGCAGAGCAGAGCTTCCGCGGAATCATTGACCTGGTTGAAATGAAGCAGTACATGTACGAGAACGATCTCGGTACAGACATCAAAGTAACCGAAATTGCCGCCCAGTATCAGGAAAAGGCTGCAGAAATGCACCAGACCATGCTGGAAATGATTGCGGATTACGATGATGAAGTCATGATGAAAGTCCTTGAAGGGGAAGAGCCCACAGTAGAGGAAATCAAGAGAGCGATCAGAGCCGGTGTTCTGACTGCTGAATTCTTCCCGGTAATGTGCGGTTCCGCTTATAAGAACAAGGGTGTTCAGCTGATGCTGGACGCGGTTGTTGACTATCTGCCTGCTCCGACAGATGTACCTTCCATTAAAGGCCATCTCGCGGACGGGACAGAAGCTGAACGTCTTCCCTCCGATGACGAGCCTTTCGCTGCTCTTGCGTTCAAGGTCGCGACTGACCCGTTTGTCGGAAGACTGACATACTTCCGTGTATACTCCGGTATCGCAACAGCCGGAAGCTATGTCCTCAACGCTTCCAAGGATAAGAGAGAAAGATTCGGAAGACTTGTCAGAATGCATGCGAACCACCGCGCAGACATCGAAGAAGTCCGCGCAGGTGATATTGCCGGCGCTGTCGGTCTGAAGAACACAACAACAGGCGACACCCTCTGCGATGAGGGCCACGCGATCATCCTCGAATCCATGGTATTCCCGGAACCTGTTATCCAGATGTCTGTTGAGCCCAAGACAAAGGGCGATGCCCAGAAGATGGACACAGCGCTGGCTAAGCTGGCCGAGGAAGACCCGACATTCCGTACATATACAGATGAAGAAACCGGCCAGACAATCATTGCCGGCGTCGGCGAACTTCAGCTGGATATCATCATGGACCGTATGAAGAGAGAGTTCAAAGTCGAAGCCACTGCCGGCGCGCCTCAGGTCGCATACCGTGAGACAATCCGCAGAGAAGGCGAGGCGGAAGGCCGCTTCATCCGTCAGTCCGGAGGTCACGGTCAGTATGGTGATGTGTGGATCAGATTCTTCCCGAACCCGGGAAAGGGCTTCGAATTCGAAGACCAGACCATCGGCGGATCCGTTCCGAAGGAATTCATCAGACCGACTCAGCAGGGTCTTGAAGAGGCTCTGAACAACGGTCTTGTGGCGGGATACCCGGTTGTTGATATCAAGGCAGTGCTGTTCGACGGCAGTTACCATGATGTCGACTCCAGTGAGCAGGCCTACAAGATTGCCGCTTCCCTGGCACTCAAGGAAGCAGCGAAGATCTGCGACCCGGCAATCCTCGAACCGATCATGGCTGTTGATATTACTGCTCCGTCCGAATATCTCGGCGCGGTCATGGGCGACGTCACAAAACGCCGCGGCCAGATCCGTGAGCAGGAAGAAACAGGCAACGCGATCAAGGTTAAAGCATTCATCCCGCTGGCCAACATGTTCGGCTACGTCACAGACCTGCGTTCATTCACACAGGGCCGCGGCACATACATGATGACCATGGATCACTATGATGAGGTTCCTAAGAATATCGCGAAGGAAATCATCGAAAAAAACACAACCAGTGCAAGCAAGTAATTATTGCATAAAGGTGGCAAGTCCGCTAAAATGATGGCAGACTGAAAATAAATCAGGAGGAAAAAACAAATGGCAAAGGAAAAGTTTGACCGATCCCTCGAGCATGTCAATATTGGCACGATCGGTCACGTAGACCACGGCAAAACAACTCTGACAGCAGCGATCACAAAGTATCTTTCTGAGCATCCCGAAGCTGGTAAGGCTAAGTTCGAAGCTTATGACAAGATCGACGGTGCTCCTGAAGAAAAGGCTCGTGGTATCACAATCAACACAGCACACGTTGAATACCAGACACTGACAAGACACTATGCACACGTTGACTGCCCAGGCCACGCTGACTACATCAAGAACATGATCACAGGTGCAGCTCAGATGGACGGCGCTATCCTCGTCGTTGCAGCATCCGACGGACCGATGCCTCAGACACGTGAGCACATCCTGCTCTCCCGTCAGGTCGGCGTTCCTAAGATGGTTGTTTATCTGAACAAGTGCGACCAGGTCGACGATGACGAACTGATCGACCTCGTTGAAATGGAAGTCCGTGAACTTCTCGACGAGTATGGCTTCGAAGGCGATGATACACCGATCATCCGCGGTTCCGCATACGGCGCTCTGAACGGCGATCCGAAGTGGACTCCTTCCATTAAGGAACTCCTCGATGCAGTCGATACATGGATTCCTACTCCGCCGCATGAATTTGACAAGCCGTTCCTGATGGCTGTTGAAGACGTCTTCACAATCACAGGTCGTGGTACTGTCGCTACAGGCCGTGTTGAACGTGGCAAACTCAGCCTCAATGACCAGGTTGAAATCGTCGGTCTCAAGGACACACGTTCCACAGTCGTTACAGGTATTGAAATGTTCCGTAAGATGCTTGACTTCGCTCAGGCCGGCGACAACATCGGTGCTCTGCTCCGTGGTGTCAACCGTGACGAAATCGAGCGTGGACAGGTTCTCGCTAAGCCGGGTTCCGTTACTCCGCACACACATTTCAAGGCTCAGGTTTACGTACTGAAGAAGGAAGAAGGCGGCCGTCATACACCGTTCGTCTCCAACTACCGTCCTCAGTTCTATTTCCGTACAACTGACGTTACAGGTATCATCACTCTTCCGGAAGGAACAGAAATGTGCATGCCTGGTGACAACGTTGAAATGAACGTTGAACTGCTGAAGCCGATCGCTGTCGAACAGGGAACACGTTTCTCCATTCGTGAAGGCGGCCGTACAGTCGGTTCCGGTAACGTTATCGAAATCGTTGAGTAATTAACTCAATCAGTCAAAACTTAAAGATCCGCAAACCATCATCAGGTGAGCGGATCTTTTTGTTCTGTATAATGGATGTGTCAGCGCAGGAGGACAATCATATGACAATTAAGACAGAAATGAAGGAAGTCCATCTCAGCCGCAGCGGCTTCACGGCTGTGCGCCGCGGATGCGCTCATCTTGAAGCCGGTGAAACCAAAGTCCTGATCGAAGGACTCTGCCCGACATCCTATACCGACACCATGCAGCTGTTCTTTCCTGCGGCCGTATCCGCGTCCGCGATTCATGTCATCAATCCGGATCATGAAGGGAAGCAGTCAGAACTGATCCGCGAGCAGATCGAGGATATCGATGCCGCCATTGAAGCACTTGGCAGACAGGCTGAGATGTGGGAAAACAGCACAGCTTTCGCCCAGCTGCAGAGCGCCACAGTCGAACAGGTGGAATCATGGGTCAGCGCCTACCCGGAAAGAATCAAAGCAATCAGTTCAGAGAAAAGACGCCTCGAAAAAGAAAAGAAAGCGCTGAATCTGAAACTGAACGAAGAGTTCGAAAAAGAAAACAGACCGCTAGTTTCGGCTGTTGTGAAAGTCGAAAACAGCGGCGACTATCCATTTGAGATGCGCTGCCAGGATTACGCGGGCAGCTGGAATTCCCGCTATGAGATTCATACCGACGGCAAAGGACCGCTCACCCTGCGGGCCAGGGCTGAGATCCGCCAGCATACCGGCGAAGACTGGAAGGGCGTCCGGATGGTGCTGCGCACCGGTGTGCCCGTACGCTCCGCTTCACTGCCGCAGCTCAAACCTGTCTATCTTGATTTTGAAAAACCGATGCCGAAACCCCGTTACAGCAGAAACAGCGCCCCGGTCATGATGAAGGCGATGATGGCGGATACCGTGGCGGAGGAACAATTTGATTTTGAAGAAACAGCCCAGCTTGCCAGAATGGATACCGGCAGCGCGGATGTCAGCAGCACCGATGCCATGACGGAATATGCGCTTGGGGCGGTATATGACGTGGCGAGCGGCGATGAAGGGATGTTTGTGGATCTGCAGACATTTGAGCTGAACGCGGATTATGTCATCAAAGCGGTTCCGAAAAAAGATGTTCACGCATACCTTCTTGCCTGCGTGAAAACCGCGGATCTGCCGATGTCGGTCAGAGGCACCGCCAGCGTTTATCTTGATTCCGCCTTTACCGGCAGCGCGAAAATCGAGCCGGATTACGGGGAAGACACATTCACCATTGCCCTCGGCACGGAAGAAAGAATCTCACTGAGCCGCACAGAGAAAAAGAAACAGTCAAAGGAAGCTCTGATCAGAAACCAGCAGTCCGCTGTTTATGAGTACGATATCCAGGCTGTCAGCGCCATGGATGAGCCGGTCACGGTTGAAATCGAGGACCAGATTCCCATCGCCCGCGAGCAGGGAATCACTGTTGATAAGCTTTCATACGGCAATGCGGAATATGATGAAACCACTGGTATTCTCAAATGGAAAGCTGAACTGAATACACATGAGATGAAGGCACTTCATGTGGAGTACAGAGTCAGCTGGCCGAAGGACAAAAAAGTGGAGTCTGTATCGGAATAAGAAATCTGTTTTCAGAGAAACAGCTGCGGCTGTTTCTTTTTTTCGCCGCGTTCCGGGAGTATGATTTATGCATGAAGACCTTAATAGAAATTTACGATGACGACCAGATGCTCAACCTTCTTTCCTTTTATCAGCTGAATCCTGACAGGGTGGTTTTCATTTATACCGAAAAGCAGGAACCCCTTCTTCATAACAGTCTGATTGAAAGAAAGATCAGAAACACCGAGTACATTCTTTATCAGGACCAGGAACCGGCCGCACTGCTTGAGCCTTACAGAGATGATGAGGTTTATGTGGACATTCAGGGCGGCAATGAGCTGACTGCCGTGAAGCTGTCGCGTCTTCTGGGAAAGACGGTATGCTATTCCGATCTCGACAAGAAAAAGTACTTTCTGCTGAAAGGTGACAGTCAGAAAAGCGCTGATCTGATCATGCCGAAGCTGACGGTGCGCGAGATTGTTGAACTGTATGGAGGTCTTGTCAGAAACCTTCCGGAGGAATACTTCGACGATCATGGCCGCAAGGCGGTGGAAGAATGCATGGCCGCAAGAAGAAAAAACTCAAAAAAGTGGAACGCTTTCTGCAAGACAATGGGCTCTCTGGGCACCGGCAGCCATGAACTGTCCGTCTGGAAGGCAGACAGGAAGTTTTATCAGGACTTCAGCGCTGTTCTGGCTCAGCTGGATCACGTTTTCGACAAAGTGGAATTCACCAGTGAGAGCTGCTTCATGCATTTCCATGACACGGCTTATCAGATCCTTGTGACGGATACCGGCGTCCCGTTCGAGTATGAGACATACTATCAGATCACCGATTCCGGCGCTTTTGACGATGTGGACCTCAGGGTCAATATCGACTGGAACGGCGGAGAGTTTGTGTCGGGGGATCCCAACAGTGAACTGGATGTGGTCGCCTCCAAAGACAGCCGGCTGATCTCCATTTCCTGCAAAGCGGGCAAATATGACCAGCAGGCGATCTATGAGGTGAAAGCCAACGCCGACAAGTTCGGCGGAAGCAGGGCGGTTCCGGTGCTTTGCGTTGATATCGATATGGAAAGACCGGAATATGTGGAAAAAGCGCGGGAGATCGGAGTCCTGCTGATTGAACACGGGCAGATGCGTGAGAAGAAAGCCGCGAAGATGATCCTTGAATGGATGGAAACCCATTGATGAGGGCATTGTTTCAGAAATACCGGAGCCTGATTCTGTACGGGATCTTCGGCGTCTGCACAACCCTGGTCAACATTGTGACTTACTGGCTGTGCGCCAGGGTTCTTCACCTGCCGCTTACGCCCTCCACGGTAATCGCCTGGATTCTGTCGGTGCTGTTTGCCTATGTCACCAACCGGAAATGGGTGTTTGAAAGCCAGGCACAGGGAAAAGGCGCTGTTTTGAAGGAAATCCTGTCGTTCTTCACATCCAGGCTTTCCACAGGAATCCTGGACTGGCTGATCATGTTCATATGTGTGAAGAGGCTGGGAATGGACGACATGCTGATAAAGATCGCCTCCAATGTGCTGGTGATCGCGCTCAATTACATTCTCGGAAAGTTTGTTGTTTTCAGAAAGAGGTAGTGAAATGCTGAAAAAAGAAAGAATGAACCGTATTCTTGAAAAGGCGGAGCAGGAGCAGCTTCTAATCACTGATCCGTGCGCTCTGTTTTACCTGCTTGGCACCTGGTTTTATCCCGGCGAAAGATTCCTCGGACTTCTGATCAGCAAAGACAGAAAGCCTGTTCTTTTCCTGAATGCCCTGTTCCATTATGAGGATGATCCGGAAACGGAAACAGTTTTATTCAGCGATACCGATGATCTCATCGGGATTCTTTCCGGATACACGGATCATGACAGGGCGCTTGGCGTGGATAAAATCATGCCGGCAAGATTCCTGCTGCCGATGATGGAAAGAAAGATCGCGTCATCCTTCTCTCTCGGGTCTCTGGCGGTGGATCTGACCAGGGCAGTAAAGGATGAAGAGGAAATCGCGCTCATGAGGAAGTCCTCGAGAATCAATGATCAGGCGATGGTGCTCTTCAAGCGTCTGATCCATGAAGGCGTCACTGAGAAGGAGGTTGCGGCGCAGACGCTGGCAATTTACCGCTCTCTTGGGGCGGAGGCGTTCTCCTTTGAGCCGATCGTGGCCTTTGGCGCCAACGCGGCGGATCCGCATCATATGCCGGATGACACAGTCATTCAGGAAGGTGACGCTGTTCTCTTTGACGTCGGCTGCAAATATCACGGCTACTGCTCGGATATGACCCGCACATTCTTCTATAAGAAAGGTCCTTCGCCTGAGCAGGAAAAGGTTTATAACCTCGTCAGAAGAGCGAACGAAGAAGCGGAAAAAATGCTGAAGCCGGGCGTCCCGCTCTGCGATGTGGACAAAAAGGCAAGGGATATCATCACCGAAGGCGGTTTCGGTCCTTACTTCACACACCGGCTGGGTCACTTCATCGGCGTTGAGGACCATGAGTTCGGCGATGTCAGCGCCGCCAACACAAGAAAGACGGAAGCCGGCAACATCCACTCCATCGAACCGGGCATTTATTTCCCGGAAATTCTCGGCTGCCGCATCGAGGATCTTGTCCTGATCACCGAAGACGGATATGATGTTCTCAATAAATATCCGCATGAGATCGAAATCATCGGCTGATTCGTAAAAATACCGTTGACAACAGACCGAAACAACATTAATATTGCTGTGTTGTTATCAAATACCATAGACAGTAACAGCGGAAGCTTAATACGTTACCGAGGTAGGAGAAAGGTTTCAATAAGACTTTTTCAGAGCCCTCGCATTCCGCGTGGGCTTTCTATATATGTGTATGCGATAACAGTAAAAAAGGAAGGTGAAGTATGAATCAGACTGTATTAGAGTCCAAGCAGAATGTTGTATCTGAGATTCAGAACAAGTTCACAGGTTCACCATCCACCGTTGTCGCTGAGTATCGCGGCCTTACAGTTGCTGAGGTCACAGAACTCCGCCGCACACTGCGCGCTGAAGGCGTCGAGATGAAGGTTTATAAGAACACTCTCGCAGCCAGAGCCGCAGACGCTGCCGGATTCTCTGATCTGAAAGAAGCACTGACAGGTCCGAACGCACTGGCATTCGGTGCTGATGAAACAACAGCTGCCAGACTCATGGCAAATTTCGCCAAAAAGCACAAGGCGCTGGTCCTGAAAGGCGGCATCGTTGAAGGTAAGGTTGTAGACCAGAAGACAATCAACGAACTGTCCGCACTGCCTAACAGAGATGGCATGCTCAGTATGCTGTTAAGCGTACTGCAGGCACCTGTAGCCGGCTTCGCGAGAGCTGTCAACGCCGTTGCTGAAGCAAGAGCTGAAGGCAATGCTGCCCCTGCAGAAGAAGCTGCTGCGTAAACACCAGTTTCTCACTATCATTATTTGCGTAAGCAAAAACAATTAATGCTGCGAAAGCAGCTGCCTGAGGAAATAGGAGGAAATTAATCCATGGCAAAGTTAACACAGGAAGAAATTCTTGCATATCTTGATGAAGCAACAATTCTCGAACTCAATGAACTCGTTAAGGCTATCGAAGAGAAGTATGGCGTAAGCGCTGCTGCACCTGTCGCAGTTGCTGCTGCTCCGGCTGAAGCTGTCCAGGAAGGCCCGACATCCGTTACAGTCGTCCTGTCCGCAATCGGTGACTCCAAGGTCGCTGTTATCAAGGCTGTCAGAGAAATCACAGGTCTCGGCCTTGTTGATGCTAAGAAGCTCGTTGACGGCGTTCCTGCAGAGATCAAGAAGGACGTCAGCATGGACGAAGCTGAAAAGATCAAGGAAACTCTCACTGGCGCAGGCGCTACTGTTGAGTTCAAATAATCCCGCTGTCTGAAAAAACACTTTAAGAAAAGCCGGATGAACTTCGGCTTTTCGGCCCCTTGAAAGGATAGAAATTATTGGCACACTATTTTACCGATAACCGAAATCTCGAAGAAAACCGGAAGGAACATTCTTTCCGGTTTTCGGGCCATTTGTATACTTTTGTAACCGATAACGGCGTTTTCTCCAAAACTGAGGTTGACCGCGGTACGGAGATCCTTCTGAAAGCCTGCGTAAAGGAAAAACTTGACGGCAGGGTGCTGGATCTTGGCTGCGGCTACGGGGTTGTGAGCGTGGTGCTCAAAACGGTATACCCCTGGCTGGAGATGACGGCTGTTGATATCAATCCGCGGGCGGTTGAACTGACAGAGCTCAACTGCGCCGGCAGTCATGTCAAGTGCACTGCTTTTGTCTCCGACGGATTTGCCGCGGTGGACAAAACCTTTTCCCATATCATCACCAACCCGCCGATCAGGGCCGGGAAGAAAGTGATTTACGGTATGTTTGAAGACGCGTATGCGCATCTGGAAAAACATGGGACACTTCTGGCCGTGATCCGCCGCAAGCAGGGTGCTGAAAGCGCTTTGCGGAAACTGGAGGAAATCTTCGGCAACTGCGAAGTGATCAGCCGTGACAAGGGGTACTGGGTACTGAAGAGCACCCGATTGACGGATTGAAACACAGATGTTAACATAGTATATTGCAATAAAGTCGAATAGGGATAGGGTTATTATGCCCTTTTTGACGTTAATTATAGATGCAGACGAAAGGATGGCGTACATGGAAAATAAGCAGACATACCACGTTGTGCATTACGGCAACAAAGCGATCCGCCGTGACTACTCGAAAGTTTCAAGCGGTCTACAGCTCCCTGATCTGGTTGAGATCCAGACAGCTGCTTTTGAGTGGTTTACAACCGATGGTATCAAGGAAGTCTTTGATGATATTTACCCGATTTCCAACTATGCGGGCAATATCCGTCTGAAGTTCCTTGATTACGAATTCGGCGAGCCGAAGTATTCGATCAGCGAGTGCAAATACAGAGAAGTCAACTACTGCGCTCCGCTGAAGGCGAAGATGGAGCTCGAGATCATGGATCCGGAAACAGGTGAAGTCATGACCAAATGGGAAGAAGTCTTCCTTGGCGATTTCCCTCTCATGACACCGACCGGAACATTCATCATCAACGGCGCTGAGCGTGTCATTGTTTCACAGATCGTCCGTTCTCCGGGTGCTTATTTTGACATTGTTTCAGAAGAGCGCACCGGCCGCGACACATATACCTGTGAACTCATCCCGAGCCGCGGAACCTGGCTCGAATTCATGAGCGATGACAAAAAGGCTGCCCTTGGCCGTATTATGAACGTCTCCATTGACAGAAGGAGAAAGATTCTGTCGACCATTCTCTTCAAGGCGATCGGCATGTCGCTGAACGCGGATAAGGGCGAGGACTGCTTCGACACAACAGCGATGCAGAAGTTCCTCAAGGCTCTGAATTTCCCGGTTCATACCGACGTTATCGTTCCCGAGGAAGAACGCGAATTCCAGAATGACTACATGCTGCTGTACACTTCAGTGTTCGGCAACTATGAAGAAATCCGGAATACACTGGCTGCTGATAAGACAAAGACAACCCACGAGGCCCTGCTCGGTGTTTATGAAAACCAGAGAGCCGACGAAATCGCCACAATCGACGGCGCGATTTCCCTCATGGACGCCAAGTTCTTTGATTACAGACGCTATGACCTGACAAAAGCAGGCCGTTACAAGGTCCGCAAGAAGCTGAACATTCTCGACCGCATGGAAGGCCATGCGCTGACAGAGGATCTGCTCGGCGCTGACGGCAAGGTCATTTTCAAGAAGGGTATCAGGATTGACAAGGATGCCCGCAACGCTCTGAGAAGCGAAATCAACAAAGGCATCGCAGCCCGCGCTCTGCCGTTTGTTCACTCCTTCTCCCATCCGACAATCGCCACAGTCTCCACATCCTGGATCAATGCCATCACCGGCAGAGTTCTGGCTGATGATTATGACGGTGACAGTTTCTCGTATGAAAGAGGCACAGTCCTCACACCGGAAGACATTAAACTTCTCGCTTCCGAGCTTGAAGAGATCAAGGTTTATGCCGGAATCATCGCCACACCTGTCAAGGTGACCAATGACAATGTCAACGCTGTTCTGAACTACGGTTCCCGCATGTACGCGGTCGGCAGAATCACTGTCAAGGGCGAAGACCTCACAAACGAAGACGGCGATCTGCTCTGTGAACGCTATGTTCCGGATCAGACACTGAAGAAGATGACGGAAGCTGCCAAAGAGGAAACTGTTGCGGCAGCGACCAAGTCCAAAAACGTTACAGTCTGGCTCGTCGGTGCATGTGTCCAGGAAGTCTTCATTGACCAGAACGGCACAAAGGTCAAACTGATCGGTATCGACCCGCTCAATGACAAGCACACAATCACCATGAGTGATATGTATGCCCTGTATAACTATGAACTGACAATGCTTGACGGCGTCGGCTCCCAGGATGATATCGATATGCTGGGCAACAGACGTATCCGTACTGTCGGCGAACTGATCCAGAACCAGTTCAGAATCGGTCTCTCCCGTATGGAAAGAGTTGTCAAGGAAAGAATGTCCATCACTGACATCGCAACCCTGACACCGAAGCAGCTGACAAACATCCGTCCGCTTACCGCTGCGATCAAGGAGTTCTTCTCCTCATCCCAGCTGTCCCAGTTCATGGACCAGCAGAACCCTCTGGCGGAACTTTCCAACAAGAGACGTGTTTCCGCACTCGGCCCGGGCGGTCTGACCCGTGAGCGCGCCGGTTTCGAAGTGCGTGACATTCACAACTCCCACTATGGAAGAATCTGTCCGATTGAAACACCTGAAGGACCGAACATCGGTCTGATATCCTACCTGACAACATACGCCAAAGTCAATGAGTACGGCTTCATCGAAACACCGTACCGCAAGGTTGAAAACGGCGTCGTCACAGATGAGATTCATTACATGCCTGCAGATGAGGAAAACGATCACGTCATCGCCCAGGCAAACGAAATCAAGGACGGCAGACTTGTCGGCGACAGAATTGTCGCGAGAATCGCCGGTGAAACTGTTATGGCTGAAGCGGATACAGTCGACTATGCCGACGTCTCCCCGCGTCAGATCGTCTCAGTCGCTACCGCCTGCGTTCCTTTCCTTGAAAACGATGACTGTACCCGTGCGCTGATGGGCGCCAACATGCAGAGACAGGCAGTTCCGCTGCTCAATCCGCACAGCCCGTATGTCGGCACCGGTATGGAACATGTCATCGCCCGTGACTCCGGTGCCGCCTGTGTTGCCACAGCGCCCGGCACAGTCAGCTATGTCGACGCCTCCAAGGTTGTCGTCACAGAAGACGATGGCAGAGAACACACATACGAACTGACGAAGTTCAGAAGATCCAACGCTTCCACATGCCTCAACCAGCGCCCGATCGTATGGGACGGCGAAAGAGTTGAGCGCGGCGATATCCTCGCAGACGGTCCGGCTATGCAGAACGGCGAACTGGCACTTGGCCAGAACGTTACCATCGCCTTCATGACATGGCATGGCTACAACTACGAAGATGCGATCATCATGTCCGAGAGAATGCAGAGTGAAGACTTCTACACATCT
Source organism: uncultured Erysipelotrichaceae bacterium (assembly GCA_902775735.1). GTDB lineage: Bacteria > Bacillota_I > Bacilli_A > Erysipelotrichales > Erysipelotrichaceae > Bulleidia. Next base: position 57,219 of record CACYNH010000010.1, read on the forward strand.
GTCCATATCGAGGAATATGACATCGAATGCCGTGAAACAAAACTCGGTCCGGAAGAAATCACACGTGACATCCCCAACGTCGCCGACAGCGCATGCCGCAACCTCGACGGCAGAGGTATCGTCATGGTCGGTGCCGAAGTCAAGGAAGGCGATATTCTCGTCGGTAAAGTCACTCCGAAGGGCCAGAGCGAAATCTCTCCTGAAGAAAAGCTCCTGCTTGCCATCTTCGGTGAAAAGTCCAGGGAAGTCAGAGACAATTCCCTGAAGGTTCCGCACGGCGGTGCCGGTATTGTCCACAGCGTCAGAGTCTTCAAGCGCAAGGATGATCATGAACTGCCGCCCGGAGTCAATGAAGTCGTAAAGGTCTACGTTGTCCAGAAGAGAAAGATCTCCGAAGGCGACAAGATGGCCGGCCGCCATGGCAACAAGGGCGTCATCTCCAGAATCAACCCTGTGGAAGACATGCCTTATCTTGCTGACGGTACCCCGATTGACATCATGCTGAACCCGTTCGGTGTTCCTTCCCGTATGAACATCGGTCAGGTTCTTGAAGTCCACCTTGGCATGGCTGCCAAGAAGCTCGGCGTCAAGTTCGCGACACCTGTCTTCGACGGTGTTTCCAACAGCGACCTTGATGACATCATGAAAGAAGCAGGCACCCAGCATAAGTATCTGCTGACAGACGGCATGACCGGTGAAGTCTATGACGAACCGATCGCTGTCGGCGTCATGTACATGATCAAGCTGGCGCACATGGTCGACGACAAGCTGCACGCACGTGCCACCGGTCCTTACTCACTGGTCACACAGCAGCCTCTCGGCGGTAAGGCACAGAACGGCGGTCAGAGATTCGGTGAAATGGAAGTCTGGGCTCTTGAAGCTTACGGCGCTGCCAACACACTGCAGGAAATCCTGACAGTCAAGTCTGACGATATCATGGGCCGTACAAAGACCTATGAAGCGATCGTCAAGGGCAAAGAGCTGCCGCAGCCGGGTATTCCGGAGTCCTTCCGTGTCCTTGTTCATGAGCTGCAGGCTCTGGCAATTGATGTCCGTATGATGGACGATGACGGCAATGAAATGGATCTGAAGCAGATGGAGCAGGAAGAGCTGAAGGAAGAAACAACAACTGATCTCAGCAGCCAGCAGTACATCGCGGATGCGTTCAATGACGGTCTGACCATCAAGAATGAACTCGAGGAAGAAATCCCTGAAGCTGCCGAAGTCGGCTTCGACGACATGGGATCTGATGAAGAATAAGGAGGCAGTCACTGATGAATATCAATAACTTTACAGCGATTAAAGTCGGACTTGCTTCACCTGAAAAAATCCGTTCATGGTCTTACGGCGAAGTCAAAAAGCCGGAGACAATCAACTACCGTTCACAGAAGCCTGAAAGAGACGGTCTGTTCTGCGAACGCATCTTCGGCCCGACCAAGGACTGGGAATGCGCATGCGGAAAATTCAAGAAGATCCGCTACCAGGGCGTTGTCTGTGACCGCTGCGGCGTTGAGATCACAAAATCCTCCGTCCGCCGTGAACGTATGGGCCACATTGAGCTGGCCGCTCCGGTTGCGCACATCTGGTATCTCAGAGGCATTCCTTCCAGAATGTCCCTGCTGCTGAACGTGCCGCCGAAAAACCTTGAAGAAGTAGTATACTTCGTTTCCTGGATCGTTACTGACCCGGGTGACACAAAGCTTGCTTACAAGCAGATTCTCTCCGAAAGAGAATACCGTGAGAACAACGCGATCTACGGACCGGGCAGCTTCGTTGCCCAGACCGGCGCGGAAGCGGTCAAAACGCTTCTCGAACAGATCGATGTTGAAGCGGAATACAACGCGATTATGCAGGAACTCGAAAAGGCTTCCGGCGACAAGCGCAAGAAGCTGATCAAGAGACTGGAAACAGTCGACGCGTTCCGCAACAGCGACAACCGTCCGGAATGGATGGTCATGACTGTCCTGCCGGTTATTCCGCCGGATCTCAGACCGATGCTGCAGCTCGACGGCGGCCGTTTCGCCACCAGTGACCTGAACGATCTGTACAGACGTGTCATCACAAGAAACAACCGTCTTAAGAAGCTGCTTGAACTGGGCACTCCTGCCATTATCGTCCAGAACGAAAAGAGAATGCTGCAGGAAGCTGTTGACGCTCTGATTGACAACGGACGCCGTTCCAAGCCGATCACCGGCGCCGGCGGACGTGCCCTCAAGTCCCTGTCCCATTCCCTGAAAGGTAAGCAGGGCCGTTTCAGACAGAACCTTCTCGGTAAGCGTGTCGACTTCTCAGGCCGTTCCGTTATCGCAATCGGACCGAACCTGAAGATGTGGCAGTGCGGACTCCCGAAGGAAATGGCAATCCAGCTGTACAAGCCTTTCGTGATTAACGAACTGGTCAACCAGCAGGTTGCGTCCAACCCTAAAACAGCGGAAAAACTGATCGCCAGACAGGATTCCAGAGTATGGGACATTGTTGAAGAGGTTATCGCGGAACACCCCGTATTCCTCAACCGTGCTCCCACACTGCACAGACTCGGTATCCAGGCATTCTTCCCGAAGCTGGTTGAAGGCCGTGCAATCCGTGTCCATCCGCTCGTATGTCCTGCGTTCAACGCGGACTTTGACGGCGACCAGATGGCCGTCCATCTTCCCCTGAGTGAAATGGCAAGAGCAGAGACTGAAGTTCTCATGCTCGGCTCCAACAACATTCTTGGTCCGAAGGATGGTAAGCCGATCGTTACTCCCGGACAGGACCTCGTCCTGGGCAACTTCTATCTGAACATGGAAGAAAGCGCTGAAGAATTCTATAAGAAGGCGGACGCGCTGGAATCTCTCGGTGAAAAGGTCGAAGCGGCCAGATGGAGAAGATACGGCGACAACGAAGGACATCTCTTCAAGGATGTCAATGAAGTCCTGATGGCATACCAGACCGGTGTTGTCCATCTGCACAGCAGAATTGCCCTGCCGGCAAGAACACTGGGCAAGACAGGCTTCACAGAAGAACAGAATGAGAAGTATCTGATCACTTCCGTCGGTAAGATTATCTTCAACGGCGTATTCCCGGCAGATTTCCCGTACCTCAATGAGTGCAACGCGGAAACACTGAGAGCCACACCGGATTCAGAATTCATTCCGATGGGAACAAATATCAAAGAGGAAATCAAGAACCGTCCTCTGACTCAGGAGTTCAAAAAGAAGGACCTCGGCAACCTGATTGCCGCAGTCTTCGACAAGTACAAGACAAACGGAACAAGCGATATTCTTGACTCACTCAAGGATATGGGCTACCTGTATTCCACACTGGCGGGTATGACCGTTGCGCTCAGCGACATCAGTGTCGCTCCGCACAAGGACGAAATCGTCGGTGAAGGGCGCAAGAAGGCAGACCAGCTCAACGCTCTGCGTGACAGAGGTCTCCTGACTCCTCAGGAATGGGAAGCAGCCTTCTCCAAACTGTGGGCAGGTGTCAAGGATGACGTCGGTGACACACTGATGAATTCCATGGCCCGTATGAACCCGATCAACATGATGGCCCAGTCCGGTGCCCGTGGTAACAAGAACCACTTCACCCAGCTGGCCGGTATGCGCGGTCTGATGGCAAGACCTACACAGTCCAAGTCCAGAAAAGAATATCAGCCGTCAATTATTGAAGTCCCGATTTACTCCTGCTTCCGTGAAGGCATGAGCGTATCCGAGTTCTTTATCTCCACCCATGGTGTACGTAAAGGTCTGACCGATACCGCTCTGAAGACAGCTGAATCAGGCTACCTGACAAGACGTCTGGTTGACGTTGCCCAGGAAGTCATCATCAATGAAGACGACTGCGGCACTGACAAGGCCTTCAAGGTTGCAGATATCCTCGACCGTAAGAACAACTCCAAGATCGAATCGTTCTACGACCGCATAGTCGGCCGCTTCACAGCCCGCCCGATTACCGATCCGGCAACCGGCGAGCTGCTGATTGACGCTGATAAATACGTCACAGACGATATGGCCAGAAAAGTTGTCGCTGCCGGTGTTGAGGAAGCGTATATCCGCAACGTTTTCACCTGCGAAAGCACAAAGGGCATCTGCCGCAAATGCTATGGCAAGAACATGGCTACAGGGAACCTGGTTGAAACCGGTGAAGCTGTTGGCATCATGGCCGCACAGGCAATCGGCGAACCGGGTACCCAGCTGACAATGAGAAACTTCCACACCGGCGGTGTCGCGACCCAGTCAGGTGACATCACCCAGGGTCTCCCCCGTGTCGAAGAACTCTTTGAAGCACGTACTCCGAAGGGCGTCGCGGTCATCTCCAAGATCGACGGCGAAATTACGGATATCCGTGAAAACGACAGCAAGACAGGACAGGTCGTCACTGTCACAAACGAAAAGGAATCCATCGACCACAAGTGCGACCTGACACAGATCGTCAGACCGTGGATGAAGGTCGGTACAACTGTTCATGCCGGTGAAAAACTGACTGAAGGACAGATCGCGCCGAAGGAGCTTCTCGAAGTCGCCGGTGTCAGACAGGTTCAGGAATACATCCTCAAAGAAGTCAAGAAGGTTTATTCCACCCAGTCCATCGATATCTCCGATAAGCATCTGGAAGTCATGATCAAGCAGATGCTCAAGAAGGTCATTGTCATCGAAGGCAATGATACAGGGCTCTCCGCCGGTCAGACACTGTCGCTGACACGTATGAACGAGATCAACGACGCTGTCATGGATGAAGGCAAGGTCCCGGCCAAGTTCGGTCCGATCCTGCTCGGTATCTCCAAGTCCGCGGTTGAAACCGATTCCTTCCTGTCCGCCGCTTCCTTCCAGGAAACAACACGTGTCCTTACAGACGCGGCTGTCAGAGGCAAGACAGACCATCTTGAAGGCGTCAAGGAAAACGTCATCATCGGTAAACTGATTCCTGCCGGTACCGGCAGAGCGTTCGACCGTGAGACATCCAGACGCATCGAGGAGCGCGCTGCTCAGCTCAAAGCAATCCGTGAAGAAAAGACACGGCGTCTTGAGGAAGTCAACGCTTCCAAACTTCCGGATGAAGTGGTTAACGGCGGCGAAGACAGGGCAGATCTTCCTGTTCAGGAAGCAGAACTCCCTGCTGAAGAAGCTGCCGGAGAAGCAGAATAACAAATGTACAGCATGCAATGGAGCAATCCTGCGCATGCTGTATTTTTGATTATGGTGCTTACATGTGCTAGCATTCATAAAAAGGGGAGGACTTCGAATGGGCAATCTGTTTATCAACATCATCGGCGTATTCCTGCTGATCATGCTGGCGTACTACATCTGGAATAAACTGCATCCCGGCGCTTTTGACAGGAAACTGACCGAAAAGATCCAAAACGCCCGTAAAGAGCTTGTAAAGGCCGATGAGGACCGTTTGGGACGCAGGGTACTTGTGCCCCGCGAAACACAAAACGGCGTCGCTGTGAACCTTTACGTGCCCTCACAGGCTGTTTCCGGACCTTTACCGGTTGTTTTCGTCGCTCATGGCGGTCAGTTCATGGATGGCGACGCTGACACGCTGGACAGCTTCTGCGACCGTGTAAAAGACATCTGGGACCGCATTATCGTCAACATCAACTACACAACACTGGATGTGCAGCCGATTCCGTATCCGCAGGAGGAAATCAGAGACACTGTCCTTTACTTTGCGGTGCATGCGTCTGAATTCAATATGGATCCGCACAGGTTCTCATTCCTGGGATTTTCCGCAGGTGCTTATCTGCTTGTGGGTGCAGCCGCATTCCTGAAAGAAAAAGGATTCAGTGTGAACGGTATGATCAGCTTCTATCCCTTTATTGATGATTCGATGATCAAACTGGCGGATGCCGGCGCGCACGTATCTCCGTTCACGCTGGTGACAGGTGATACTGATCAGATGAAAGACCGTTACCCTGTATACAAAGAACATCTGCGCAATGCGGGCGTTGAATTGAATGAGCGTAAGTACACGGATGCCAAAGCAGGCTTTATTGAATATAACAATGAAGAATATGAAGCCAATCCAATGTATAAAAAATTGAGCTCTGTTTCGGAAGAACAGAAGGAAATGGCCAGAGCATATGAAATATGGATGGCCGGTGAATTTGAAAGATTCGACAATTCCACCAAGTGAACTGAAATTGGTCAGTCTATTATATTAAGAAGAAGGAGCCAGAGATGGCTCCTTTATATATTCGGCCAGAAGTAAAACAATCTGTCTTCAGGATATAAAGATAAGAAAATTGAACAATACAAAAGAAGATTCAGTGAAGGAAAGGCAGTTAAATCGTTAAAAAAGCGCGAATAGAAATTAGTTGAAAATACAACAAAGAGGGAAAAAACGGAGGGGAGAAAAAAGGTGGAAAAATAGTTGAAAAAGTACTTGCAATGAAGTGAAAAAAGGAGTTTAATAAAACACGCTGAGCAAGGGAGCAGCCGGGGAGATCCGGCTGAGGCTGAGAAGAAATTAAAAAATATTTCAAAACAGTTCTTGACAGTAAAGAGAGATGATGGTAATATCATCAAGCACGCTCGGTGAGAGTGA
>CACYNH010000011.1 GCA_902775735.1 uncultured Erysipelotrichaceae bacterium
GCATAAAACATTGAAATACAGAGACTATTACATCAGGAACCCTCGATAAATACAGTGCTTTACTGATACACCCACCAACACTCTGCAAAATGGGCGGGTAAAGTTTTCAGAAAATCACGCAAAGTCAGCTTCAAAGCGGGACTTCTCACATTGACACAGGTTTTTTTTGACGTTATGATTCACTCGTAAACCGTTGACCGGGAGATCAAACATATTGGCAGCTCAAAGAGAGCCGGGGCAGGTGAGAGCCCGGCAGTGATGCGGTATGCAAATGGACCCGTGAGGGCATGATGAAAGCTGACGCAAGTACTCATGACGCAATGCCGGCGTTAAAAGGCAGGAAATGTGATCGCATTTTCGATTGAGAGAGCAGTGAAAGCTGCTAATAAAGGTGGTACCGCAGGCACAGCGCCTGTCCTTTGCAGGACGGGCGTTTTTTGTTTATAAGGTGCACGAACGGAAATGCAGGAAAAGGAAAAGGGAGGAACATCACATGAAGAAGTACACAGCCGCAATCTTATCCGCAATGCTCGCCGTCACAATGGCCGGCTGCTCAGACCAGGCAGCTCCGGCGTCTGATCAGTCCTCTGACCAGTCGTCTGAAACCGCGGACAAAACCGTCTACAAAGTCGCTGTCGTCAAACAGCTCGACCACGCTTCCCTCGATGAAATTGCCAACGCGATTACCGCTGAATTCGATCAGCTCGCCGCCGCCAACGGCGTGAGTATTGAATATCAGGTCTACTCCGGCAACAACGACGCCTCAACCCTGCAGTCCATCGGCTCTGACGCCCTGGTGTCCGGCGTTGACGCCATCGTGCCGATTGCAACCCTGGCTGCCCAGACTATGTACGTGGCTGCCGAAGACACAAAGACGCCGGTGATTTTCGCCGCCATTTCCGATCCGGAAGGCTCACAGCTCACCGATATTGACTTTGTGACCGGCACATCCGACGCCCTTAACACAGAGCAGCTCATGGAAATGATCATTGCCGAAAAACCTGATGTGAAGAAAGTTGCCTTATTATATTCCCCGTCTGAGTCCAACTCCGAAAAGCCCATCGCCGAAGCGAAGGCTTACCTGGATTCAAAGAATATTCCTTATGAGGACTTCGGTTCCCCGACAAACCGCGATGAAGTCATCCAGACCGCCAGCTCCATCATTGCCAGCGGCTGCGACGTCGTCTTCACCCCGACCGACAATGTCATCATGGATGCGGAGCTGACCATCGCTCCTCTGTTCGCCGAAGCGAATATCCGCCACTATGCAGGTGCCGACTCCTTCGTCAGAAACGGCGCTTTCGCCACAGCCGGCGTCAACTATACCGACCTTGGCACCGAAACGGCGGATCTCGCGTTTGATGTGATTGTCAACGGCATCGAGAATTCAAAATACTACAAGTCCTATGAAGTCATGCCCGGCGGCATTATCACTGTCAATACCGAAACCGCCACTCTGCTTGGCGCCGACTATTCAGTCTTCTCACAGTTCGGCCAGATCGTGGAAGTCCAGACAACCGAAAATTAACCTGATTCATAACGGAGGAATCCTATGCTGCATATTGTCCAGACCGCTTTAACACTCGGCTGCGTATATTCCCTGGTCGCCCTGGCTCTGTTTCTGAGCTACCGCGTCCTGGATATCGCCGACCTGACAACCGACGGCTGCTTTGTCTTCGGCATGGCGCTCAGCGTCTCGGCCGCGGCGGCAGGCCATCCCATCTTGGGGATCCTGCTGGCGGTGATCGGCGGGGGCTGCGCCGGTTTTGTCACGGCGCTGCTGCAGACCAGGCTCGGGGTGCCTTCCATCCTTGCCGGCATTGTCACAAACACCGGTCTTTATACCGTCAACCTGATGGCGATGGGGTGGAGCGCCAACGTCTCGCTGCTCAAGCAGAGCACCATTTTCACAATGGTCAGGGACACCGGCATTTTCGGGACCTGGTACCAGCTGGCGGTGGTGGCGTGCTTCGCCTGTGTGATGATGCTGTTTATGAGATGGTTCCTGAGCACCCGGCTCGGCCTTTCGATCCGCGCCACCGGCGACAATATGGACATGGTCAGGGCTTCCTCCATCAATCCGAGATTCACCATCGCGGCAGGACTGATCCTTGCCAACTGCATGACCGGACTCTGCGGAGGCCTTGTCGGACAGATGCAGAAGAGCGCCGACATCAACGCCGGCACCGGCATCGTCGTGATCGGTCTGGCTTCCCTGATCATCGGTGAAACCGTGATTCAGGGCCGCCGTTCCATCGGCCGCAATATCCTGGCCTGCCTGATCGGCAATATTATCTACCGGGCGATCTACGCCATTATCCTGCAGACAAGAATCCTGCCGATTGAGTGTCTGAAGCTGATGACAGCCTTCATCGTCGCCCTGGCGATCGCGATGCCGACCATCCGCGAAAACCTGGCGGTGAAGAAAAGGGAAAGAAGGGAGACGGTGAACTGACATGCTTGAAATACAGAATCTCTCGAAAGTCTTCAATCCCGGCACCATCAATGAAAAGACAGCTCTCAATAACCTGAACCTGAGCGTGAAGGAAGGGGACTTCATCACGATTCTCGGCTCCAACGGGGCAGGAAAATCAACCCTCTTCAACGCCATCGCGGGCGTCTTCCTCGCCGATTCGGGAAAGATCCTTCTGGATGGGGAAAACATCACATTCCAGCCGGACTACAAACGCTCAAAGTATATCGGCAGGCTGTTCCAGGATCCGCTCAAAGGAACCGCCCCGCATATGACGATTGAGGAAAACCTCGCCCTGGCTTACTTAAGAGCAGGCAAGTCGTTCGACTCCTTCAGCCGCATTTCAAAAAAGGACCACGAGTTCTTCCGGGAACAGCTCAGAATGCTGGAGATGGGACTGGAAGACAGGATGAACACCCAGGTCGGAACGCTTTCCGGCGGCCAGAGACAGGCGCTGACATTATTGATGGCGACCGTTGTTCCCCCGCGTTTATTACTGCTGGATGAACATACCGCCGCCCTGGATCCCGGGGCAGCCGAAAAGATCACGGCGCTGACAAAGGAAATCGTTTCAAGAAATAACACAACCTGCCTGATGATCACCCACAACATCCACCAGGCTCTCTCGACCGGAAACAGAACCCTCATGATGGCCGACGGCAGGATCATTCTTGACCTCAATGAGCAGGAAAGAGCCGATACAACAATCGATGAGCTTCTGCGCCGCTTCAAGGAAGGGGCGAAAGAGGAACTCGATGACGACAGAATTCTTCTTTCAGATTAAAATGAATCCCGGGCAGACGCCCGGGATTTGCAAAGGAGACACCTATGGCAAAAAAAGAAGCCAAAACCAACGCCATGCGGATGCTGGAAACCGCCGGCATTGCCTATAAAGAACATACATATGAAACGGAGGACGGTGCCATCGACGGCGTCAGTGTCGCCATAAAATGCGGCGAGGATCCCTCGCAGGTCTTCAAGACGCTTGTCACAATCGCCGACACCAGGGAACACTACGTGTTTGTTGTGCCGGTTGAAGCAAAGCTCGATCTCAAGGCGGCAGCCAGGGCGGCCGGGGTCAAATCGGTGGAGATGATTCCCCAGAAGGATCTTCTCAAAACCACCGGCTACATTCACGGCGGCTGCAGTCCGGTCGGCATGAAAAAGCCGTTTCCGACTGTCTTTGACGAAACGGCTGTTCTCTATGACACGATTATGGTTTCCGGCGGCCGGGTCGGCGTGCAGGTGGAAGTGAATCCGGATGATCTTGTGCGGATCACCGGCGGTTCCTACGCGCCCATTGCCCGCGATGAGTGACCAGCAGAAATATCAGCACCGCGGTGAGAAAACCGCACATGTCCAGAAGGACATCGGAACCCATGCCGGCCCGCTCAGGCACGAAACGCTGGATTGTTTCGTCAATGACCGGCACCAGAATCATGAATAATCCGACACTCAGGGCATCGCTTGTAAACAGCGGTGCCTTTTTGACCGCGTTCATGGTCAGGGCGCCCAGAACGGCATATTCACTGAAGTGGGCTGCCTTGCGGATGAAATGGTGGGCGGACTCATAGGAAAACTCCATTTCCAGCGAGGAAAGGAAGTTCAGTACCGACTGTGTGAGCGATCCGGAAACACGCCCGGAGTCTTCACCGCTCTGCAGCGACCAGCTGAAGATGATGAGGATCCAGACAATGACCGCGATCCAGGGAAGTTTCTTTCTCATAGTTGATATCTTAAACATTTCATATGTTCCTGTTAACATGTGCTATAATACTCCGGTATGACAAAAAAGCGCATTACTGATTTAGTTCTGATCATCGGCGGGACGTTCATACTGGCAGTGTCAGTTGAGTTTTTCATTCTGCCGTATAACATTCTCTCGGGCGGCGTCGCCGGTATCGCGGTCGCTCTGGAGCCGTTTTTCCATATCGACAAGACGCTCCTTGCCAACGTGGCGGTCCTTTCGCTTCTGATCGCCGGCTGGGCGGTACTGGGAAGGGACTTTGCCCGCAATACGCTGATCTCGTCACTCTGCTATCCGCTTTTCACGACCATCCTTTCAAGGCATCCGGTTGATCTGACGATCGATCCGCTGCTGGCTTCATTCTACGCCGGACTTCTCGGCGGCGTGGGAATCGGCTTTGTCATGAGAACCGGCGCCAGCACCGGCGGCATGGATATTCCGCCTCTGATTCTGCACAAGATCACCGGCATCAAGGTCTCCACTCTGGTTATGATCACCGACGCCCTGACCGTCATGCTGGGAATCCTGGCGTATGATCTGAGCGCCGCGCTGCTTGGACTGATTTCCGTCATGGCCTCGGGCTTCGGCATCAACCGTGTTCTTGAAGCGGGCCGGGGCATCAAAGGGAAGAATGTGCAGATCATCTCCGACAGGTGGGAAGAACTCAACGAGGCGATCAGAAAAGAAATCAACCGCGGCACAACCCTGTTCGACTGCCAGGGCGGCTATACCGGCAATGCCCGCAAGATGATCGTCTGCGTTGTCTCGGAAAGACAGTATACCGCGCTGACCACACTGATCAGTTCGGTTGACCCGCAGGCTTTCGTCATTATAACGGATACTTCGGATATGCTGGGCGAAGGATTCACATATTCTTCACCTAACATCTGAGGAGTTTTCCGGCGCATATGTTATAATACCATGCGTATCTCCATGTCCGGGGGTGCGCATGTTTTAAAAGGAGGGTGATAATGATTGAATGCTCTCACGTCTATAAAAAATATAAAAACGGTACAAACGCCCTGTATGACATCAACATTTCGGTTGAGCAGGGAGAGTTTATATATATCATCGGACCGACAGGCTCCGGCAAATCCACGCTGATCAAGCTCCTTGACGGGGAAGAAATCCCCACCAAGGGAACCGTGAAGGTGGTTGGCATTGACGTCGGCTCCCTGCGCGCTTCGCAGGTGCCGATCTACCGGCGCAATATCGGCGTCGTTTTCCAGGATTACAAGCTGCTGCCGACAAAGACGGTTTTTGAAAACATCACTTACGCGCTTGAAGTGATCAAAATGAAGAAACCGCAGGTCAGAGCACGCGCCAAGGAAGTCATGGGCGTCGTCGGTCTTGGCGAAAAGGGAAATGCTTTTCCTCATGAGCTTTCAGGCGGCCAGCAGCAGCGTGTGGCGATCGCAAGAGCCATTGCCAACCGGCCCAAGGTGCTCATCGCCGACGAGCCGACCGGCAACCTGGACCCGGGAAAATCCGATGAGATTATGGACCTTCTCGAAAGAATCAACCGCAAATACGGCACAACGATCCTCATGGTCACCCATGACCTGACTCTCGTCAACAAGCACCGCAAGAGAACGGTTGTCCTGGAACACGGACATATCGTCGCCGATCTTGCGGAAGGAGGCTATGTCCGTCATGATCAGTAGACCTATCAAAGAAGGTTTCCGCGGCGTCGGCAGGCACTGGGGCATGGCCCTCTCCTCTGCCATCGCGGTCACAATCACACTTACAATCATCAGTATTTTCCTGATCTTTTCATGGCATCTGCACACTTTCACAAAGAGCGTGGAATATTCCATGAAGATCGCGGTACTGATTGACTCCCGCCACGAAAGCATGGCGGCAGAACAGAAGATCCGGAACCAGATCGAGCAGATTGAAGGGGTAAAGGTGGTAGAATATTCCAGTAAGGAACAGGAATTCGCCTATTACCTTGAACAGTACGATGACGCCGCAATGAGGGAAGCCATGGCGCCGTTCGGCGATGACAACCCGATGTCCGACGCTTTCTATGTGGAAGTCGAAGACGGCGACCTCATCGAAACGATCGCCTCCCAGATCCGCCGGATTGAAGGCGTCAGCGACGTCGACTACGGCGGCCAGACGACCATTGATATGGTCGCGGCGATGATCACCATCCGCCGTTTCGGCCTGATTTTCGTCGCGGCACTCAGTGTTCTGGCAATATTCCTGATCCAGAACACTATCAAACTCACCATCGGCGCCAGACAGGATGAAATCACGATCATGCGCAATGTCGGCGCAACCAACGGATTTATCCGCGCTCCTTTCGTCTGGGAAGGCATGATTATCGGCGTCCTTGGCGCAATCCTGCCGATCGCCCTGACTGTCTATGGCTACTACGCTCTTTATGAACGCACCAAGGGTGTTGTTTTCTCAAGTTTGTTCCATCTTGAGCAGCCGATGCCCTTCTCGGCCTATATTTCTGCTATACTGGCAGTGACCGGTATTCTTGTCGGTTACATCGGCAGCTGGCTCTCAGTCACCAAATATCTGAGGTGGAAGAGATGAGAAAAAAGATTCTGAACATATTGATGGCATTCACATTAGGCGCCGGAATCCTGACGTCTTTTCCTGCGGAAGCGGAGCCGGATTATTCCGATTCCGACTACTGGGAGAATAAATGTACAGGCGAAGTCGCTTCCGGAGACCGTGAAGCGTGCAATGCCTACGCGGAGTATGTCGCTTCAAGACGTTCCGATCTTCAGGAACGCCTGAATGACGTGCAGGGACAGATGGCGTCTGTCATGGCGGACATTGAAGCGTACGCGGCACAGATCAATGAATATCAGGCGCAGATCGACGCCCTGCAGGGACAGATCGATATCAAAACGCAGGAAATCGGTGCCAAGCAGGCCGAGATTGACGCCAAACAGGCGGAAATCAACGACAAGCAGGCCGAAATCGACAACAAGCAGAAAGAGATCGACGCCAAACAGAAAGAGATCGACGACACCCAGGCTGAGGTGGACACGATCAAAGGCAAGGTCAAAACAAGAATGCAGAGCGCGCAGTCTTCCATGCGCTTCAATAAATATCTCGATATCCTCATGGGCGCCAGCTCATTCGAGGATTTCCTGAGAATCGTGACCGGCATCAGTTCGATCGCCAAGTATGACCAGCAGACAATGGAACAGCTGGTCGCACTGATCGAAAAGATGAACATCCAGAAGCAGGAGCTTCTGGCGGCCAAGGAACAGATGGAGCAGGTCAAGGCGGAAATGGAAGCCGTCAAGGCTGACATGGAAGTTATCCGGATGCAGCTGCAGCTGCAGCAGGCCGCCCTCATCGACCAGCAGGACGACATCGCTGTTCTGAAAGCGCAGGTTGAACTTGTTCAGACCGCTGCCTACACCAAGGAAGCGGAATACCGTTCCCAGTCCGCGCAGATCGCGGCTGATATCAGCTCCATTACAGCCACTATGGCTGCTCTGGCTGCGGCCGGTGAACTCAAAGATATCCCCAAGGTTGCCTCGGAAGGATGGACCTTCCCGGTTCCCGGTTCCTACCGCAGCGCCGGCACCTGGGCATACAGCTCCGGCTATGAACATCTCGGCTATGACTTCGCCGCATCAGTCGGCACAACCATTTACGCGGTCGGCGCAGGTGTGGTTCTCAACTCTGCAAACGGATGTTCGACATATGGCGGTCTTGGTCAGATGTGCGGCTACCAGTTCGGCGGCGCGTACGGCGGCGGAAACCAGGTTCATTACCTGACTGTTGTCAACGGTTCACTCTATGGTGTTGCCTGCTATCACATGATGCTCGGCTCGCCTGTGGCTACAGGCACAATCCTGACCGGCGGCACAGCGATCGGCCAGGTCGGATCCTCCGGCAACAGCTCAGGCCCGCACTGCCATATCGAGATTATTTATCTGGGTGACGGCTCGAACTTTGAAAACTACGCGAGAACCTGGAACGGCGATCTTGCCTTCGGGGCAGGCTGGCAGGGTTCCAACAGGAAATGCGATGCCGGCTATGGGGCGCCATGCCGCATAAGGCCGGAAACAGTATTCGGATATTAAAAGAAACTGATGGCTCCGGACAATCCGGAGCCTTTTTGAAGAAGAGGAGGACTTGATCATGGTTGATCTCGATTCTGATAATAAACTGGCAAATACAGACGGCATCCGGGTGATGCAGTTTTCCGGCACAAGCCGTGAAGATGAGGAACTGGCAAAAACAGTGAAGCGTGTGAAAAGAACAAGGATCGCTCTGGTGATCCTTTTGATCGCGGGTCTTCTTGCCGGCTGGATCATCGGCAGTTTCTTCCCGGCTCCCGGCACTGCTGCCATGCGCAGGGACATCCGCAACAGCCAGTCAATGAACGCTTCTGACAAAATCAACGCGGCGTTTGACATCATGGAAAACGACTGGTTCTTCGGCTCTGAAATCGAGGATCTCGACACCAGACTGAGCGACCAGGCGCTGCGGGGCATCTTCGCCAATGAGGAAGATCCTCATTCCGAATACATGTCGGCGGAAGAGGTTCTCGATTTCCGTCAGAGCATTGACCGTGACTTCGTCGGCATCGGCGTCGAATTCATCTCCAACAACGGCATCAACATTGTCACCAAAGTCTTCCGCGGGGCCCCGGCCGATCTTGCCGGCGTGCAGCCCGGCGACATTATTGCGGCAGTGGATGGCGAGGATACAGAAGGCATGAACTCCACCGATATCAAGGAACGCGTGCAGGGCGAAGAGGGGACCGACGTCACCATCAGCTTCATGCGCCAGGGCGAACCGGTTGAAATCACAATCACAAGAGCGGCGATCAGCGCCACCGCCTACGGCCGTATTCTCGATGAGAAAACAGGCTATCTGCAGCTGTATCAGTTCGGCACCGGCACCGCTGAGGAAATCGACAGGTACCTCGCGGAATTCAGGGCGGCGGACATCCATAAGCTGGTCATCGATCTGCGCGACAACGGCGGCGGCTATCTTGACGCTCTTGCCCAGGTTGCCAGCAGATTCCTGGAAGGCGGCACTCTCTGCATGGTGCAGGAATACAGTGACGGAACCCAGGAGAACATTTACACCCAGAGCGGCTTCACCCAGGATTACAGCGGCATTGTGATTCTGATCAATGAAAATACCGCCAGCGCCTCCGAAGTCTTTACGCTGGCCATGAAGGAACAGCGCGATGACGTGACGGTCGTCGGCACAAAATCCTATGGCAAGGGAACTGTCCAGATCACAAGAATGTTCACCGACGGCTCCGCCATCAAGTACACCACTTCCAAGTGGCTCTCACCCGAAGGCGTCTGGGTCAACCGGGTTGGCATCGATCCTGATGAAGAAGTGCCGGTACCCGAAGCGGTCGCCCGTGTATATCTTGGCATGGAGGAAGAAGAGGAGTATAAGGTGGATTCCGTTTCCCTGGCCAATGAGGATATTCAGGCAGCCCTTGGCTATCTTGGCTATGACTGCGGACGCACTGACGGCTACTTCAATGAAGCCACTTCCCAGGCTCTTGCGAAGTTTGCGGCGGACAATGAGCTTTCATTTGACGGGACACTCACAAAAGATCTTTACGAAGCGGTTGTTTCAGCTCTGATTCTCGACTGGAACACAACCGATGTCCATGACACCCAGCTCCATAAAGCACAGGAGATTCTCAATGGCTGATCATTTTGAACTGGTATCTGATTTCAGACCGACCGGCGACCAGCCCCAGGCGATCGACGCCCTGGTGCAGGGACTGCTGGAAGGGAAACACGAACAGGTTCTTGAAGGCGCCACCGGCACCGGCAAAACTTTCACGATGGCCAATGTGATCCAGCGCGTCAACCGGCCGACGCTGGTTTTCTCCCACAACAAAACACTGGCCGGCCAGCTGTATTCAGAATTCAAGGAGCTCTTCCCGCATAACCGGGTGGAGTTCTTTGTCTCCAACTTCGACTACTACCAGCCGGAAGCCTACATGCCCAAAACGGACATGTATATTGAAAAAACAGCCGCGATCAATGAAGAGCTCGACATGTTCAGAGAGAGCACCCTCAACTCCCTTTCCGAAAGAAGGGACACGATTGTTGTCGCTTCCGTCGCCTGCATCTACGCCGCAAGTGATCCGGTCGAATACCGCAACATGTTCATGACCATCAGGGTCGGCGAATCTTATAAGAGAAATGATCTGCTCCGCAAATTTGTCGAGCTGCAGTATTCCCGCAATGACATGGACCAGACCAGAGGAACGATCCGGGTGCGCGGGGACGTCATTGACCTGACGCCTTCCTATACCGACAAGTTCAATATCCGCATCGAAATGTTCGGCGATGAGATCGACCGCATTTCCGAAGTGGATCCGGTCACCGGCCATACCATGAACGCCTATCAGTTCTATAACATCTTCCCGGCTTCCGGCTACGCCAGATCTAAGTCGGCGATGATGCGCGCCTGCGATGACATTGAGGCGGAGCTGGAAGACAGACTGAAATACTTCAAGGACAACGGCAAGCTTCTTGAGGCGGAGCGCCTTGAGCAGAGATGCCGGTTTGATCTTGAGTCCCTGCGCGAAAACGGCTACTGCCCCGGCATCGAAAACTATTCCATGCACATCGACGGCAGAAAACCGGGTCAGAGACCGTGGAACCTGTTTGACTACTTCCCGGAAGATTTCCTGCTGATCGTTGATGAGTCGCACGTCTCTCTTCCCCAGGTCAGGGGTATGTACAACGGCGACAGACAGCGCAAGGAGATTCTGGTTGAATACGGCTTCCGTCTGCCTTCAGCGCTGGATAACCGGCCGATGAAATTCGACGAGTTCGAGTCGATGGTCAATCAGGTCATCTACTGCTCCGCGACGCCGGGCGATTATGAACTGGAGAAGACAAACCATCAGGTCGTTGAACAGGTCATCCGTCCGACCGGCCTGCTCGATCCCAAAATCACCGTCAAGCCGACAAGAGGGCAGGTGGACGATATCTGCGAGGCGCTGGACAAACGGATTGAGCGCAATGAGCGTGTCCTGATCACAACCCTCACCGTCCGCATGGCCGAAGACTTAACGGAATACCTCAAGGACAGAGGCTACAAAATCGCCTATCTGCACCATGAGACCAAAACGCTGGAAAGAACCGAAGTCATCCGTGACCTGCGTCTTGGCAAGGTCGACGCCATCGTCGGCATCAACCTGTTAAGAGAAGGTCTCGATATCCCCGAAGTATCCCTTGTCTGCATCCTTGACGCCGACAAGGAAGGCTTCCTTCGCTCGCAGCGCTCCCTGATCCAGACAATCGGCCGTGCCGCCAGAAACGCCAACGGCGAAGTCTACATGTACGGCGACGTCATGACTGATTCCATGAAGTTCGCGATTGAGGAAACCAACCGCAGACGTTCGATTCAGGAGGCCTACAACAAAGAGCACGGCATTATCCCGAAAACCATTGTCAAGAATGTCGAGGAAGCGATCCGCGGCAAAGAGACAAAGGAAATGGCTGCGAAGTATATGAGCCGCAAAAAGAAAATGTCGGCCAAAGATCATGCCAAACTGGTTGAGGATCTTGAAAAGGAAATGCGCGAGGCGGCGGCAGCTCTCGATTTCGAAAGGGCGGCGGAACTGCGCGACATGATCTTCGAACTCAAATCAGAAGACTAAACAAAAAGGCTGAATCCTGTATGCAAAATCAGGAAACAGCCTTTTTAAAACTGGCTGACCAGTGTCATGAGATATGTGATGATCTCCTGCCGGCTTTCCTTTCTGCCGAGCTGCGACCATGTGTCGATGACGCCGTTGATCATGGAAATCAGCGCTGATGTGCGGTATCTGTCGCCGGAAGATCCGGCAGTCTCACGCCGCAGGTCCTGGGCCGGAATCATCAGTTTCTGCAGAATCAAGGAGAGATTGTCGCTGCGGATTCCGAGTACGGTATCCTCGACCTGAACCCGGAAAGAAATATACTCATCCAGAAATCCCTGCCAGCTGCTGTCGGCAGGATTCTCCGGAAGAGATGATATGATCTCCCTGAGCCGGCCGGTGAAATCCGAAAGGATTGACTCGAGCACATCCGAAACCGAATGGAAATTCCGGTAGAAGGAGGCTCTGGCCACTTCCGCTTTGCGGGCGATGTCGCTGACCGTGATATCGATATAAGGCTTTTCCGCCAGCAGAGAGAAAAACGCGTTTCTGATCAGCTGGGCGGCACTGATTTTTCTGTCTGTCATAAATCCTGTGCTTCCGTTTTCTGTTTCTTCCGATCCCTGCACTCCGCATGCAGGTTCACGGTGAATTCTAATATAAATGATGATCTGTGTCATTCACCGATGCAGGAATTTTATCCTGTTTCGACGCAATAAGGAAAGCGACAAAGTCAGCGCTTTGTCAATGAACAGGACACGGAACCGGGAAAAGAAAAGGGCAGATTGCCCTGAGTTCAGTTTCCGGAATGAACCGGTTCTGATTTCTTCTTTGCCGGCTTTTTCATTGTGTCAGTGAACAGCACAAGCACCCACGCGATGGCAAGCAGGATGAAAATCAGATGCAGAAGCCAGCGCAGCGGCTGCAGGAATGATGTGATGAACATGGTCAGAATCTTGAGTCCGAGCCATGCGCACAGCAGGATGAAGGCAATCTTTTCAACCGGTAGTTTCGTTCTCATTTCTCTGTTTGTTCCTTTCACTCTACGTGAGTATAATAATACCATGTGAAAGGAAAAGATATGCTGGATTACGATAAACTGATCAGTGACAGAGCGGCACGCATGCGTCCTTCGGGAATCCGCAGATTCTTCGACCTGGTGGCGGAAATGCCGGAGTGTATTTCACTGGGTGTCGGCGAACCTGACTTCCAGACACCGTGGGACATCCGCGACGCCGCAATCAACTCGCTTGAAACAGGCAGAACCAAATACACAGCCAACGCCGGCCTCAAAGAGCTTCGCACAGAAATCTGTGCCTGGCTGAAACGTAAGTACGGCATCGAATATACCGAAAATGAAACGCTCGTGACAGTGGGCGGCAGCGAGGCAATTGACCTGGCGATCCGCGCCCTTGTGGGACCGGGTGACGAAGTGATCATCCCGGAACCGTGCTTTGTCTGCTATGACCCGATCACGACCCTGACCGGCGGCGTTCCGGTGCCGGTGGCGACGAATGAGGAAAATGAATTCCGGGTAACCGCTGAGCAGATCAAAGCTGCGATCACGCCGAAGACAAAAGTTCTTGTGCTCGGCTATCCCAACAATCCGACCGGCGCCGTGCTGCGCCATGAGGATCTCGAGGCGATCGCGGAAGTGCTCAGGGGAACGGATATCATCGTTCTTTCCGATGAGATCTATTCCGAGCTCAGATACGGGGAGACCCATGAGTCCATCGCTTCTTTTGAAGGAATGAAGGAGAGAACCATTGTCGTCAACGGCTTCTCCAAAACCTTCTCCATGACCGGCTGGCGTCTTGGCTACGCCGTCGGCCCCCGTCCGATCATTGCGGCGATGACCAAGATTCATCAGTCCTGCATCATGTCGGCGCCGACCACCAGCCAGTACGCGGCGATCAGTGCCCTGAAGGACTGCGAGGATGATGTGGAATACATGCGCAAGCAGTATGATCTGAGAAGGCAGTACTGCGTGAGGAAACTCAATGAGATGGGGTTGCACACATTTGAGCCCAAAGGAGCTTTCTACGTCTTCCCCAACATCACTTCCAGCGGCATGACTTCCGATGAGTTCTGCGAAGCCCTGCTGCAGAAAAAACATGTGGCGATCATTCCTGGAAACGCCTTCGGTGCCTGCGGGGAAGGGTATGCCAGAATTAGCTATGCCTACAGTATTGACCACCTGCGTGAAGCAATGAAGAGAATCCGGGAATTCCTGGAAGAAATCAGAGGAGAATGATTATGGATAAAATGAAACTGCTTGACCTGCTTTCAGAAATGCCCCGGGCGACCGTCAGCGACCTGGCGGATATCCTCGGCGAAGAGGAAGCGGACGTTGAAGCTGCCAAAAACAGCCTTGAGGAAAGAAAGATCATCTGCGGCTACCATACCGTCATCAACTGGGACAAAACCAATGTCGACCATGTCGACGCCTTCATCGGCGTTTCCGCCAAGCCCGAGCGCGACCGCGGCTACGACAAGATTGCCGAAAGAATCGCCCGCTTCCCGGAAGTATCTTCCCTTTATCTGACCAGCGGAACCTCGGAGTTCCTGCTCAGCATCAACGCGAAAACAATGCGTGAAGTTGCCGACTTTGTCGGTGAAAAGCTGGCGCCGCTGGAAGGCGTCGCGTCAACTGTCACCATGTTTGTGCTCAAGAAGTACAAGGTCAATGGCGTGACGATGGAAATCAAGGCTGAGGTTGAGGACGACCGCCTGCCGGTATCAGCTTAAAAAACATCAGAATTCACGTGCCCGTCAGGGCACTTTTCTGTTTACAACAGAATCCTGAATTGTTATAATCATACGGCGAGTGGTTAAAACCGCTCCTTGCCAGAAATGGCCGTTTAGACCAGAAGGAGGTGTACGAATGAAAAAGTATGAAGTCATGTACATCATCAATGAGTCTGTCGACGCTGAAAAGAGAGCAGAACTGATTGAAGGTCTCGCCAAGATCATCACAGACAACGGCGGAACAATCAACAAGACAGACGAATGGGGAATGCGCGAGTTCGCTTACCCGATTGATTACATGAAGAAGGGCTACTATGTAGTGGTTTCCTTCGAAGCAGACAACGAGTGCGTTAAGGAATTTGACCGTCTGATGCGCATCAACTCAAGCGTAGTCCGTTTCCTGATTACCCGGGACGAAGCTCCGGTTCGGGAGGCAAAGAAATGATCAACCGCGTTGTGCTGGTTGGAAGACTGACTAGAGATGTGGAAGTCCGCAAGACACAGAGCGGTCTGTCGGTAGCGTCCTTTACGGTCGCGGTTGACAACCGCAGAAGAGGACAGGACGGAACAACCCAGAACACAGCTGATTTCATCAACTGTGTCGCCTGGAGACAGTCCGCAGATTTCCTCGGACAGTACGCCAGAAAAGGCGCGATGATCGGTGTCGACGGAAGAATCCAGACCAGAAACTACGACCGTGACGGCCAGAAGGTCTATGTGACTGAAGTGGTCGCCGATACAGTCCAGCTTCTCGAGTCAAGAGCACAGTCCGAAGCCAGAGCGCAGCAGAGCGGAGGTTATCAGGACAATTATGGCTACCAGACGCAGCCTGCTTACCAGCAGCCGTCCTATTCCCAGCCTGCGCAGCCGCAGCCTTCTTATGATGACTTCGGTCCGGCAGGACTGGATATATCCAGTGATGACCTTCCCTTTTAAGTAAAGGAGAAAAGAAATGGCATTCAGAAAACAGAGAACAGGCCGCAGAAAGGTCTGCTACTTCACAAAGAACAACATCGAATATATCGATTATAAGGATGTTGAGCTTCTGAAGAAGTTTATCAGTGCAAACGGAAAGATTACTCCGCGCCGTGTCACAGGCACACGTGCGAAGTATCAGCGTCAGCTGGCTGTCGCGATCAAGCGCGCCCGTCAGATGGCTCTGCTTCCTTACGTAGAGGACTGAGTACACAGAGAACTGCCCCGGAACAGGGCAGTTTTTTTGATAAGCTGAACTATAACGCGGTTTTTTTGATAGACTGTTAGAAGAGCAATTGCCGTTCTGCGGGCGGCACAGAGGAAGTTCGAGATGGAAGACACAAGAAAGAACGCTGCCGCGATGATTGATTGGATCAGACAGCAGCAGGATGACAGGTATACATTCAGCGAAACTGAAGGCGAAGCGATCCACAGCATTGTGCTCAAAACGGAGTACGCCCAGGCGGATATCAATATCTATTACCTGGACTTCACGATCATGGAATTCAGGGTCACCGACGCCGGCGGCGAAAGCGCGTTCTATCTCCACTTC
This sequence comes from uncultured Erysipelotrichaceae bacterium, assembly GCA_902775735.1. Classification (GTDB taxonomy): domain Bacteria; phylum Bacillota_I; class Bacilli_A; order Erysipelotrichales; family Erysipelotrichaceae; genus Bulleidia. Next base: position 16,112 of record CACYNH010000011.1, read on the forward strand.
GAACTGACAGACACCGAAAGGGCGAAGGAACTGTTCGGCGAAATGAAGACATGCCTGCTGAAGCAGAAGGCGGACAATGTTCTGCATGTGATGCTGTGCTGCACGGCGGGTCTGACCACATCCTACTTCACGATGAAGCTGAATGATTCCGCCAAAGCGATGGAGCTGAAGATGGACTTCGAGGCGGTTCCCTATGAGCGCCTGTATGAAAAGTGCACCGAAAAGGATGCCGTCCTGCTGGCGCCGCAGATTTCCTACCGTCTCAAAGAGGCTCAGAAAATCCTCACCGACAAGACGGTCCTTGCGATTCCGGCGGCCCTGTTCGGCACATACGACACCCTTGGCGTCATCAACTTTGTCAGGGACAGCTTTGAAAAAGCGGAAGAGCAGAAACAGCAGCCCGACGGCGTGCAGACTCTCTCCGCGACAAACGGCTCGCTGCTGCTGGTGTCGGTCATCGACATGGAAGGCAGAACCCAGCTGGCCTACAGAATCTACGATAACGGTGAAGTGACAGCCGAAAAGCAGATCGTCAAGGAAACCTACCGCACAGCCGACCTGCTTGACGTCATCGACTCCGTCGTCCATCTCAACAAAGAAATTGAAACCATCTGCCTGATCACTCCCGGCTCTGTCCATGAGGGCAGGCTGACCTATGAAAAGGCAAATATCATCGCACTGGATATCCGTTCCGATATCGAAGAGAAAACAGGGAAAAAGGCGGTTGTGCTCAACTCCGCTGACGCGATTGCCCTGGGCTACAGCGTCAAAGAGAAACTCGAGGGAGAAACCGGCTTCTACTTCCTGCCGACAGGCGATATCTGCGGCAGTATCGGAATTGTCGAAGACGGAAATATCTTCGGCAACGCCGGCCATATGGGCGGTGAGCAGCTGATGGGCGTCACCGACCTGATGACATTCCCGAAAAACCCCTGGAGCCTGGCCCGCACGCCGGAAGGCAATGTGCAGCTGGCGGCCCGCTACCTCACCAGCTTAATCGCCTACACCGGCTGCCGGCATATCGCCTTCTACGCCAAGATGATTCCCGACGCGCAGGAGCTCATCAGGGAGATCGGTGAGTTCATCAAGCCGGAATACATTCCCGAAATCGTTAAAGTGTCCAGCGTCAGGGATTACCTCTATGAAGGCGCCCTCTGCTATATGGAACACAGAAAGGACTGAGAGTTATGCAGATTGATCTGAACAGACAGGACGATAAACTGACCGCTGTCATGCACGGCCGTATCGATACATCCACCGCCCCGGAGGCTGAAAAAATCCTTCTTTCCGCACTGGACGGCGTTACCGATCTGGTTCTGGATTTTGAGGATATCCAGTATATCTCCTCTGCCGGTCTGCGCGTTCTTCTGCTTGTCTACAAGCGGATGAAGACGCAGGGAAGTCTGAAGCTTGTCAAGGTTGGTGAAGTTGTCAGGGAAGTACTCGAAATCACCGGCTTTGATGAACTGCTCAATGTGGAAGACGCCTGAAACGCGGGGGAGAAATCAGATGAGAGAAATGACTATAAACGCAACGGTTGAAAACATTCCCGCTGTGACCGCGTTTGTCGATGAGAATCTTGAATCGCTCGGCTGCCCGCTCAAGGCGCAGATGCAGATTGATATCGCCATCGATGAACTCTTCGGCAATATTGCCAATTATGCCTACCGGCCGGGCGTCGGTCCGGCGACAGTCCGGGTTGAAGTCGAGGATGAACCGCTGGCGGTCATCATCACCTTCATCGACCATGGCAAACCTTTTGACCCCCTCGGCGTGAGCGATCCTGACACGACTCTTTCCGCCGAAGACAGGGCGATCGGAGGCCTGGGCGTTTTCCTTGTGAAGAAAACAATGGACGAGCTGACCTACGAATACAAGGACGGCAAGAATATCCTGCGCATCAAGAAACATATCTGAACTTAAAACAATGGAAATGGATTTGTTTGAAAAAGCCCTTGTGTTCGCCATGGAAAAGCACCATGGCGCAAAGCGCAAGGCAAGCGATATTCCATTTATCCTGCATCCGATGGAGGTCGCCGTGATCGCTTCGACGATGAGCGAAGATGAGGTATTGCTGGCGGCGGCGCTTCTGCACGACACCGTTGAGGATACCGACGCCACACTGGAAGAAATCAGAGAGAACTTCGGCAATGAAGTGCTGGCTCTGGTCGCAAGTGAAACCGAAGACAAACGGCCGGGCACTCCGCCCTCGGAAACATGGCTGATCCGCAAGCAGGAGTCGCTGCGCGAACTGGAAACCGCCGAAGATATCAATGTCAAAAAGCTCTGGCTTGCCGACAAGCTTGCCAACATGCGCTCTTTCCACGCCCAGTACGCGGAAAAGGGCAGAGACATGTGGAATGTTTTCCATCAGAAAGATCCGAAACTGCAGGAATGGTATTACCGTGAAATCGCCAGGCTGACCGAAGAGCTGAAGGACTATCCCGCCTGGCAGGAATACAGTTTTCTTATCAACACCATATTCAAAGGAGATAACGAACAATGAGTCTGATCCGGACAGAAAAGAAAGATACACTACTGAAGATTTTCCTTAAAGGACATATCGATTCCGCCAACGCGCCCCAGGCGGAAACGGAAATCAACGAAGCATTAAAAGAGGGCGGTTTTGACAATGTGCAGATTGACGCCTCTGAGCTGGAATACATCTCCAGCGCCGGTCTGCGTGTCATTCTGCGCCTGCGCAAGAGCTGGCCGGATCTGAGCATCATCAACGTATCCAGTGAAGTTTACGAAATTCTCGACATGACCGGCTTCACCGAAATGATGAAAGTCGAAAAGGCATACCGAGTCATCTCGGTGGACGGCTGCGAGGTCATCGGCCAGGGCGCCAACGGCAAGGTGTACAGAATCGACCGCGACACCATCGTCAAGGTTTATATGAACCCGGATTCCCTGCCTGACATCCAGCGTGAAAGAGAACTGGCAAGAGAAGCGTTTGTCCTCGGCATTCCGACCGCCATTCCCTATGACGTCGTCAGAGTCGGCGAGGGCTACGGTTCCGTTTTCGAACTGCTCAACGCCACATCTTTCGCAAAACTGATTGCCGCCGATCCTTCCCAGCTGGATCATGTCATCAGAATGTCCGTTGACCTGCTGAAGAAGATTCACTCCACCAGAGTCAGACCCGGCTCCATGCCCGACATGAAGGGCGTTGCGGTGAAGTGGTGCTCCTTCATGAAGGACTATCTGCCTGAAGAAACATTCACAAAGTTAATGGATATGGTGAATGCGGTTCCTGAGGTTGATCATATGCTGCACGGTGACTACCACATCAAGAATGTCATGTTACAGGACGGGGAAGTGCTCCTGATTGACATGGACACACTGTGCGTGGGCCATCCGGTCTTTGAGTTCGCTTCCGTCTATAACGCCTATCAGGGCTTCTCGGAAACCGACCACAGCAATATCGAAAGGTTCCTCGGCATTTCGTTTGAAACCGGAAAAGAACTCTGGGACAGGACTCTGGAATACTACTTCGATGACAAGACTCCGGAAGAGATCGCAAAGATCGCGGACAAGGCAAGAATCATCGGCTACACAAGAATGATGAGACGCTCAATCCGCCGCGGCGGGCTGAATGATGACTATGAGGCGAAGCTCATCGCCCATTGCCGTGAACAGATCATTCAGCTGGTCAGCAAAACCGACAGCCTCACCTGGGACTGAACTGAATCACATATATATGACAATGGCGGAGAAACTGTCTGTTTTCTCCGCCGTTTTTCTTCTTTTGGATTATAATAGGAAGGTGTTTTTCGCTTGGCTCCGGAACGATTGACGGAGCATGGAAGGGGATACTATGTTAGAAAAACTGTTCAAGTTTAAAGAGAACGGCACAACACTTCAGACAGAACTGATTGCCGGTCTCACCACCTTCATGACCATGGTGTACATTCTCGCACTGAATCCGACGATTCTCTGCGCCGCGCCCGGTCTTGAAAACGCCGGCGGTTCCGTTCTGTTTGCGACTGCCGTGGCTTCCGCGATCGCCTGCTTCTGCATGGCTGCGTTCTCCAACAAGCCGTTCGCGCTCAGCGCCGGCCTTGGCCTGAATGCCTACTTCGCATACACTGTCTGCGGCGCCATGGGCTACAGCTGGAAAGTCGCTCTGACCGCAGTCTTTGTCGAAGGTCTGATCTTCATCGCCATGTCTCTGACAAACATCCGTGAAGCGATCTTCAACGCCATCCCGAAGAGCCTCAAGACCGCGGTTTCCGTCGGTATCGGCTTCTTCATCACATTCATCGGTCTGCAGAACGCCCATGTCATCGTTGACGGTTCCACTCTGGTCGGCCTGTTCTCCCTGAAGAGCTCCCTGGCAAACGGAACATTCGCCAGCGAGGGCATCACTGTCATCCTGATGATGATCGGCGTTGTGATCACAGCCTGGCTGCTGATCAAAGGCGTCAAGGGCTACATGCTGTTCGGAATCCTGGCCACATGGCTGCTCGGCATCATCTGCGAACTGACAGGCCTCTATGTGCCCGATCCCGCCAACGGCTTCTATTCCGTCATTCCGGCAACACTGTTCTCATTCCCGGATCTTTCCGTGAATATGATCGGTCAGTTTGACTTCGGCTTCATCGGTTCCCATTTCCTTGATTTCGTTGTCATCCTGTTCGCCTTCCTGTTTGTCGACGTCTTCGACACACTGGGCACCGTCATCGGCTGCGCCGCCAAGGCTGACATGCTTGATGAAGAAGGCAAGCTGCCCGGCATCAAGGGTGTCCTGCTGGCTGACGCTGTCGGCACAACCGTCGGCGCGTTCCTGGGTACTTCCACAATCACAACCTTCGTTGAATCCTCCTCAGGCATCACCGAAGGCGGAAGAACCGGTCTGACATCCGTCGTCACCGGCTTCCTGTTCCTGGTCTCCCTGGCACTGGCACCGCTGTTCCTGACAATCCCGTCATTCGCCACAGCTCCGGCCCTGATCGTCGTCGGTTTCCTGATGATGCAGCAGGTCGTCAACATCAACTGGCATGACATGGCGGAAGCGATTCCCTGCTTCTTCGCCATCACAATGATGGGCTTTGCCTACTCCATTTCCGACGGTATCGCTTTCGGCGTCATCTCTTATGTTGTCATCGCTCTGCTGACAAAGAGAACAAAGGACATGTCCCCTCTGATGTACATCCTGGCGATCCTGTTCATTCTCAAATACATTCTGATTTAAACACTGAGGGCCGCTGTCATGGCGGCCTTTCATAATGCTGTGGTAGAATACCTGCAGCGGAGGATTATCCAATGTTCAGAGAAGTAAAAAGATATAAGCAGGCTCTCAGTAAAGAAGAGTGCCTTGAAATCCTGAAGAACACAAAAAGAGGCGTGCTTTCGGTCAATGGTGATGACGGTTATCCCTACTGCATGCCCATCAATCACTATTACAGAAGCGAAGACGGAAAGATTTATTTCCATGGCGGCAAAGCCGGCCACAAGATCGACGCTCTCAAGAATGATGACCGGGTCTGTCTCTGTGTTTATTCCGATCCGATCCCGGTGGAGGGACAGTGGTATTCCGATTTTAAAAGCGTGATTGTTTTCGGAAGGGCAAAGGCCATCGAGGATCATGACAGAATGATTCAGATCAGCCGTGAACTGAGTTACAAATTCACGCAGGATGAGGAATATATCGCAAATGAAATCGAACGCTCAGGACCGGGGACACTTGCTTTTGAAATCATTCCGGAACACATCACCGGCAAGCTGGTGCACGAGCGCTAGGCATTCATACCGTAATACCGCATAAGAAAGGCTGAAAGGATTCAGCCTTTTTTAAAGTGTATAATGAACGGGAAGAATCACGGAGGAAACAATCATGGCTGATTTCAGGGAACTGTATGACCTTGACGCTTATATGAAGGAGTTTGACGCGGAAGTTTTATCGTGCACAAAGAAGGATGAACTATACGAAATTGTTCTGTCACAGACCGCTTTCTATCCCGAAGGGGGCGGCCAGCCGGCGGATCACGGCACACTGAACGGCGTCCATGTCCTGGACGTGCAGGAAAAGGGGAAAACCATCATCCATACATGCGACGGACCTCTTGAAGAAGGAAGCAGTGTCCATGGCGCAATCGACTGGGAAAGAAGATTTGATCTGATGCAGAATCATACCGGCGAGCATATCGTCTCCGGTCTGATCCATAACACCTACGGTTACGAAAATGTCGGATTCCATATGGGTGAAGTCATTCAGATTGACTTTAACGGTCCGCTGGATGATGAGCAGCTTGCCGGTATTGAAACAAGGGCCAACCAGATCGTCATGAACAATGAAGAGATCATCGCATTGTTTCCGGATGAAAAAGAACTGGAAACAATGGAATTCCGCTCGAAGAAGGAACTTCATGGCGTTGTGCGGATCATCGAAGTGCCGGGAGCTGATGTATGCGCCTGCTGCGGAACACATGTGAAAAGAACCGGCGAAGTCGGTCTCATCAAGATCCTGAGCAGACAGAAACATAAAAAAGGCGTCCGGGTGGAAATGCTGTCGGGAAAAAGAGCGCTGGCCTATGTGCAGAAGGCAATGGCGGAGAATCATAAGATCAGCGTCGCTCTTTCCGCGAAAGAGCTGGAGACAGCGGAAGCCGTGGACGCGCTGCTGAAGAGCTCGTTTGCCAAGGAAGTGCGGATCCGCGAAGTTTCTGAAAAGCTGCTTGCCTATAAACTGAACGCATATGAACCGGGGCAGAAGCTCATTGTCGATTTCGCCGATGAACTCGACAGGACTGTGATCCGCCGCCACTGCAACGCGCTTGCGGAAAAGGCGGAAACCGCCGCGGTCCTGAGCGGGGAAGGGGAAATGTGGAACTACTTCATCATCTCCCATACCGTCAATCTCAGGGAAAAAGCGGACCAGCTCAACAGCGCCTTGAACGGAAGAGGCGGCGGGATGCCGGAAATGATCCAGGGAAGCTTCAGGGCTTCCATGGAGGAAATTGACAGGATTATGCATGAAGTTCTCGGATGACAATTGTCAATCCGGTTATTTCATCGGATAATTAAAGCAGAAAACTGCTACAGATATATCATTACCATTACTGCTGAAAAAAGGAGGAACTATGCAGCATAAAACACTCAAACCGTTCCCGAAGGATTTCCTTTGGGGCGCTTCCACATCCGCTTATCAGGTCGAAGGCGCCAATCTGGAAGACGGCAAGGGACCATCCTGCCAGGATGTCAAGCAGGTACCGGAAGGAACCTCACCCCTTGATGTATGCGCTGACCAGTATCACCGCTACAAGGAAGATATCGCCCTGATGGCTGAAATGGGCTTCAAGGTCTACAGATTCTCCATTTCCTGGAGCCGCATCATTCCCGAAGGCACCGGCGCCGTCAATCCCAAAGGCATTGAATACTACAATAATGTCATCAATGAATGCCTGAAGTACAACATTGTCCCGCTGGTCACCATGTTCCATTTCGACATGCCGGCAGCCCTGGACAAGAGAGGCTCCTGGTCCAATCCCGAATCCGTCGACTGGTTTGTCAACTTTGCAAAAGTCATGTTTGAAAACTATGGCGACAGAGTCAAATACTGGCTGACCATCAACGAGCAGAATATGCTGACGCTGGTCGGACCGATGATCGGCACTCTCTGCATTCCGGAAGGCTGCACAAATGTCCTGAAGGAAACCTACCAGCAGAACCACCACATGCTGGTGGCCCAGGCCAAAGCGATGGCGCTTTGCCATGAGATGCTGCCGGGCGCGAAGATCGGTCCCGCTCCGAACATCTCCCTGATCTATCCGGCCACCAACAAACCGGAAGACACAATCGCCGCCCAGAACATGAACGCGATCCGCAACTGGCTGTATCTTGATATGGCTGTTTACGGCAAGTACAACAACCTGGTCTGGAGCTATCTTGAAGAAAACGACGCTGTTCCTGAATTCCATGAAGGCGACGCTGAAGCACTGGCAAACGGCCATCCGGACTTCATCGGCTTCAACTATTATTCCACCGGAACCGTCCAGGCTTCCGACGGTACCGAAGTCGCCGGCGGCGACCAGCAGAATTCAAGAGGTCTGCCGGGTGTTGCCCGCAACATCAAGAACCCGAACCTTATGAAGACAGAATTCGGCTGGGAAATCGACCCGATCGGCTTCAGAAGCACACTCCGCGAAGTCTACAGCAGATACAGACTGCCGATCATCATCACCGAAAATGGTCTTGGCGCATATGACACACTGACCGAAGACGGCAAGGTTCACGACCCGTACAGAATCACTTACCTGCGTGAGCACATCAAACAGATGCAGCTGGCGATCACAGACGACGTTGAGATGATGGGCTACTGCCCGTGGTCGGCAATCGACCTGATCTCCACTCATGAAGGCATGAAGAAGAGATACGGCTTCATCTATGTCGACAGAGATGAGTTCGACCTGAAGACACTCGACCGCTACAGAAAGGATTCCTTCTACTGGTACAAGAAGGTCATCGCCACCAACGGCGAGGATCTCGCGGATCTCGACTGACTGAATTCACAGGCGGTCTCCTGAAAAAGGGGACTGCTTTTTTGCGTGACAAAACAGCAGCCTGTGTCATGAAACAGAACTTTCATTAATAAAAACAATGGATCCATGCACCTTATAAGAACAAAACCGATACATGCGGAAAAAGAGTTCTGCTATGATTAAGCAAAGAGGGGATTATATGAAATACAAAAACCTTACATTGAAGTACGCACTGGTCAATGCAGCTTTTATGTTCATGGTCTGTGCAACCGTAGGCTATTCCTACAACTTCCTTTCGCAGAGCGGCATCGCTGACGGTACCGTCGGTATCCTGATCACCGCGGTCAGCCTCTGCGGTCTGATCGGTCAGACACTTTCCGGCAGTATCATCGACAAATCAGAGACGATTGATGAAAAGAAATTCATTTCCATGTCACTGATCGCCGTCATGGCGCTCGGCGTCGTTCTGGCGTTTGTGCCGGCCGGTTCTGTCCTGATGATGATCGTTTCCGTGATCTGCTTCACTTCCGCGTCCATCGGCATGCCGTTCCTGAATTCCATGGCTTTCATCTATGAAAAAGACGGCCAGACAATCAACTATGGTCTGTGCCGCGGGATCGGTTCCGCTGCCTGGGCTGTCGGCTCATCTCTGATCGGCCAGCTCTGGAGCATTATGGGCAGAACCATTCTGCCGTGGTATGTTGTCGCATTCGCCGCCATCTGTTTCGTGCTTGTCAACCTCATGCCGACACCTTCCGCCGAGGCAGAGGCTGCCGCAGCCGCTTCAGAAGTTACGAAGGAAGAAGCTCCCAAGGATCTTTCCTACGGCGCGTTCTTCTCCAAATACAGAAAGGCGATGATTGTCGCGCTGGCCATGATCCTGATGTATTTCTGCCATATGATGATCAACACCTATATGGCAAAGGTCATCGGCAATATCATGGGAGCCGCTGCCAATGAGACCGGCGCCGTTGAGTCCGTCCAGGGCAACGCTCTGTTTATTGCCGCGATCGTGGAGCTGCCGACGATGTTCCTGTTCTCCAAGATCATCGAGAAGATTTCCATCCACAAGGTCATGATCTTTGCCTCCATCATCTGGAGCGTCAAGCATGTCCTGACATGGCTGTGCCCGAATGTCATTGTACTGTATATGATCATGGTACTGCAGATGCTGTCCTACGCGGCACTGGTTCCGGCTCTTGTCTACTTCGCCAATGAAAGCGTTGAGGCCCAGGACCGCAACAAATCGCAGGCGATCTTCGCCGCGACCGCGACAGTTGGCACACTGCTCGCTTCCCTGATCGGCGGCCAGCTGTTCCAGTTCATGAGCGTTTCCGCCGTTCTCTTCATCGCTGTGATCGCTTCCTGCGCCGGTACTGTTCTGATGTTCATCGGCATCAAGGCAGTTGAATCCAAATAATTATTCCGTTTCAGCACATCCGGATTTCCGGATGTGTTTTCTATTTCCCTCCGCCAAAAAAAGAAGACAGCGGCCGCTATCTTCTCTTCAGTGAATCGGTCTGATTCTGACGGTGATCGGCAAGAATCTGTGCCAGTTCTTCAGGATCAATGTCATAGGCTTCGGTTGCCGAGGAGATATCCTCTGCCATCTGCCTGTCCAGCTTCCGGTTGGGGTCTTCCTTGCGGAAAGCTTTCTTTTTTTCTTCCTCCTCTTCCTTTGAAAGGCGGCCGATATAGTCAAGCGACAGTAAGGCGTCGGCGGAAAGAAACGCCAGCAGGAACAGGCTGATGCCTGTGTCTGTGCCGCTCAGAAGATCCGCAAGGAATACCGAGCCGAGAAGGATGTCGCCGGCAATCATGACGCCGGAAAGGAATTTTTTGACGCGCGGGGATATCATGGCTCACTCAATCGCGTCCAGATGGACGCTTCTTGTGGCGGGCAGGTTCTTAAGGATTTTCGTCAGTTCCTCTATGGTGCACTTCATGCCGGAAATATCCAGCGTGATCAGCACATTGGCCTTGCCTGCCACCGGCAGGGCCTGGGAAATGGTCAGGATGCTGGTGTTCATTTCTGTGACCGTGCTGATGACAGAGGAAAGCGAACCTGCTTCATCTTTGAGGATCAGCGTCAGGACAGCGTGGCGGGAAACTAAAGCTTCGTGCTGGCTGAAAACATAATCCTTGTATTTGTAGTAAGTGTTTCTGGAGATGCCGGCCCTGGCCACCGCTTCGGTGACGGTGCTGACTTCTTTTGTCTCCAGCAGATTGCGTGCCTCGATGACCTTCTCCATGTAGTCGGGAAGTATCTTTTTATTCACAATCAGATAATCGGAACTCATAAATTATCACCTTCAATGATGATTCCTTCCTGCGCCGCTTCGGCGCTGATGATCTGCCATCTGTGTGTTTTAATGCTGCTGATCTTTTCACACGCCTCCTTTGAAAGAGACCTTTTAGAAATCAGCAATAATGCAGGGCCGGAGCCGCTGATCACAAGTCTGCCGCCGGTATCGGCGCTGACCAGGTCCCTGATGAAAGAGAAATCATCAATCAGGGCAGCCCGGTAAGGCTCATGGATCACATCATTGCACGCTTCCTTCAGCAGCCCTTCATCCCCGCTGCCCAGTGCCAGTGTCACCATGACCGCGTTGGCTAAAGAAGCGGATGTATCGGCTCTTGAATAGCTCTGCGGCAGGATTCTTCTTGCCTCTCTGGTGCTGACCTCAAAGTCAGGCACCAGCAAGGTGAAGCGCCACGATTCATGAAGCGGGATTTTCCGTGTCAGCCAGGTGCCGTCTGAGGCTTTTAGGGAAGCGCATAAGCCGCCATAGAAACACGGGGCCGTGTTATCGGGATGGCCTTCCATGCGGGTGATCAGCTGGAAGATTTCCTCTCTGGAAAGAGCGTTATTGTGAAGGACGGAAGCGGCAGTGACGCCGGCAGCGATAAATGCGGCTGAGGAGCCCATACCTCTGGTGCTGGGGATCTGACAGTCAAACCTGACATGCACATGATCACTGACCCCGATTGCCTCGCAGCCATAGCGGTACGCCTGCAGGAAGAGGTTGTCGGCATTATTGTAGCGGTCCTCCACATTTTCAAGAAGATCTGTTTCAGAAAGCTCAGCTTCAAATGTGTTGTATACATTCAGTCCGATGCCCAGACAGTCAAACCCGGGACCCAGGTTGGCGCTTGAGGCAGGGGCCTTAATTCTCAGCATTGCTGAGACCCTTCATCCGTTCGGCGATGACATGAAGACCGTCTTCTTTGGCGATGGAGCGGGTGAAGCGGACTTCCATGTTCTTTAATTCGGCTAGATTTGCAGGAACCTTCATGCCGGAAATCTTTTCCAGCTCATCCATGGCTTCAAAGTCATCGTCCTTCTTTTCGCCGGTGATGGAATAAAGAACATCGCGGCAGAATTTGTAGGGAGAGGCTGTGGAGAGCACGATGGCGGGAGTCATATCGCCGGTTTCTCTCTGGTATCTTTCCATGGCGCTGACGCCGACCGCGGTATGCGGGTCGATCAGTGTATTCTGCTCGACGAACAGGTCATGGATGGTGAGGGCGCACTGTTCCTCGCTTGTCCAGTAGCCTTTGAAGACGGACTGGATCTTCTTCAGCATGACGTCGTCGATGCGGTAGGAACCCTTTGCCTTGAGATCATCCATCATCGCGCTGATGCGGATGTCGTTGTTTCCGGACAGCATGAACAGCAGCCGTTCCAGGTTTGAGGAGATCAGGATGTCCATGGAAGGGGACATTGTGGTAATAAACTCACGGTCCAGGGAATAAACGCCGGTGTTGATGAAATCCGTCAGGACATTGTTCGAGTTGGAGGCGCAGATGAGTCTGCCGATGGGTAAGCCGATCTGTTTCGCCAGCCAGCCGGCCAGGATATCTCCGAAGTTGCCGGTCGGCACAACGAAGTTGACCGGATCGCCGCATTTGACTGTGCCGTTATTGACGAGCTTTGCGTAGGAGGAATAATAGTAGACGATCTGGGGAACCAGACGGCCGATATTGATGGAATTGGCGGAAGAGATCGTGACGCCGTCGCAAGCGTCGAGAACTTCTTTTGAGGAAACGGCTTCCTTGACCATTCTCTGGCAGTCGTCGAAGTTGCCTTTGACCGCGATGACTTCCACGTTTTCTCCTTTGGAGGTGGCCATCTGCTTCTTCTGGATCGGGGAAACGCCGATTTCCGGATAGAAGACGGTGATCGCTGTATGGGGGACATCGGCGAAGCCGCTGAGAGCCGCTTTGCCGGTATCGCCACTGGTGGCGGTCAGGATGGAAACGATATCGTTTCTGTTTTCTTTTTTATAGGCTGCCGTCAGGAGTCTTGGCAGGATGGTCAGAGCGATGTCCTTGAACGCGCTGGTGGGACCGTGCCACAGTTCCATGAGCCAGCCGCCGCGGATCTGCTTCAGGGGAACGATTTCCTCTGCGTCGAATTTGGCGTCATAGGCGCCTTCCACACAGGCGCGGATTTCTTCTTCTGTATAGTCATCAAGAAGGGCGCGGATGATTTTCGCGGCGCATTCCTGATAGGAGTCGTTCAGGATTTCTTCGGGGGCGATTGTGACGCCGATGGACTCAGGCGTATAGAGGCCGCCGTCCTTCGCAAGACCGGCAATCACGGCCTCATGGGCGCTGAGCGCGTCCTCTTTGTTTCTGGTGCTGATATAACGTACCATAATTCCTCCTTGTAAAGTCTGCGCTAAAATGATACTATGTTGTCGTTTTAAAAACAAGTGTATTCCGATTGGAAACAACAAGGGGGCAGATATGAAGATTGGACTGCTGGGACACGGCGTTGTCGGACGGGGTGTCCGCGAAATTATTGACGAAGGAGCGACCTGGGAAGTCAGAGAGCTTGAAGTCAAACGGATCCTGGTCAAGGATGAATTTGAAATGGTGGACCCGCGGTGCACCATGGATTTCAGCGAAATTCTCAATGATCCTGAAATAGAGATCGTTGTCGAGTGCATGGGCGGTCTTGAACCGGCGCACACATACGCGAAGCAGGCTCTGGAAAAGGGAAAATATATTGTCACTTCCAACAAGAAAATGCTGGCAGCCTACTGCGAGGACCTCTTTGCGGCGGCGGTCGCCAACGGCGTCACGGTGCACTATGAGGCTTCATGCGGCGGCGGCATTCCCTGGATGGCTTCCCTGGACAGAACCCGCCGGGTGGATGATATCGAAAGCTTCCGCGGCATCTTCAACGGAACAACCAACTATATCTTAGAGAGAATGAAGAAGGAAGGAGCGGACTTCTCCGACGTTCTCAAAGCGGCTCAGGAGCTTGGCTACGCGGAAAGGGATCCTTCCGATGATATCGACGGTTATGATGTGCGCTCCAAGGTGGCGCTCTCTGTCGTCAAGGCGTTTGACAAGGTTGTCGATGTCAGTGAAATCACGACATTCGGCATCCGCACCATTAAAAAGGAAGACCTTGCCTACTGCGCCGCCAACGGCCGTACATGCAAGCTGATCGGCACCGGCACGGACCATGGCGATTATGTCAGCGCCTGCGTCATTCCGATGTTCTTGAAGGATGAGGATATCTTCTCCAACATCCCGCTCAACTTCAATGTGATCGAGTCGAATTCAAAGACGCTCGGCGCGGCCGCCTTTGTCGGCCAGGGCGCCGGTTCCCTGCCCACCGCCCACGCGGTTGTGCAGAATATCATCGATATCTGGAAGAATCAGGACCCGGAAATCAATGAGAAGTTTGTCAAACCGGTCGACAACCAGACCCATAAAGGAGTATTCTATGTCCGCACCGCGAAACAGGCGGCGTTCAGCGGTCTGATTGACAGGCATGTTTCCGAACTCGCGTTTGTGACGAAGAAGATCTCACTCGTGGAGGCAGCCGCAGCGGCAGCCGCGGCAAATGATGAAACGCTGTTCATCGCGGAGGTGGCAGAATGATCAAAGTAGCGAAATTCGGCGGCTCGTCCGTCGCCAACGCGGCCCAGTTCCGCAAAGTCAAGAATATTATCGATGAGGATCCCGCCCGCAAGTTTGTCGTTACCAGCGCCTGCGGCAAGGAATCCCATGAGGACCACAAGATCACCGACCTGCTCTATCTGTGCGACGCCCATATCCGCTATGGCGTCTCGGTGGAGCCAATCTTCAGTCTGATCACTGAAAAATACATGCGGATCAAGGAAGAGCTTGGTCTGAGCATTGATCTTGAATATGAATTCGCCAGAATCCGTTCCCAGATGGACTACGGCATGAGCCAGGACTATCTCGTCAGCCGCGGTGAGTATCTGACCGCAAGATGCCTTGCGGAATATCTGCAGGCTGACTTTGTGGACGCGGCAGACGTCATCATCTTCCACTATGATGGGGACATCGACATGGAAAGAACGGCTGACCTGCTCAAGCAGAAATGCGCCGGCTCAAAACGTGTCGTCATTCCCGGTTTCTATGGCGCGATGCCCAACGGCGTCATCAGAGTCATGAGCAGAGGCGGCTCCGATATCACCGGTTCCGTCATCGCCAACATCATCAACGCCGACGTCTATGAAAACTGGACCGATGTGTCCGGCTTCATGGTCGCCGACCCCAGAATCGTCAAAAACCCGCTGCGCATTCCCCGCATCACCTACAGCGAGCTGCGCGGCATGAGCTACATGGGAGCTAACGTCCTGCATGACGACGCTGTCTTCCCGGTCAAAAACAAAAACATCCCGATCAACATCAGGAACACGAATGATCCGTCCAACCCCGGCACGATGATCATGAACGACTGCAGTGAAATCGACGAAAAGGAACCGCCGCATGTCCTGACCGGCATCACCGGCCGCAAGGACTATTCGGTGATCACCATCGTCAAGAGCCACAGTTCCACCGAAGTCGGCTTCCTCAAGCGGATTCTTGAAATCTTCGAGGAATACCATGTCTCCATCGAAAGTGTTCCGGTCACCGTCGACACCTTCTCGGTCATTGTTCAGACAAAGGCCGTGGAAACCTGCATTTATGAAATCATCGCCAGAATCAAGAAGGTGATTCAGCCGGACGACCTCAAGGTCGAAGACAGGCTGGCGCTGATCGCGATTGTCGGCCGGGCCATGAAGTCCGTGCCCGGCATCTCCGGCAGACTCTTATCCGAGTTCGGCCGCAACCAGATCAACATCAAGGTCATCAACCAGAGCTCGGATGAGCTTTCCATCGTCGTCGGCGTCGAAAACCGCGACTTTGAAAAGGCGATCCGCTGCATTTATGACAAATTCATTAAGGATGAGGAGAAAAAAGCATGAAAATCGGAATTCTCGGCGCGACCGGCGCCGTCGGCAGACAGATGCTCGAATGCATCGAAGAACGCAATATTGACGCGGAGGAAGTCAGAGTCTTCGCTTCCGAACGCTCAAAGGGAAAGACGCTTCCTTTCAAAGGCGGCGAGCTGACCATTGAAGTGGCGGATGAAGAAAACCTGAAGGGCCTTGATTATGTGCTCGGCGCTGTTTCCAACGCGATGTCCAAATACTACCGTCCTCTGATCCAGGCGGCCGGCGCGGTTTATATCGACAATTCCAGCGCATTCAGACTGGAAGACGGAGTTCCCCTGGTCGTACCGGAAATCAACGGCGAAGACGCTCTTAAGCATAACGGCATCATTGCCAACCCGAACTGCTCGACCATCATCACAATGATGGCGCTGGCTCCGGTCGCAAAGATTTCCAGAATCAAAAATGTCACCGCCACAACCTTCCAGGCAGTTTCCGGCGCCGGCATCGGCGGCTTCCGCGAACTGGAAGAGCAGGTGGAGCAGGTCGCAAAAGGCGAAGCGGTCACACCGCATGTCTTCCCGGCCCAGATCGCTTACAACTGCATCGCCGAAATCGGCAGCTACAATGACAACGGCTATACAACCGAGGAAATGAAGATGCAGAACGAAGGCAGAAAGATTCTCCATCTGCCTGAGCTGACAGTCACCTGCACATGCGTGCGTGTCCCTGTCTTCCGCTCCCATTCCATTTCAGCCGCTTTTGAAACCGAGGAGTATGTCTCCGTTGAGGACGCCGAAAAGGCAATCGCCGCTTTTGAAGGCGACAAGCTCGTCAAGGACCATGTCCCTTCACCGCTTGAAACAAGCAACCAGGACCTCGTCTATGTCGGCCGTGTACGCCGCGATCTGAACCGTGACAATGCCCTGACACTGTGGTGCTGCGGCGATCAGATCCGCAAGGGCGCCGCCTCCAACGCGGTCGAAATAATGGAGTATTTGGAAAACCATTAATGTGGTATTATTAAACCTGTTATCTAAGTGAGGTAAGGGAAATGTTTCAGAGAACATTATTCAAGGCAATGAGTGTCGCTGTCGGCGCGCTGGCAGTGCTCGCCGTCAAGGCGGTTCTGGACAGCCGCGAGGCCGACAAATATGACGATGACGAGGAAATCAACTTCATCCGCATCAGCGACGAGGATGACGAACAGCCCGTTTATGACGCGTCCGAAAAGAGCAGTGAGGTTCAGGAGCTCTGCGCCGTCTACCCGTACCTGAATCCGGATTTTGTTGAGGCAACACTTGCCGATAACGCAAAGTACAACGAACAGTATGATGCCGACACACCTCTCAGCGTCACCCACAGCGTGCACTTCAGCAATTCCAACGCGGCAGAGGAATTCTCACAGATCATGGAAGAGGCAGGCTATATCTGTGTTGAGCGCAGCGATTACGCTGTCGCCGCCACAAAGAGACTCTTCGGCGCCGACGGGGCAATCACAAGCGATATTCTGAACGTCGCCAATCAGACCGCAGCGCTCAAGGGAACCTACGAATCCTGCGAGATTCTCTGATTCCGCCAAGGAGACCGGTGAATGGACCAGGAAAAGATTCAGGAACAAGAAGAACTGGAAGAAACCGAAGCTGCCCCGCCTGCAAAAAAAGGAATGAATTCCTTTACGGCGATTGTGCTGATCGCGGCTGCCGCTGTGATTTTCTTCTTTATGCTGTCAAAGGGCGAGTCGCCCGCTTCCTCCAAAGCAGACGGATGCGGCGTCAATTTCCAGAGCGCCTGGGGCCAGACCCCATCCGCCGTCTGGCTTGACTTTAACACCTACAACGAGGCGAAAGCCATTTCCACATTTGATATCACATATCCCGAACAGCCGTTAGCGGACTATCCCAATGAAACCTATAAGGCCTACAGCAGACAGGTCATGGAGGTTGCCTGGAAAAACGACGCCGGCGAGGAAGGACTCCGCTTCTCAAAGGCGTATACCTGCAACGGGTATGAGATTTATGAACCTGAAGACGGCGAGTACCGCAGCATCCAGCTCATGGATGTCGGCGGCATTGACGTCAGGGAATACGGCGACGGCGAAAAAGTATCCATGCTGTTCTTCGTCAAAGGAGACTACAGCTACACAATTCTCATGACCGAAAATCCGATGGTCAGGGAAGAAGCGGAAGCTTTCATATCACAGATCGACTGAGCATGTCCATGAGGGCATGCTTTTTTCGACATCGTTTAAGCACTCTGCTATAATTACTTATCAGTTCAGGGTGCGCTCACCCCGGAACGAAGGAGAATTTACCTATGAAAGCAATAGAAGTCAGTCATCTGACCTTTGCCTATGACGATACTAAAACAACCATCGACGATATCTCTTTCAGCGTGGAAGAGGGATCGTACACGACAATCGTCGGCCACAACGGATCCGGCAAATCAACGGTTGCCAAACTGCTGGCCGGCCTGCTGGAAAAAAAGAGCGGCGAAATCAAACTCGGGGGTCTGGATCTCAACATGAAAAACCTGACGGCGATCCGTTCGATGATCGGCATCGTCTTCCAGAATCCGGACAACCAGTTCATCGGTTCCACCGTCCGCGATGACATCGCGTTCGGTCTGGAAAACCACTGCGTGCCGCAGGAACAGATGGATGACATCATTAACCTGAATGCCGGAAAAGTCAAAATGACAAAATATCTGGACCAGGAGCCGACAAGGCTTTCGGGAGGACAGAAACAGAGAGTCGCGATTGCCGGCGTTCTGGCGATGAAGCCGAAAATCCTCATCTTTGACGAGGCGACCTCAATGCTCGACCCCCAGGGCAAGGATGAGATCAAAAAAGTCATCACCCAGATCCATGAGGAGAGTTCCCTGACCATTCTTTCCATCACCCACGACATCGACGAAGTCGCCAACAGCGACGCCGTCATTGCCATGAATAACGGAAAGATCGCGATGGCAGGCACGCCCCATGAGGTCTTCAGCGACGAAAAGAAGCTCAAGGAAATCCAGCTGGATATCCCGTTCTCGATGAAAATGCAGGGCGCTTTGAAACGCCGCGGGGTCAACGTTGGAAATCATCTGACAATGGAAGGACTGGTGAAGGAATTATGCCAATACAATTCGAACATGTAAGCCATACCTACAGCACCGGCACTCCCTATGAATACAAGGCTCTCTATGACATTAATCTTGAAATCGAGGAAGGCAAAATCACCGCCATCATCGGTATGACCGGCTCAGGCAAGAGCACTCTTGTTCAGCATCTCAACGCATTGTTACTGCCGGAAAAAGGAACAATCCGGATCCTCGACAGAACCATCACAGCGGGCGAAAAACCGAAAAACCTCAAATCACTGCGCGGTGATGTCGGTCTGGTTTTCCAGTTTCCCGAATACCAGCTCTTTGAGGAAACCGTCATCAAGGACGTTGCCTTTGGCCCTAAAAACTTCGGCGCCAGTGAAGAAGAAGCCGTCAAAAAGGCAAAGCACGCGCTTTCCATGGTCGGCCTGCCTGCTGAAACATATGAGAAAAGCCCGCTGGAACTCTCCGGTGGTCAGAAGAGAAGGGCGGCAATCGCAGGCATCCTGGCGATGGATCCCAAAATCCTTGTGCTCGACGAGCCGACAGCCGGTCTTGATCCGCTGGGCACTGTTTCAATGATGTCGCTGTTTTCAAAACTCAACCGCGAAATGGGCAAAACCGTTCTGATCGTCACCCATGACATGGAGCAGGTGTTCAAGTACTGCGACAACGTGGTCGTTGTTGAAAACGGAAAGATCCGCACCCACACAAGCGTTCAGGAATTCTTCGCCGATTCATCTCTCTGCCGGGAAATGAACATCCTTCCTCCGGCTCTGATCCGCATGAAGGATCTTCTCAAAGAAGCAGGATTCAGGATTGATGACAACATACAGGATCTCGACAGACTGGCTTATGCAGTCGCAAGGCAGGTGAAGAAACATGGGTAATATCACACTTGGCCGCTATATCCCGCTTGATTCGCCGATCCATAAGATGGACCCGCGGGCAAAGATTGTCGGCATGTTGCTGGTGCTGATCGCGATCTTCTTCCCGGCCGGCTGGTATGGCTATGCCATCCTGTTTGCGGCGGTCGCTTTCTGCATCATTCTGGCTAAGCTCAGCTTCACCTTCATCTGGAAGGCGATGCGGCCGATGCTGTTCATGCTGGTGTTCCTGCTGGTGATCAACACACTGTTCCTGAAAACCGGAACCCCTTTGTTCACCATCGGTTCTTTCACAATGTATTCCGACGCGGTTTTCCAGACGCTTTACATTGCCGTAAGACTTCTGCTTATGGTGATGATCACGACATGTCTGACCGCGACAACAAAACCTCTTGATATGACGCTTGGCATCGAGGACCTGCTCAAGCCGTTTGCGAAAATCGGCGTGCCGGCCCATGAAATCGCGATGCTGATCAGTATCGCGCTGCGCTTTATTCCTGATCTGATTGATGAGACACAGAGAATCATCAAGGCCCAGGAATCCCGCGGCGTTGACCTTAAAGAAGGCAAGATCACCGAAAGAATCATGGCGATCCTCTCCCTGATCGTTCCGCTGTTTGTATCCGCTTTCCAGAGGGCGGAGGATCTGGCCAACGCGATGGAAGCCAGAGGCTACGCGCCCGGTGAGAAAAGAACCCGCTACAAGGTCCTTAAAATGCAGGCGAGGGATTATGTCCTGCTGCTGATCTGCGCGGCCCTGCTTGGCGGCATGATCGCGTTATCCATTATTCTATGAAGAGATACCGCTGTACCGTCGCCTATTGCGGCGCTGCTTATTCCGGCTGGCAATCGCAGAGAAACGGCACGTCTGTCCAGGAACAGATCGAATCTGTTCTCCACGACATCGCCCATGCGAAAATCAACATCATCGCTTCCGGCAGAACCGACGCCGGCGTGAATGCCAGCGCCCAGGTATTCCACTTCGACACTGAACTTGAAATGACGCCCAGAAAATGGATGGGCGCCATCAATGGCCATCTGCCAAAGGACATCCATATCATGGATGTGCAGGAAACCGATCATCTCTTTCATGCCCGCTACTGCGTCAGGCGAAAGCAGTATGATTACCGGATCAACCTCGGCCCGTATGATGTCTTTACACGAGATACCGCCTACCAGTGCCCGGTCAAATTGGACGTGGAAAAAATGAAGGAAGCCTCAAAGTACCTCATCGGCACCCATGACTTCACTTCATTCAATTCCAACACATTGGCGGAAACACACAACCAGGTCAGAACCGTTTATGACATTGTCTTCACACGTGAAGGGAATATCCTCAAACTCTCTTTCCATGGCAAAGGCTTTCTGCGCTACATGGTAAGAATGATGGCGGCTCAGCTGGTGGAAGTCGGCAGGGGACGCCTGGAGCCGGAAGACATTCAGAAAATGCTGGAGGCAAGATCCAAGACCATCGCCAGGAAAAACGCGCCGGCAAACGGTCTCACCCTGGAAAAGGTGGAGTACTTTGAAATCTGCGCCTTAAATGAAGAAGTCATGATCCGCGAGTTTCTCGCCGATGATGATCTTCCCGAAGGACATACCATAGACAGCCTTGAAAGGGATGTCAGTGAGTCAAAGTGGCCCCGTTATTATGTCATGACATACAGAACCTCCCAGCAGCAGCTTGGAATCATGTCCGCAATATCCCCGGAAGAGGGCTGTATTGTGGAAGTGTATACGGAAACAGACCGCCTGCGGGCGGAATGCCTGCGCGCACAGCTTCAGGAATGGCTGATCAAAAACGGAGCCTCCCAAAGCGCTGAAGTGAAGATTGTTCTGAAACAGGAGAAATAAGCAAAGACTGCCTCTATCAAAGAGGCAGTTTTGATTGCGGAACAGGTCTGTTCAGCCGCCTGTTTCTGAGGCGGAGAAGCCAATCGGAATTACACCGTGAAATCCGCGGAAATTCGGCTGAAATTCGATTGAAAACTGTTTGACTTGCTACAGTGATTCAACTAAAATATACAGCGACCACCATTTCTGAATGTAGCCCCGGAAACTACATTAGGAGGATGAAAAATGCGTCAGACAACGATGTTAAAACCAAATGAAGTCGAGCATAAGTGGTATGTCGTCGATGCGACAGACTGCACACTCGGCCGTCTTGCAACTCAGGTTGCGACAGTTTTAAGAGGCAAGCACAAGCCTGCTTACACACCCCATGTTGACTGCGGTGACTATGTCATCGTCGTTAACGCTGACAAAGTGAAGATCACTGGCGACCAGGATGAGAAGAAGTTCTATTACAGACACTCCGGCTATCCCGGCGGCATGAAGGTCAGAAGCACTAAGCTCATGCGTGAAAAGTACACAGTCGAGTGGGTTGAAAGAGCAATCAAGGGCATGCTGCCGCACAACAAGCTGGGCGATGTTCAGCGCAAGCATGTATTCGTCTACACAGGACCGGATCACCCGCATGCAGCTCAGAAACCTGTTGAGCTGAAGGTCAAATAAGGAGGAAATGAAAGATGGCAACTAAGAAAAAGTCAACAGTTACTTATGTTGGTACAGGACGCCGTAAGAAGTCCGTTGCCCGTGTCTTCATGACTCCGGGTACAGGCGTGATCACAGTTAACGGACGTTCACTCGAGGATTACCTCCCTCAGGCTGTTCTGAGAATGGTAGTCAACTCACCGCTTGTTCTGACTGAGACAAAAGAACAGTTCGATATCAAGATCAACGTCGCAGGCGGCGGCTATACAGGCCAGGCCGGTGCGATGAGACATGGTATCTCCCGTGCTCTTCTCGAAGCAAGTGCTGATTACAGACCTGTTCTCAAGAAGGCTGGTTTCCTGACACGTGATTCCCGTGAAAAGGAAAGAAAGAAGTACGGTCTCAAAGGCGCAAGACGTGCACCTCAGTACTCCAAGCGTTAATCGCTTTCTGTACAAAGTTACGCATTTTGTTGGACAGAAGACTCCGCTGCTCGCAGCGGGGTTTTTCTTTTTGTTCACGCCGGCTGAAGCGCGGAACAAAAAACGGTGCCGCAGGGGCACCGGTGTGGTTTGCAGGAAAAAGATCAGAGAGCTTTCTTGATGGCCGCAAGCAGTTCATCAAAAGTCTCATAGGCAGGAATCTCAGGATAGTCCTTCTTGATCTGCTCCGTGCTTCTGAACAGGAATCCGGCCTGGGAAGCCTGAATCATGCCGAGGTCATTGTAGCTGTCGCCGGCGGCGATCGTGTCAAAGCCGATCGACTGCAGGGCTTTTACGGTAGTCAGCTTGGACTGCTCCACCCGCATGGTGAAGCCGGTGATCTCACCGCTTTCAGCGACCTCAAGGGTATTGCAGAAAAGGGTCGGCCAGCCCAGTTTCTTCATGAGCGGCATCGCGAACTGTTCAAATGTATCGGAAAGGATCACGACCTGTGTCATTGAACGCAGTTCATCCAGGAATTCCCTGGCGCCTTCGAGCGGTTCGATTTTCGCGATAACTTCCTGGATTTCCTTCAGACCAAGACCGTTTTCCTTGAGGATGCCGATCCGCCAGTTCATCAGTTTATTGTAATCCGGCTCATCACGGGTTGTTCTTGTCAGAACGCTGATTCCGCTGGCTTCCGCAAACGCGATCCAGATTTCCGGGACAAGGACACCTTCCATATCAAGACAGACAATATTCATAAAAACCCTCCGTAAACTTATT
Source organism: uncultured Erysipelotrichaceae bacterium (assembly GCA_902775735.1). Taxonomy (GTDB): domain Bacteria; phylum Bacillota_I; class Bacilli_A; order Erysipelotrichales; family Erysipelotrichaceae; genus Bulleidia. The sequence continues at coordinate 39,478 of CACYNH010000011.1, forward strand.
AAACATTGTACCTAAGCAGACCGTTTCATTCAATTGTTTTTTACCTTCTGCGCAAACAGGTGTCTTCCAATGAAAAACAGCATCTTAAATTCTTTGAAAAAGAAGAAGGGGAATTCCCAGGGAAAACGCCTATATATCTGTGAGCACAGGAGGCAGTATATATGCAATGGAACACATTACAGAAAGAACAGATTGAGCTTGGAGTAAAGGCGGGTCTTGATGAAAAGCAGATCCGGCTTTACGCGAAACACCGCTACAGTTTTCTGCAGATGCAGGAGATCCGCACCGCCCTTACCGACGGACTGTCAGTAAAGGACGTCAGGAAGATGTGCCGGCCATGGTACAGCGACAGGGACATGGAAAAGATCAGACTCTCGCTTCAAAGAGGAGAGACAGCTGCACACCGCTCATCCATAAGAACATGGTGCGCGTGCGGGGCTTTGCTGGTATTGGGGGCGGCTTTGATTACGGATGGCTATATCCGGGCTTCGGATCCGCTTTATCTCAATCTCAGCGCTTCGGAAGTAACGATTGAGGAAGGGGAGGAATTCGAGCCGATGAAATATGTGGCTTCCTATTGTGAAAAGGCGGAAAAGCTCAGCCTTCCCTCCGGACTTGATACTTCGATGCCCGGAACGCACGCGGCGGTTTACCGGCTGAAGGCGGGGCAGGAGGAAATCACAAAAATTCTGTTGGTGAACGTGGAGGACAGCAAAACTGAAGAATAAGAAAATGCCGGCGTGTTAAACCGGCATTTTGTCTGATCAGCTGTGTTTCTTTTCGAATTCCTTCATGAATGCGACGAGCTTTTCAACGCCTTCTTTCGGCATGGCGTTATAGAGGCTTGCCCGCATGCCGCCGACGGAACGGTGACCTTTGAGATTGACGAAACCGGCTTCTTCCGCTTCCTTCAGGAACAGGGCGTTGAGATCGGGATCATCAGTGACGAAGGGAATGTTCATAAGCGAACGGTCCTTCTTCGCGGCGGTGCCATGGAAAAGCGCGGAGGAGTCAAGGAAGTCATAGAGAATGGCTGCCTTTTCTTCATTGCGCCTCTTCATCTCCTCAAGGCCTCCCTGCTTTTTGAGCCATTTGAAGACCTTGCCGCAGATGTAGATGTTGTATGTGGGCGGGGTGTTGTAGAGAGACCCGCTGGAAGCGTATGTCTTATACTTCAGCATCGTCGGGGTTCCCGGCAGCACATCATCACGGATCAGATCCTCACGGACGATGGCGATGGCCAGTCCGGCCGGGCCGACATTCTTCTGAACCCCACCCCACAGGATGCCGAATTTCGAGACATCCAGCGGTTCGGAAAGGAAGCAGGAGGAGATATCCGCAACCAGGTCCTTTCCCTTTGTGTCGGGCAGTTCATGATAAACAGTGCCGTAGATCGTGTTGTTGAGACAGATATAGACGTAATCAGCGTTTTCATCAACGGGCAGCTCGGAACAGTCGGGAATATAGCTGAACTTTTTGTCTTCGCTTGAGGCGATGGCGTTGGCGGTGCCGTAGAGCTTCGCTTCCTTCCAGGCCTTTGTCGCCCACTGTCCGGTCAGGATGTAGTCGCCGACTTTATTCACAAACAGGTTCATCGGCACCATCGCGAACTGCACATGACCGCCGCCCTGGATAAACAGCACTTTATAGTTGTCGGGAATGTTCATGAGATCGCGCAGGTCCTGCTCCGCCTCATCGATGATTTTCTGGTACATGGATGAACGGTGGCTCATCTCCATGACCGACATGCCGGTTCCCTGATAATCCATCATTTCCGCAGCGGCTTCTTCAAGAACCTCTTCGGGCATCACAGCCGGTCCGGCTGAGAAGTTATATACTCTTGCCATACGCAAATCCTCCTGTATTGCCTTGTATTATACGATACGTGGCTTTTTTTACAAGCCAAGACCGTAATCGTGGCCGTGAATGACAGCCGCCCTGCGGATCGCTTCAGCCATCACATCAGCCGCAAGCGTGCCGGCGGTATTGAGATCGGCGCTGACCTTTCCGTTGCCAAGGGCGTAGATGGAATCACCGTCAAACATGGTATGGACCGGACGGATGGCTCTGGCATAGCCGTTATGGGCCATGCCGGCAATCTTCGTCAGTTCTGTTTTGGTGAATTTTCCGTTGGTGATGATGGCGCCGATGGTTGTGTTCTGATTGAACAGGTCTCTTTTTTCACTTGCCGCATAGAGGCATTCTTCCGCATGCAGGAATTCACCGGTTTCTCTTTCGACAACGCCGGCAAGGACTTTTCCGGTGTTTTCATCATAGATATCGCCGGCCGCGTTGACCGCGACAATGGCGCCGACTTTCAGACTGCCCAGCTGCACCGCGTAAATGCCAAGGCCTGATTTCATGGAATGCTCAGGGCCAAGGAATTTTCCGACCGTAGCGCCGCATCCGGCGCCATAGGAGCCGCCTTTGAAAAGAGAGGGGTTCTCCGCGTTCAGGCAGGCCTGATAGCCAAGTGCCGCGTCCGGTCTGATATCCGATCTGACAAGACCAAGATCAAACAGACAGGAGGAGCAGACAATCGGCACAACGCCATAGGCGGTCGCAAAGCCTGTGTTTCTCTCTTCAAGATAGTTCATGACGCCTCTGGAAGCGTCCAGACCGAAGGCACTGCCGCCGCTGAGCACAACCGCGTTGACGCAGCTGTTATCGGCTAACGGATTGAGAAGGGCATGTTCGCGGGAAGCCGGAGCTCCGCCCCTGACATCAACCGCGCAGACCGCGCCTTCGCCGGTCAGAATGACCGTGCAGCCGGTCGCCGCTTCTTCATATTCGGCATTGCCGAATGAGTAGCCTTCAATTTCACTGATTCCGATTTCTTTCACGTATTTCATCACTGTTCACCTGTCTCCTGACCGGGATTGAGCGCTTCATAGATCATGGCGCTCATCTCTGTAAGAGGTTCTGTCCCTTTATAATTGTTGTTCGACATAATCACAAGAATATAATCCGTATCTGTTCCGTAAACGATGGCCGCGTCGTTCTCGACGCCTTTGAGCTCTCCGGTCTTGTTGGCGCATGCAGTGCCTTCGGGAAGTCCGGCCGGGATCTTTGAGGTCCTCTGCTGGTTCTTCATATGGTTCAGAATGATTTCGCTCGCCGCTTCCGACACATATGTGCCGCTGTTGATTTCCTCCAGCACTCTGCCCATGTCACTGACGGAACTGTAGTTCTCGGCGTCCGGTGAATAGATGCTGGAAGCTCCGATCAGACGGCCGGTATCCTTATAGCCGTGATCCTGGGCAAACGCGGTCACCATCTGCAGACCGTTATCCGGCGAGCCGTGGCCAATGGCTGTCTCCAGACTTGTCCAGGCGTCGTTGTCACTCACAGTGATCATCAGTTCCAGATTATGATCCAGTATTTCTGTCCGTGTGATATTTCCTTTTTCGCTTTCTTCCAGATAGCATCCTGCGACGAAGAGCTTGATCAGAGAAGCGGAGGGCATCTGCGTGTCATTGAGGGTCAGCACCTGGCCGCTGTTAAGATCCTTGAGATAAACCGCCCAGTCGCCTTCAAGCTCAGATATATAATCCTCGAGCGGCTGGCGCAGGGTTTCCAGATCCGTATAAATATCAAAAGCATAGCCGGATTCCCCGCCGGAAACAGCAGATGTGTCCCGGGTCTGGGGAAGCGGCCGCAGTTTGGTCGCGTATGAATTCTGTGCGCCGGCTCCTTTTGGAAGAAGTGCCGCAATAAGAGCGATTGCCGCAAGAATGCCGCCTGCCGCAAACCAGTAGCGGTGAGTCGGCTTTGGAACGGGAACCGCAATTGAACTTTCCGCTTCCGCTGATGGAAGAAGAGCTTCAACGATGGGTTCCTCCTGAACAGGCAGTTCTTTGACGGGCGGGGCTTCAGTGATGATCACCGGCATGGAGGCCGGAGGAGCGATCATCGCCTTGCGGTACGCGCCGGCAGGGTAAATGTACTGTCCGCCTTTTCTGCGGGCCCTTGGCATCCGGGGCATTTCCGCCGGATTTATTTTCGCTGCTGTTCTTTTCTTACGGGCTGCCATAACAGGAATATTGTATATGAATCTCTGTGAAATGTATCTGAAAACTCATTAATGCATGGCAACTTAAAAAATGTCCGCCGATATTGGCGGACATGCTGGAATCAGGGATTACTTGAGTTCGTCCTTGAGTGTTTTTGCGGCTTTGAACTTCGGAGCTCTGGAAGCTGCGATTTCAATCTTTTCGCCTGTTGCCGGATTGATTCCCTGGCGGGCGGGCTTTTCAGCAACAACGAACTTGCCGAAGCCGGCGATGGAAACTTCACCGCCGTCCTTCAGTGTCTCAGTAATAGTTTCAAAAACAGCGTTGACAGCAGCTTCGGAATCCTTCTTTGTCATTCCTGTCTGTTCTGCAACCACAGCTGCAATATCTTTCTTTGTACGGTTCATAATGTTCATTGATTCTATTCCTCCTTGAACAAAGTATATTGTAATCATCAAGGGCACATAATGCAAACAAATGAGCCTGTTTCCATCGGTGTGCAGATTAATTATTTATGATATTCTGTTAGTATTCCCATGAGTTTATATGTAATGAGCGACATTCACGGCCTTTATGACCGTTATATGCGGATGCTGGAGAGGATCCATCTCAGCGAAGAGGATACTCTTTTCATCCTGGGCGATGTGATCGACAGGGGAAAAGACGGCATCCGGATCCTTCTGGATATGATGGAGCGTCCCAACGTGGTGCCGTTTCTTGGCAATCATGAATGGATGATGCTGGCATATCTTGAGGGGATTGAAACCCCGTACAGCTGGCTTTCGGATTACTCCGGAGGCGGCGTGACGCTGAACGATTTCTCCCGGCTGGATGAGCGGACGCAGAATATGATGTATGAGTATCTGCGCTATGAAACGATGCTGGTGAAAATGCTTGAGGTGGACGGGGAAGAGATCATGCTGTCGCATGCCGGCTTCACCTATGAGCGTGAGGACTGGCATACCGGTGAAGTCGCCGACCTGAACGCATGCTGTGATCTGGTCTTCGGAACCGGGCCGTTCTCGATCCGCAATCTTTCCTCACTGCCGCCGCAGTCTCCGCTTACATGCATGGTCGGCCATCTGGAAACCGGCCGGATTCCCGGCGGAACCCCGCGCCACATCTTTGAGCGCACATACTCCAACGGCATCACTCTTGTCGATATCGACACCGGCTGCGAATACGGCGAAGACGGCGTGCTGACGTGTCTCTGCCTTGACAGAAAACAGATTTACAGACTTTAAAAACTGATCAGACTAAGCTGATCAGTTTTTTCGTTAACGGTATTTTTCCAGCAGTTCAATCAAAGCGGAAGTATCTTCAGGACTTGTTGCCCAGGATGTCGCAAGACGGATGACGGTGTCTGTTTCGCCATACGTCTCCCAGAAGCTGTATTCACATTCTTTTCCGAACGCTTCAAGCTTCTGATTGTCCATGATAATGAAGATCTGGTTGGTCGGCGTCTCAAAGAAGAAACGGTATCCGTAGTCTTTGAGGGCTTTTTTGATTTTTGCCGCTTGCCTCAGGGCGTTTTCGCCGGCTTTTTCATAGAGATTGTCAGTAAAGAGGGTATCGAACATCAGACCGGTGATTCTGCCTTTGGCAAGAAGCGCGCCTCTCTGCTTGATGATGGTGAAGAAATGGGGAATCAGGCCGGGATCAGGAATGACGACCATCTCGCCGAACAAAGCGCCGCATTTTGTGCCGCCGATATAGAAAACATCGCACTGCTCGGCAAGATCGAGTAAAGTCACATCATTTTCTTCAGCCGCCAGACCATAGGCGAGTCTGGCACCGTCGGCGTAAAGATACATGCCGAACTGACGGCAGGCGTCATGCAGGTCGCGCAGTTCATCCAGAGAATAAAGGGTGCCGTATTCCGTCGGCTGGGAAATATAAACCATGCCTGGCATGACCATGTGGTCATGATTGGCGTCATTATAGAAAGCTTTGCAGTATGCGCGGATCTGATCGCCGCTGATCTTGCCGTATTCATGGGGCAGGGTCAGCACCTTGTGGCCGCCTGCTTCCACGGCGCCGGCTTCATGAACCGCGATATGTCCCGTTTCCGCCGCGATCACGCCCTGGTAAGGACGCAGAAGGGAAGTGATGACGGTTTCGTTGACCTGGGTGCCGCCGGCCAGAATCTGGATTTCCGCAGCCGGAGCGTTGCACAGGATGCGGATTTTACTGCGGACTGCTTCGCTGTAGGGATCTATGCCGTAGCCGGAAGTCTTTTCAAGATTCGTCGCGCAAAGGCGCTCAAGAATCTCGGGAAGGGCGCCTTCCATATAGTCAGACGCGAAATAAAGTTTCTCACTCATAGCATTCTCCAATCATGCATTTAAGATTGTACTACAAGGATGATGGCAGTGCATGCAAAGGGATATGCTATCATTGAAATGATATTCAGGGAGAAAAACCGCCAATGAAAAAACTGACATTCTTACTGTGCGCTTCGCTGCTGCTGGCAGCCTGCGCCGTGACAGAAGAAGCTGCAGCTCTTCCCGACTCACAGGAGCCAGCGGAACAGGAAACGGAAGAACCGGTTCAGGCCGGCAAAGTCATATGGGTGAAGGAACCGTCCATGGAACTCGATATTGCGGGTGAAATGAAGGCTTATCCGTATATTCTGGGCGCCCGCATCGAATATACAGGCTATCCTTCTGAATGGGCCGCCAATGCTCAGACCGGCTTCAGTGATGAGGTCACCGGCTACCGCAATGACTGCCTGATTGCCGGCAGAGAAGGCAGATACGGAATCATTGATTATAACGGCAATATCGTCTGGCCTTTCAACATCACAAAGCAGTATGACGCGGATGATTCGCTGCCTGTTGTATATCAGCCCTATACGGGATTTGTTGTCTATGATACCGATGAATCCACCAGTGTGTTTGACGCCGGTTTCACCTCACGTTCTGAAGTTGTGACAGGAGGTCTTGGCGGCTGGGCGCCGGCGCCGTATGTCAGAAACCATGAGGTTCTGATCGATGATCCGGCTTCCGGGGCTGCGATGGCTTACGAAAACCAGTTTGACGCAAGGCAGGTCATGGATGTGACGGATGACAGCGGAAATGCCATCGGCTGCGCGGTCATCGCAAAAGATACCTCCATCATGATGGAGACAGACTATCACTGCAGCAGCTTTGTCAACGGCTATGTCACGGTCACGGAAAAGGATGACTGGAATGATCCGGGGAAAACAGGCTTCGTCTCGGCAGAGGGAAAAGATATCACAGGCGGCCCCGTCTATGAGAAAACCGGATTCTTCATGGAAGGGTATGCGCCTGTGAAAATCAACGGAAAATGGGCCTACATCGATGAAGAGGGCAGGCAGGTCACCGAAGCTGTTTTCACTTATGCGAGCATGATCAACGGCGGCCGCGCCTTTGTGGAGTACAACGGTCTCTATGGCGTCCTTGATCTGGCAAATACGCTGAAACAGAACATCCCGGTCAATGATGAAACCTGCTCCGGTGACTATCACGAAGAGCCTTTTGAAGAGCAGGAAGCAGCACAGGAAGAATCCATCGGAATCCTGAAGGTGCTCATCGACAATCTCAACAGCCGATCACTCCCGTCCACAGACGGAGAAAAGCTCGGCAAACCGGATAAGGGCAGTGAATGGGATGTCTATGAAATCCGTGAGGCGGAAGGCTACACATGGTACAGGATCGGCAAAGACCGCTGGGTCGCGGACGGCGGCGGCTGGGTTGAGTATACGGAAAACTGAACACGATAAAAGGAGCTCACGCTCCTTTTCGTTATTGTATGAATTAGTATTCTTCTGTCTGACTTTCGTCCAGATTCTCCGCGGATTCGCCGTCTTCACCTTCGGTCAGTTCAATGTCTTCTGTTTCTTCCTCATCATCGTCTGTGTCCATCTCTTCAACTGTGATGTGTGTTTCATCATAGCTGTGATTCTCGGTGAGGTCCCATGTGTTGTTTTCACGCTGGGTAAACCTTGAATCAAGGGAAAGATGGGAATAGAAAGAACTTCTCTTGCGCTTCAGCTGGTCTTCGGGAATTTCCGCTTTTTCCGCTGCTTTGCTGTAGAGTTCATTGAATGGTACACATGAATTGACGGTTTTCAGATAATCGTAGGCCGCGTCTGTTAGACTGATTCTCATTTTATTGCATCGACTCCTTTAATCAGTGAAAGTGATAATAGTATTGATTGATTAAAAGGTCAATATCCTTTTTTGCGGATTTATCAAACTTGTTTAAATAATTTCCGCTTCAGAAGCTGTGCCGGAGAGTTAATGCACGATTTTTATTTCTTTGTAATTTTTTTGATCGCTTTGGTTAATGGCGCGACCAGCTTTTCACCTTCATGCTGCCAGCCTTTTTTCGTCCGTTTATTGCAGTAGGGGCACTGGAAAGCGCGGTCGGGAATGGATTTTCCGCATCTTGGGCATTTCATTGAATGTACCTCCGTTTTTCTAATGATAACACAGAACTTTCACAATTCTGCCACGCGCCTCACACACACGCGCTTTAAGATTACATTGTCGGAAGACATTCGTATTCAATCCCTCCAAAAGAAAAATGAACCTGGGCCAGCAGGTTCTTTTTCATATTCTGAATAATGTCAGTTCAGTGAGTCATGGTACTGAGATTTGATGTGATCAAGAATCTTTTCCATGAGTTTCTCAAAGAATTCTTCCTGATCAAGGGTTACATCCTGAAACTGCCTGAACAGGTCACCCATTTCCGAAGCGTCCATCATCATGATGCCGGCGTCAGCCAGAATCCTTTCGCGGGAGTTTTTCAGTCCCGGAATCTTCTGCTGGATGCTGCCGTCATCATTTTCAGCTGTGAATGTTTCCGTCTCGAAATCAAAGATGATTCTGTCCATGTCAGATACCCTTGAATTTCCTCATCTCAGCCTGGCAGTGCGGGCAGAACGGCTTTTCGAAGCTGACCTGGAATCCGCACTCGGAACATCTGCAGGTTCTGAGATAAATCACACCAGTGACTGAAGACGGATCTTCCCTGGTATCGTGAATCCAGTGGGGAATGATTCCTCTCAGCTTATCCAGCGTTGATTCACCCTTCTGTATTCTGATCCCCTTAGTCCTGACAGGTTTATCCATTACTTTCTTCTCTTCTTACGGGCAGCTTCGCTCTTAAGTCTTCTCGCGACACCGGGCTTGACATAGAATTCCTTTGCACGGCACTTTGCGAGAACTCCGCTGTTGTTGACCTGACGCTTGAATCTGCGCAGTGCGGAATCGAGATCTTCATTTTCCTTAACGACTACTCTGGGCATGGTAACTCCTTTCCTTTGATCGCATATCATAAAAGATATGACCGGTCATATCAACCGAACAGAAGTATCATACCATTATCCGCGGCGAATTTCATCATGTCACATCACGTTTTTTTCGCTTTCTCGCGGCGGAAACCGCATTCATTGCATCCCGGACATCCGGTTTGGGTGAGAAATTCCGGGTTCCCTGCTATAATATAGGCACCGGGGGATCCTGATATGAAGATCATGAAGAAAATCGTCAGCTTTCTGTCGCTCATCCTGCTGATCGGCGGAATGGGACTCATGCTGTATACCTACCTGACAAACCACACCTTTGTCAACAAACTCACCAGCCTTATGACCAACGCTGACTGCAAGAAGGGCATGCTGTACATGCTGATAGGGATTATCTGCATGATCGCCGCCTTCCTTCTGTTCAGCCTTTCCGTCCGCATGGGCAGCAGTATCCGCCGCAAGGAGCGTGAAATGGCCGCTCAGGAAAAAGCCAGAAGGGAAGAGGAAGAGGCGAAGAACCGCCGTCTTGAAGAGGAAGCTGCCGCCGCAAGAGCCGACGCCGAGCGCTTCAAAACCGAAGCCATCCAGGCCCAGGCGCTGCTGCAGTCATCCGCAGCGGAACCCAAAGACACAGAGATTTAAGAGACCGGACGCGTTCCGGTTTTCTTTTGTTCTGCTATAATTGCGGATATGACAGGAACGGAGTATGAGCGCTGGTGCGCGCAGGAACTGGCGAAACTGGGCTATAAAAACATCCGGATGACCAAAGGATCGCATGATCAGGGCATTGATCTGATCGCTTCGGACCGGGGGATTTCCTGGGGATTCCAGTGCAAGTATTACAGTTCGCCGGTCGGAAATGACGCGGTGCAGCAGGCCTATGCCGGCATGACCTACTATGGCCTTGACAGGGCGGCTGTCCTCACCAATATGACTTTCACCTCACCGGCTGAAACACTGGCTGAAGAAACCGGCGTTGAGCTCTGGGAGAGTTTTAAGCCCGGGGAAGACACAGACGCTTCGGTGATCCTCAGAATTCCCGCAGTCATCCTTCTCATCTGGACGCTGTACGCTTTTTTTGTGAGCCTTGAGCAGCCTCAGCCGGATCAGAGGGAGATGACCGTTCTTGCCTTCGCACTGCTTTCTTCCGCTTCGGCATTCCCCGGCGCGAAGAAGAGCGGCGCCCTGATCTTCTCATGTGTCTGCGCGCTTCTTTTTATTGTCCCCTCGCTCGCAATGCGCGCCCACACGGGACTGGCGGCAGGTTTTGCGGTTCTGCTTGTGCTGTGCCTGATCCGGATCACGGTTTACAGAAAACAGCGGATGATGAATGAATACCGCGATGAAAAAGAAGAACTGAAAAAGCTGATCAGGAACACACGTGAGCGCTACGCGGAAGAAATCAGAATCCATCTGGAAGACCATCTGCGCACGCAGGTCAGCGTCACCGGGATCCAGGAAAAAAAGGACGGCACACTGGTGCTTTCCTGCACGTCCGCAGCGAAGGAAAATGAAATTGCTTTATGTGAATATACCCTCAACAAAGAGGCGGAATATGAAAAGACACCGGTCCGTTTCGCGCTGACATACACCGGCGGCCGCACCTTTACGGTGAAGGCTGTGCGCAATCCGGATCAGAAATAAAGAACTGAATCAGTAAAGAGGTATTGAATATGAGCTGGTATGAAGACGCGGTGTTTTACCACATTTATCCATTGGGTTTATGCGGGGCGCCGGAACATAACGACGGCGGTGAGCCGGTACACAGACTGAATGAGATCACAGAGTGGATTGACCATATCCACGCCCTTGGCTGCACCGGACTCTATATCGGTCCGCTGTTTGAATCCTCGGGACACGGCTATGAAACAAGCGACTATTACACACTGGACAGAAGACTCGGCACCAATGAGGATCTTGTTCAGTTTGTGAAGAAGTGCCACGCGGCGGGAATCCGGGTCATTTTCGACGGCGTGTTCAATCACACCGGCAGAGGCTTTTTCGCCTTTAAGGACCTGCAGGCAAACCGTGAGAATTCACAGTTCCGCGACTGGTACTGCAATGTGAACTTCTGGGGCAACAATGAATTCAACGACGGCTTCAGCTATGACGCCTGGGGCGGCTACAACATCATGGCAAAGCTCAACCAGAGAAACCCGCAGGTGCAGAATTACATCTGCGATGTGATCAGGTACTGGGTCAAGGAATTTGACATTGACGGCATCCGCCTGGACGCCGCCGATGTGCTTGATTTCGGTTTCATGAAGGTTTTGCGCCGCACTGCCAATGAAGTCAAAGAGGATTTCTGGCTGATGGGCGAAGTGATCCATGGCGACTACTCACGATGGGCCAATGATGAGACCCTTCATTCCGTCACCAATTACGCCCTGCACAAAGGACTGTACTCCGGCCATAACGATCACAACTATTTTGAGATCGCCCACACCGTCAAAAGGCAGCTGGACATGTGCCCGCAGGAATTGAAGCTGTACAACTTTGTCGATAATCATGATGTCGAAAGAATCATGACAAAGCTGACGAACAAAGCCCACTTCACACCTGTTCATATTCTTCTCTACACACTGCCGGGCATCCCGTCAATTTACTATGGCAGCGAGTTCGGCATTGAAGGAAAGAAGACATACGGCACCGACGCTCCCTTAAGACCTGCATTGAAGCTTTCGGATTACAGAAACGCCATCAAAGAGAATCCATGCACCATGCTGGTGGCGGCGCTGGGAAAAATCCATGCCGAAACAGAAGAACTGCGCTATGGGGAATACCGCGAGCTTTCCCTGACGACCGGCCAGTATGCCTTTGCCCGCGGCAATGTCATCATCACTGTCAATAACGCTGATCAGCCCGCATCGTTTGACGTGCCGGCCCAGGGTTCTTACACCGGCGCATTAAGCGGACAGAAGGTCAAAGCCGAAAACGGCAGGCTTCATGTGAGCGTGGAGGCATGCGGCGGGGAAATCTGGATTCCCGCAGGCAGGACGTTTGCGCCAGTGACAAAGAAAGTGAAACCGCAGCCGGCAAAGAAAGAAGTGAAAAAGCCCGCCGTCACAAAAGAACAGAGGGCAGGCAAATCCTTTGAGGAAATGAGCGTGGAGGAACTGCAGGAGGAAATCCTGGAGCGGATGCGCAGAAACGGACCGGTCACGGATCAGATGGAACGTGATGTGCGTCAGAACATCTGGCATGATTCTCTGATCAACTGGGTGAAGAGTTTCCATTAATTGAAACAATGTCAGTTGAATATGAAAACTGACTGTAAATAATTCAGAAAAAAAGCCTGTCGCCGTTGACAATCTGCCCATAATGACATAAAAGTTCAGACTGGGATGATTGAACGTTGTTTCTGCTTATGTTAATTTGTATGGGACAAGATCTGCAGATTCCCCCAAAACTCTGAGATCATGTTCTGCCACCGGAATCCCCGGTGGTTTTTGTTTACGGCGCATATGAATTGCTTTTTTGTATGAATTGTGAGATGTAATGGCACAGAAGGAGAATCAAGTGATGGCAAGGTTGTTCGGAGACAGGGAATTCCTGAAAAAGCTGATCCTGATCGCGCTGCCGATCGGGCTGCAGTCTGTGATCAATATGGTGGTCAACCTGATTGACACAGTCATGGTCGGAACGCTCGGCGATATCGCGCTTTCATCAGTCAATATTTCTTCCCAGTTTCCCTATCTTTACATGACGGTCGTCATGGGCATTGCCAATGCCGGCCTGATCATCGCTTCCCAGGCCTGGGGAAACAAAAGGCCTGACAGGGTGAAGGCAATGCTGGCGTTCTGCCTGAAGGCAAGTATGATCATCGGCGTGCTCTTCTTTTTCCTCACACTGCTGTTTCCGACATTTATCATTTCAATCTACACAGACAACCCGGAGATTATCGCAAGCGGCGGCGCCTATCTGAAGATTCTTTCGCTGACGATGCTGCTGCAGGCGGTACCGCTGGCCGCCGTGATTATTTTAAGGGCCGCCGGCATCAGCCGTCTCGGCTTTACCTCCTCGCTGTTCGCGTGTATCGCCAACGTGTTTTTCAACTGGATCTTTATTTTCGGCAACCTCGGCGCCCCGGCGCTCGGACTTAAAGGAGCGGCGCTTGGCACCGTGATGGCAAGGGCGGTGGAACTGGCTGTGGTCCTGATTGGTATGGCAAGGGATAAGAAACTCGGTTTCCGCCTCCAGGATCTGAAGCTGAAGCTTGATGGCTCAGCCAGAGGGGATTTTATCAAAATCGGCACCCCGAGCATCATTTCCGAAGTGACCGGCAACCTCAACGTGTCCGCCGCGGCCATGATCACCGGCCGTGTTTCCCAGTACTATATCGCCGCCAACACCATTGTTCATAACATCTGGACCATTTCCTCGCTGTTCCTGTTCGGTATGGCGATGGGCGCCAACGTCATGATCGGCAATGTCATCGGCGCCGGCGAAACGGAAAAAGCGGATGACTATGCCGGATATTTCATTCATCTTTCAGCTTTGATCGGTCTTGGCGCGGCTGTTCTGACGCAGATCATCGCGCCTTGGATCACCGGCTTCTTCAATGTTTCTCCGGAAACCGTCGCGACCGCCGCGAAGCTGACAAAAGCGGCGGGGATCGCCGTCTTCTTCCTGACCACGCAGATGATTCTGGCCAAAGGCGTGCTGCGCGGAGGCGGACAGGCGGCCGCGGTAACGAAAGTGGATCTTCTTACAACATGGCTTGTCAACATTCCTGCCGGTTTCCTGGTGGCGCTTGTATTGAAGCTTGATCCGTTCTGGATTTATCTCAGCCTGAGGATTGATTATCTTTTAAAAACGGTCTGGGCAATCTGGAAAATCAAAAAGACGGACTGGATCATCCGTCTCAATGTGGATTAAAAATCAATGGAGAGCCGGTTCTGCGGCAGTCTTCCTTCACCCATCAGGCACGCTATCCAGCGGCCCCAGGCATTGTCTTTGAGATTCTTCATGGCATCCCGGTATCCGGGCATCGCCATGATCCTGTCTCTTTCCTCATGAATCACGCCGCAGTCATGGGCATGGGTGAAAGCGAGCAGGACGTCAATCATTTCATTCTGATTTCCTTCGCTGTTTTCCAGCAGTTTTGCGAAAACAGCTTTTTTTGACTGCGCGGCTTCACGGTCTGCTGTCTCAATCAGTTCAGCGTATGGCGAAGGGAAAATGATTTTATGCAGTGAGTATTCAGCGCGTGCATTGTCTATGGCAAGCAGACCGAAGAGATGTCCGCTTTCCTCGGCCATCGGCACAGCGGTTTCGTAAAGGCCGCCGCTTCGGGCGATGCAGGCGTCATGGGTGTGTCCGCAGAAGGCAAGCTTGACGCCGTATTTCTGCAAGAGCGGCAGAACGGAAGCAGGCTGCAGGCAATAGAATTCCGGACGCGGCTGCCAGTCTTCGGCCAGCAGTGAATGGTGGGAAAGGAAGATGACCCGCAGGTTTTCGTCTGCGGCGTAAATCAGCTGCTCTTCCAGCCAGCGGAGAGTTTCCTTTTTCAGCACGCCGGCAGGGGATCTGTGATCTTCATGATCATCCATTGCCAGAAACAGCACGTCCTCAATCCTTCTGGAATAGGAAAGAGAATGGGGGTCTCTTGCCAGCGGGTTCAGCAGGGGGAAGAACAGGCGCTCATAGTCCGCCACGGAGCCGATGTCAAAATCATGGTTGCCCGGAATCATGATCAGACTGATTCCATCAGAAACAAGCGGCTTCAGATATTTCTTCATCCGGATGAGATCCGGATACCTGCCGCTGTTGGTGTTATCGCCAAGAAGAATCAGCACCGACGGTTTCAATGCGCTCACCTGCGCGAAAAAAGACTCCAGGATTTCCGGCTGGTATTTCATGGCCGGAATCACGGCGGATCTCTTTTCGTCCAGGGTCAGATGAAGATCGGATGTCAGCACAGCTTTGATCATGCCACCATCATAACAAAAAACCGCCGGAGCGGTTCCCGTTTCAGATTCTTGCGACAAGATTGTTGATCCAGACACCTTTTTCCACTAACAGCAGTCCGAAGCCCGCCTTGATGAGATCAGCCGCGCTGACAAAGAAGACGATCATCACAACCGGCAGCGCCGTAAAGCGGGAGAGCACAAGCGCCAGCGTCCAGGAGATCAGGCAGGTGAAGACACTGTCGGAAAGGAATGTGATCAGCGTTTTCCCGCCGCAGCGCAGGGTGAAATATGTGGCGTTGCAGACGGTGGAAACAGGCATCATCAGACCGGCGATCCGCAGCAGTGAAGCCGCCGTGGAACGGACCGTTTCTGTTGTGTTGTACATTTTCGGAAACAGCGGCGCGCTCAGGATCATGATCAGCCCGGTGGCGGCGCTGAGAAGAACAGCGAAGACAATCAGCCTGCGGTCGGTCTCCACCGCCTCCTGTGTTTTTCCTGCTCCCAGCAGCTGGCCGACAATGATGCCGATGGCCGAGCCCATGCCGATGCAGACAATCAGGAACAGGTTGTTTACTGTTGAGTAGATATTGCAGGCGGCGACCGCGTCAAGACCGCGGGTTGAATAGCACTGGCTGATGCCGGCAATGCCGAGCGACCAGAGAAGTTCATTGACGACAAGCGGCGTTCCTTTGACCGCAACTTTCGCGGCCAGTGATCCGGGAATCGAAAAATGCCTGAAGACGCCATGGAAGTAGCGCTTTTCCTGGCGCAGCTTCAATGCCAGGAATGTCAGGTAGAACAGTTCCGCAAAGCGGGAGAGCACGGTCGCCAGGGCGGCGCCGGTGATGCCGAGCTTCGGAAAGCCGAAGTGGCCGAAGATCAGCAGCCAGTTGAACACAAAATTGATCGCGACCGCGGCAAAGCTTGCCCGCATCGGGTAAACCGTATCGCCGTCATCGCGCATTGTGGAGGCGATGCATTGCGAAAAGGCAAAGGGCGCCAGTCCCCACAGCATGACTCCCAAATACTGCTTTGAGCAGTCAAGGGTGTATGCGATCTGTGAGGGATCATTGAGTTCCGGATTGAGATAGAGCGAGATTAATGCCTCCGCCTTCAGGGTGAAGATACAGAGCGCGGTCAGAGAAGCGGCTAAGCCCAGCAGCAGCTTCAGCCGGAAACAGTTCCGCACCCCGTCCGCGTCATTGCGGCCGCAGTACTGGGCGGAAAAAATACCGGCGGCGTTGACGCAGCCGAATATTGAAATATTAAAGATAAAGAGAAGCTGGTTGGCGATGGAGACGCCGGACATTTCCATCGTGCCGACCTGACCGATCATGATATTGTCAAGCAGGTTGACAAAGTTCGTGACGGCGTTCTGCAGCATGATCGGAACCGCGACCGCCAGCGCCTTCTTATAGAAGGAGGGCGGCGCAAACCATCTGTCTCTGAGTCTGGATAATGTTGGCATGGGGATCCTCCGCGGGCCTGCAAAGTATACCATTTTTTGTTATGATATTTCTGCTGCGAAAGGAAAAACTATGATCAGAGCTATCTTCTTTGACATTGACGGCACACTTGTCAGTTTCAAAACCCACGCTGTTCCTGAATCCACAAAAGAAGCGCTGCGCTCACTTCACCGCCAGGGCGTCAGGCTTTTCATCGCCACCGGCCGTGCCAAAGGCGGCCTGGGCGTTCTGAAAGGACTGCCGTTTGACGGTTTCATCACACTCAACGGCCAGTATTGTTTCGATACCGCCGACGGAGTGCTTTATGAAAACACAATCCTGCGGGAGGATCTTGAGATCCTTCTTGAAGAAATAGAAAAAGACCCTTTCCCGGCCGGCTTTGTGCGGCGGGAGGATAAGGTGTTCAATTTCCGTGACGAGAGAGTGGACGCCATCCACGCGATCACCCATAACGACAACCATCCCGCCGGCGATGTCTCCCATGTTCTGGATGAGGAGATCTACCAGGTTATGTGCTTTGTTGATGAGGAGCGGGAAAAGCAGATGCTGGGCCGTATGAAAAACTGCACGGCGGCGCGCTGGCATCCCTCATTCTGCGATATTTCGCCGCTAGGCGGCACAAAGGTCAGGGGAATCGAAGTGTTCCTTGAGCACTATGGCCTCGATCTTTCGCAGGCAATGGCGTTCGGCGACGGCGGCAATGATTTTGAAATGCTGGAATACGTGCCGAATTCAGTCGCGATGGGCAACGCTCCTGACAATGTGAAGGAAGTCTCTTCCTATGTTACGGAAGACGTCGATCACGACGGAATTGTGAACGCGCTGAAACATTTCCGGCTGATTGTCTAGTCAAACCGCCTTGTCAAACCGGCAAACCGGTTTATTATAAATGTATTCTGAATGGGGAGGACCGTGAATGAGGCGCAAAATCCTGCTTCTTTGCAACGGCAACGCCGGAGTTGCCGGCAATATCTCAAAAAACCTGTTTGAAATTGTCACCATCCTCAGCGAGAACGGCTGCGAGGTGACTGTTTTCCCGATTGTTCCGGCCCGCGGCCTGACCTCGGAATCGATCATCCGTGAAAAGTATGGTGAATTTGATTCGCTTGTTGTCTGCGGCGGCGACGGAACTCTCAACCACGTGATCAATGTCCTGGCCAAGGAGAACATTGACCTGCCGATCGGCTATATCCCCTTCGGCAGCACAAACGACTTTGCCCGCACGCTTTACAGGAAAGACCGTGTTTCGGTGAAGGACGTCTGCCGGATGATCCTGAGAAACCGCACCAAAACCTATGACATCGGCTGCTTCAACGGCGATTATTTCAATTATGTCGCCTGCTTCGGCGCTTTGACAAAAGTCTCCTACACAACCCCGCGGGACCTGAAAAACACCCTGGGCTACGGCGCCTATGTGCTCAACACCCTGGCGGCGCTGCCGGAGGACATCAACTATGTCAGGCATTGCCGTTTCATTCATGACGGCGTTGAGGAGGAAGGGGATTATCTCTGCGGTTATGTGTCCAACTCGATCTCGGTTGCCGGCATGAAGAACGGACTTATCGAATCTTCCCTGATCGATGACGGCGTCTTTGAACTGACGATGGTCCACCATACCGAAAATGTGCTGGAAACAGCGGAAATGAGCTCGGAACTGTTCGGCGTGAACAAGACCGACAAATACGTCAGCCACTGGCAGGTGAAGCATCTGGAAATGCATTTTGACGAGGAAACGCCATGGACGATGGACGGTGAGGACGGCAGGGGTTTCACCGATGTGACCATCGATGTGGTGCCTAAGAAAATCAGAATATTCTGCGACCGGTGAAGAACGTGTATGTTCTTCACTTTTTTTATTCTTGTCATGCTTCAGACGGCCGGATTTGTGCTACATTAGTGTTAAAGAAATATCTTGAGGGACATAATATGAATAAAAAGGACAAACAGTTCAAAAAGATGGAACAGGAAGCTCCCAAACCGGCGGTTCTGTTCGATTTCGACGGTACCCTGATGGACACCGACACCGCGATCATTGCCGCATACCGGGAAATCTTCGACCGCTACAAGAAGGGAAAGGAATTCACCGCTGCCGTTCAGAGCGAAGCACTGACAGCCGTTCCGGAAGTCATGATGAAGAAATACTTCCCGCGCCGTTCCACCGCCAAATGCGTCCAGGAGCTCCTTGACTATGAGGAGCAGCACCTCAATGATCTGATTCAGCCGATGCACGGCGTCAGAAGACTTCTGACCTGGCTCAATGAAAACGGCTACCAGACCGCGGTTCTTTCCGACCGCACCCAGTCCAGACTTGAACTCTATCTCAAGAGCTCTGACATGTATGACTACTTCAACCATGTCCGCGGCAACGACACAAACCGCACGGTTGAAATTGAAACAGCGGATATCGTGGAAGTGTGCAGAGTCCTCGGCGCTGAGCACTGCGTCTACATTTCCGACAACCCCGAAAACATCCGCACGGCCAGCGAATCCGGCGCCTTCACGATCGCCTTCCTGACCGAGTTCTCCGATACCGCCGCTTTCGTTGAAGCCGGTCCGGATTTCATGACCGCCAGCATGCGCCAGATCAGCAGCCTGCTGCAGGGCGAACCTTACTGGCTGGCTTATGAGCTTGCCCGTTAAGCTTCGGCAGCCGATATCCCCGAATCACTGAAAAGAATCCGCCGCCAGCCGGTGGATTTTCAGCAGGTGCGGACCAATTCAAATCAAGTTGTTGTATAATGAGATAAATATCCGGAAACGGGACGGAAAGGAAGATACCATGGCATTGATTGATTTTCTCACTGGACCAGCAGAAGAAGAGAACGAAGAATACACAGAAGAGACAAAGACAGCAGTTTCCGCACCGCAGACAGCCGTAAGCTCCAGCATCGGCCTGTTTGAACCGCAGGCTTTCGACGAGGCAACCGCGATCGCCGAATATGTCAAGAAAGGAAATGTCGTGACAGTCAACCTGCACAGACTGTCCAAAGAATACTCCCAGCGCACCATCGATTTCCTGACCGGTGTTGTTTACGCGCTCGACGGCAGGATCGAAAAGATCGGCCACAACCTGATTCTCTGCTCGCCCGCGAATGTGAGGGTCAGCGGCAGAATCACAATGTCTGCTGAATAGCAGTGATATGAGGTACTGATGAAGAGCTATACCATTTACACCGGTTCGGATTTCGGCATGCTGAAATGCGCGGCCTATGACGGGGAGAACGTCGTCCTGCGCACGGTCATGGCAAACGAAACCTCGGCGCCGGTTGAAATCGAAACAGCGAATATCTGCCTGAAAAGCGAATATGACGCGGAGCAGACACTGATCCCCGGCGTGACAAAGCGCACGGTTTATTACAAGGGACTGGATCTGGAATTCGCGACCATCCGCTGGAACCGCGATGAAACTTACACCATTGATTTCAAAGATGAACTCATCATCGCAGCCCACAGCGATCCGCGCTCCTACACATTCACCATGGACGGCGTACAGGTCGCCTCAATCAGCAGGCCTGCCGACAAAACGCCTCTGCGCGAGGGCGGCGTGACCTATGATCCCGCGTACAAAGTCGAATATGAGGAAGGCCTCTCCCAGCAGGCGCTGATCATGATCCTCGTGTTCCCGGTTCTGTACTTCGGTTTCTGATGTAAGAAAAACCAGGCAGTCAGTCCAAAGCAGCTGGCTGCCTTTCATTGATATAAGGAGAAAAGACATGGAAGAAGAGATCACAAGAGCCGCTGCCGGCAAGACATCATCCTCATCCAGAAAGCCTGCATCTTCTTCAGGCAGGAAAACATCCTCATCTTCAGGAAGAAAGACATCCTCTTCAGCCAAGAAGAAGCCCGCTTCCTCATCGGCAAAGAAGCCTTCCACATCCGCCGCAAAAAAGAAAACATCTTCCACGGCGCTGAAGCTGACCGCGGCTGAGAAGAAGCTGATCACAAACTACCGCAAGTGCGGCAGCCTGCAGAAGCAGATCATTGCCCTGATTGTGGAGAAGGTCGCCGGCGGCCTGACAAAAATTGACGGCATTGAAAGGATGATCAATGATCAGGGCGATCTTCTTTGATATCGACGGCACCCTGATCTCGATGAAGGACAGAAAGATGCCGGAGTCCTGTCTGAAGGCGCTGAATGCCATGAAGGAATCAGGCATCCGTCTTTTTATCGCGTCCGGCCGTCCGCCTGTTCATCTGCAGCTGCTCTGCGAAGAATTCAGGAACTTCCCTTGGGACGGCATGGTGCTGCTCAACGGCCAGTACTGCGTTGATGAGAAGGGTGAGGTTTTCCATAAGCAGCCTGTTTCAAAGCAGGCCCTTGAGGTGCTGGTTCCCTGGCTGCAGAAGGAAGCGGATTTCCCGTGCACTTTCTATGAGCTGGATGATTCGTACGATATCGGTTTCAACGCCGGCATGCACGACTATCTGGAATCCATCGGCCGGCTTGATCAGATGCCGCGGGTCGAGGATCCTGCCCGTAGTCTGACCCATGACACTTATCAGATCTGCCCGTACATCGGGGAAGAAAGAGACGCTGAGTTTCTTGCCCATGCCCCGGGAATGGAATCGGCCAGATGGACGCCGCAGTTCGCCGACATGATTCCTCTTGGCGGCGGCAAGGCGCAGGGGATCCGCAGAATGCTGGAGCGCTGGAATATCAGTATTGATGAAACGATGGCGTTCGGCGACGGCGGCAATGATATCTCCATGATTCAGGCGGCCGGAATCGGCGTGGCGATGGGAAACGCGTCTGAAAATGTCAAAGCTGCCGCGGATTATGTTACCCGTGACTGCGAGGACGACGGCATTTTTGCGGCGTGTGAGCATTTTGCTTTGATTTCCTGAATTCATGCTATAATCATTGTGCATTTGCTTTCGGAGGAGTAACCATGCAGATATTTATCAATATCTTCTTTATGGCCCTGAGCTGGGCGGCAGGTATTTTTGTTTTCACGATCGTCAGTGAAAAAATTAAAAATTATATGGCTAATCATGAAACCAATGATCTGCTTGCGGCCGCCGGTCTGATCGCAGTGCTGATTATAACGCTTGTTCTGGTGGCGGTTCTCAACAACACCCAGGGCGCCGCATTCATGCTGGGCGGCTATGTTGTTTCTTTCTTCAATGTCATCGACCCGATCAAACTGACCCAGAAAAAGGCGGACGCGATCGGCGCGGAGGCAGAGAAGAAGGCTGCCGAAAAGGAAGCTAAGGAAGAAGCCAAGCGTGAAGCGGAAAGAATCAAAAAGGAAAACGCCCGCATTTACGCCGAGGAAAAGAAAAAGAATTCCGGAAAATAAGAACGGCGAAAGTTTAATTTTTTGACAGAAACAGCGCGATGACTGATGACACCGCGCTTTTTTCTTCCGCACTTTGGTACAATAAAGGATAGTGTCTAAAGTTTATGAAAACTGAGTGCTCCGGAAGCTAATGGGACCGCAAATCCCAGACAAGTCGGAGACCGGTACTGTCGATGATAGTGATCT
>CACYNH010000012.1 GCA_902775735.1 uncultured Erysipelotrichaceae bacterium
GGTCAAAAAAGGCGCTGATCTGCAGCACCTTATCACGAAAATGTAACAAAATTCCTAAACGGGATATCTCAAAACGGGATATCTCATTTTAAATCGACCTAGGTTAATTTTCAAAACCGCTCACATTGACGGTGACGCTGTTGGCTTTGAAACCGGTCATGAAGAGAATGTTCTCATAGATGCGGTTCTGGACCAGTTCGCATGTCTGTTCCACATTGGAGCCGTATCTGAGTCTGACGTCAGCTTCAACGTTGAGCCGATTGTTTTCAATTTTGATCGCAAGCGGCTTTGTGAAGCGTGAATTGGGAATCTGAATCGCATCCTCGATCTCATCGATGCTGATCTCCGCGATTGCCTTGAATACTGATTTATTGACAGCGATCATGCCGTTGGTGTTCTGATCGTCCAATACTACATAGTCCTGTGCCATGGTAAGTCTCCTTCTTCTGCTCTATTATACACATTTTGAATTCAGTGGAAAAGGATCGCGATCTGATGATAAAGATCGTTGCGGATCATGCCCTGATCCTCCATATAGGATTCCAGTGTCCCGTATCTTGAGGAGATCTGGTCCGTGAAACTGCGGAAGATATTCATGCAGCGGTAGAGATTGTCCTCATAGATGATCTTGATCGTATTGGCGTCAATGAGCGCGTCCAGCATGATGTTCATCAGATCATTCCTTGCTGTTTCCGCGTCTTTTTCAGAAAAGGACGGGAAGGTGGACGCGAACCATCTGGGCTGGATTAAAAGCAGCTTGATCACCTTGCAGAAATTCGCCAGATCCACCGAATCATTTTCCGCCTGGATCGTGAAGAGGATGGTGAAGAAAACATGCCACTGGAAGTTGACGTTGAGCTGCGATTCAAGATACCTTCCCAGCCTGTCAACAAACGGGTCGTAATGGACAAACGGTCTTTCCAGATTGATCTGCTCTGAGAAATCGAGCGGATTGTCCTTCATCAGGCTCAGCATCTCAAGATAGGTGATCATCTTGTCACGGTTGTTTTCCCCGTTGGCAAAGTCATGGATATAGATGTACTGGGCGATGGTTGCCGAACACTTCTTGAAGTCGGTGGTAAAGCCGACGGATTCCTTCATTTTGCGGTTGACGAGATCATTGACGCTTCTTGCCACGAATACCTTGAATCCCTGCTCATCCATGCCGATCTGGGCCCTCTTTGACTCGTAGGAGATTTCCTTGTACATGATTTCAAGCTGGCGGTCGACAACATCAAGATTGTCGCGGATCGCGCCCAGCATGTTTCTGTTGAAGGAATCATACATGACGAAGTCGGGATTCTTGTAGACAACCTCATGCTCGATTTCGCTCCAGAATGTGTGGACAAGAGATTTGATCTGCAGCTCGAAATTGATCCGGTCGCCGTTGAACAGGTAGTAGCCGTCAATCCGGAAAATCGTGAAGCCGTTGCGCTGGATCTGGGGCTGCGGCATGCGCAGGTTGAGATAGATGTTATTGTCAAACACGCACCGGCTGTCGCCGTTTTCGCTTTCCTTGAAATATTCAAACAGCTGCTTGTAAAGCTCAGCTTCGTTGCGGATGAAGCGGCACTGCATGATGATGCCGATCAGGTCGCTTAAATTGTCGATCGCCTCCTGGGCGGAACCGAAATCAAGATAGAACTGGTTGCGGATCAGCTTTTCCTTGAGGGAATTGAGTGTTTTGATCCTGGTCCGGAAGCTGACGACCGATTCGCCGTCATTGAACATTGCCTTGAACGCGGTTTTGATCTGCCCTTCCGCATAGTAAAAAGCGGGCATCTTTCGCTCATAAAGTTCAAGTGTCTCGTCAATAAAATCAAACAGACTGAGTTTCATATCAAAGCTCCTAACGGAAACGGAACTGTTTCGGGTATTTGTTTTTCAATACTTTTCCATCGCTCTTCGCACCGCCCACCGGGTGTGAATGCCAGGTGACGGCGTTCCAGCCTTTATCTGCCGCAAGACTGATCTGCTCGCCATGGAAGTAGCGGTCGGCCTGTTCATCATCAAGATCAGCAGTGTGACGGAACCGGCTGAAAGAAGAAAGGAAAAAATGATGGGAAGGTTCAAAGCGTCCCTTGATCACATCGCCAAGATAAACCTGATGGCGGATCAGACGGCAGTTTCCCGCCTCAATAAAAGGATGGGTGCCGCCATAAACCTTTCCGGCTTTTTCAAACAGATACGGATACGGGTATTCCAGCATTTCATCCAGAAATGATAGCGCGGCGGAATCGATCTTCTGCGATTTCATCAGTTTCGGCTCTTTTGTTTTCGATGAAAGGCCTGTTTTACGCATTCTGGCGATGAAATGGCCTTCGCCTCCGTCCATCGGAAAAATCCTGACCGCCTTATCAAGTCCATGATCATTGATCAGTCCCCTTCTGCCGAAGGAAACACCTGCATCTTCCATTACCATGTTATCATGCATGGAAAGAAATGAAACGACAGTTTCTTCATT
Organism: uncultured Erysipelotrichaceae bacterium; assembly: GCA_902775735.1. Lineage (GTDB taxonomy): Bacteria > Bacillota_I > Bacilli_A > Erysipelotrichales > Erysipelotrichaceae > Bulleidia. Next base: position 2,465 of record CACYNH010000012.1, read on the forward strand.
TTCACTCATGTTGAATGTGCAGGTGGAATAGACCAGCACACCGCCCGGCTTCAGGCATCTGTACGCGTTTTCCAGAATCTCCCGCTGCCTTTTCGCGCAGGCCTGCACGTTTTCAGGACTCCAGTCCCTGACGGCATCCTCCTCTTTGCGGAACATCCCTTCCCCGGAACATGGCGCATCGCACAGAACCGCGTCAAAATACTCCTCAAAGGCGTCGGCGACATCTTTTGTATCAGCGTTAAGAACCATGCAGTTGGCTGTGCCGTTGAGTTCGATATTCTCAACCAACACAAGTGCCCTCTTATGGACATACTCATTCACGCACAGAAAGCCGGTATTGCCGAGTTTTTCCGCGATCTGCGTCGATTTGGAACCCGGCGCCGCGCAGAGATCCAGCACTTTCATTCCCTTCTGCGGATTCAGGACTGTAACCGCGGCGGACGCGCTCGGCTCCTGAACGTAGAAAAGGCCTGCTTTGTAAGCAGGTGATCTGCCGGGGGAAAACGTGTCATCATCCAGATACCAGCCGTTTTCAGCGAAAGGACTTTTCTCTTTTTTCACATCGAGCACGGAGAACAGTTCTTCCTCAGCGGTTTTTAATGTATTGACCCGCAGCCCGCGGCGGTGGGGCTGATCAAGCATTGTCAGATAATCGTCATATTCCTCATTGAGGAGTTCTTTCATCTGTTTCAGATAAAGATCGTTCATAGGCATTCAGCAGCTTGCGGGTATCGCGCAGATCCTGATCCAGCTGCATGATCAGGTTGGAGCGGTTCTTGAATTTCTTTTCATTTCTGAGCCGGCTGACAAGGTGAAGCGTGATCATCCGCCCGTAGAGATCGCCGTTCCATCCGATCAGATGGGCTTCCAGCGAAAGATTTTCCGTGTAGTTGAGAGTCGGGTTATGGCCGAGGTTGATCATTGCCCTGACCTTCTTGTTTCCGATGCGGGCATAGCCGGCATAGACGCCTGCCGGCGGCAGGATATATTCGGAAGAATAGCGGATATTGGCTGTCGGAAATCCCATGCCTGTTCCTTTATGGCGGCCATGGATTACAAGGCCTTCCAGCTGGTATTCATATCCCAGCATGCGGCTGGCTTCCTCAAGGTTCCCCTTTTCGATTTCTTCGGTGATTCTGGTGCTGGAAATCTTTCCTTTTTCATCTGTGACCGCTTCAACGACACGGACTTCGCAGTTCGCCTGCTGCCTGAGCGTTTCGCAGTTGCCGGCGCCTTTTGCGCCATAATGGAAATCAAAGCCGCAGACAATGCCGCGTAAATCAAGCTGACCGAGAATCTCCCGGACAAAGACGTCAGGCTCAAGCGCAGCCATCTGCTTTGTGAAGCGCAGCACGACGATATTTTCGATACCAAGCTCCACCGCCATGTTCATCCGCTGGCGCATGGTGGTGATATGGCGGACATTGCTCATATCGCGCAGCGTCACCCAGGGATCCGGATCAAAGGTGATCATGGCGCTTTCACAATGATTCTTCTTTGCCATTTCAACGGTTTCAAAAATCAGTGCCTGATGGCCTCTGTGCATACCGTCAAAATAGCCGATGCAGGCGCATACGGATATCTTTTTCGGATTTTTGTGTTCACAGGAAATATTGATCAGCCTCATTACCAGAGCCCCCTTACGCAGTGATATAGACCGTCATCCTGCTTTTCATACACAGCGCACGGCTCCTCACCGTCAGTAAAGAGGATATGATCACCATATCCTTCAAGAGAAACAGCCATGCCGTTTCTGACTTTCTTTTCCTGCTGCAGCGCGACCCTCTCATATCTGCTGTCAATCACATCAGCCGCTTTGACCAGTCCCCTGCCGTCTTCCAGTTCATCGAAGGTGACCGCCTGATCAAGAGTCAGATGGTCAATCCCGGTTCTGATCAGGGAATTCATCACCGCGATTTCGCCGAGCGAAGCGGCGTAATCAGTGATCAGTGTTCTGATATATGTTCCGCTGGAAACGACCGCGTCCATGGCATACACATCGCTGCCGAGCGGCGATACGGAAAGTTCACTGACATGGATGGGTCTGGCTTCACGCTCCACTTCAATCCCTTTGCGGGCGTATTCATAAAGCTTTCTGCCGTCTTTCTTGATTGCCGAATACATCGGCGGCACCTGCATCAGGTCCCCGGTCATTTTCAAAGCGGACGCGTTCAGTTCTTCCTGAGTATATTCACGCGGTTTCCGCTTTTCAGTCAGTGTTCCCCAGATATCCTCGGTGTCGGTCGCAAGACCCATGATAAAAGTCGCGTTATAGCGCTTGTACTGGGCGGCGCAGTAAGGCAGCAGTTTGGTGTATCTGCCCAGCAGGATGATCATCAGGCCGGTCGCTTCCGGATCCAATGTTCCGGTATGGCCCGCTTTTTTCTCATGAAAAATCCGCCGGCATTTCCGTACGGCGTCAAAAGAAGTGATTCCCGCTGGTTTGTTTAAAAGAATGACAGCATCCATAGCGGAAATATTATAGCAGTGATGATATTCAATGTCCAAATACAAACAGGCGGTTCAAACAATGCGGTTGCGCACACTCTGACAACTTCTTAAAATAGTTTCAGGGAAAATACTATGGAAAGATATGTACGGACGGAAATGCTCATCGGAACCGATGCGCTCAATAAACTCAAAGACGCCAGAGTTGCGGTTTTCGGAGCCGGCGGTGTGGGCGGCTATGTGATCGAAGCCCTGGCCAGAAGCGGCGTGGGAACGCTGGAAATCATCGACAATGACACCGTCGCCCCCAGCAACCTCAACCGTCAGATCATCGCCACGGAAGATACGCTCGGCATTCTGAAAACCGAAGCCTTTGAAAAAAGAATCCATTCAATCAATCCTGAGATCAATGTGATTCTCCATTCCGAATTCTACCTGCCTGACAAAAGCGGGTCCTATGAGTTTGAGAAAATGGATTATATCGTCGACGCGATTGATACGGTCACGGCCAAAATCGACCTGATCCTGCAGGCAAAGGCACACAATGTGCCGATCATCTCCTCGATGGGCTGCGGCAACCGCCTGGATCCTTCCAAACTGAAGATCTGCGACCTGTTTGAAACAAAGGGCGATCCCCTTGCCCGCATCATGCGCCATGAACTGAGAAAACGCGGCGTTTCTTCGCTCTGCGTCGTCTGTTCCGATGAAAAACCGATCACGCCGAAAGAGGAAATCCTGGCAAGAGGAAAGCAGGAAGGCAGGCGCTCCACGCCCGGCTCAAGCGCTTTTGTTCCTTCCGCCGCCGGTCTTTATATCGCTTCCAAAGTATGCCGCGATCTCTGCGGACTGGAATAAAATGATCAAACGGATTTATATCGAAATCACGAATCAGTGCAATCTTTCCTGCTCATTCTGCGCGAAAAACAGAAGAGAGGCACGCTTTATGAGCACGGAAGGATTTGAGCATATCCTGAAGCAGACAGCGAAGATCACAAAGTACATTTATCTGCATGTGCAGGGAGAGCCTCTTCTCCATCCTGAACTGAATCGGTTCATGGAATTTGCTGACAGCTATGGCTGCCAGGTGCAGCTGGTCACCAACGGCGTATTGTTAAAAAACCATATGGATCTTCTGAGCGCCCCGGCATTGCGCAAGCTTTCCATATCCCTGCAGTCCATTGAGGCGCATACGATGCCGGTTGAATCCTATATGGAACCTGTCTTCCGTTTTATTGAGCATGCTTCAAAGCAATCGCGTCCCTATTGCGAGCTGCGCTTCTGGCGCGATGATCTGATGAGTGCTGAAAGGACGGAAGAATGTCTGCGCCTGATCCAAAGCCGCTATACAGCGTCTGAATCAGGAAGAATCAGAAATGAAAAGATTCTTCCCGGCGTCTATGTCGACTACAGCAATCCCTTCGAATGGCCCTCCAGAACAGCTCAAAGCTGCGCGGATCACGGCACCTGCCTTGGCGGCATCAGCCAGATCGCAATCCTGTCTGACGGGACTGTCGTTCCCTGCTGTCTGGATGAAAACGGAGAAATTGCCCTGGGCAATATCTTTGAAGAGGCCCTTGAAACAATCCTGAAGTCGCAAAGATATCTGAATCTGACCGAAGGATTCAGAAGGCACAGACTGATTGAACCGCTGTGTCAGAAATGCACTTTCCGCCATCGCTTTGACTGATATAATAGGCCCGCCATCAAATTGATGATGACGGGTCTTTGATTTTCAGCAGACAAGCAATACGCTGCCCTCACTGATGCCGCTTTCTTCAAGCGTCTCTTCCAGAAGGCAGTTCTGCCCGCTGTTCTGATCGAACACGCAGATCTGCCGGTCGAAAATGCAGGCCGCGGAAATCTCATCTTTGATCAGCGTGATCAGAAGACGGATGTTATCGCCGAGCGTTGCAGCCGGCGAAAAGCCGCATTCGTATTCTTTACACGCGGCAGGGACTCTGACCCTGACCCTTGTGTAGCTTTTATTCTTCAGCAATCCGGATCACCTCGGTTCTGTTTTTATAGAACAGAACGCTTTCATTTTCTTTCTTCCTGACTTTTCTGTTGACACGGTACTGCATGGCGAAAGCGTCATACAGGAAAAGGAATACCGTATCCTTGTATTTCGGCGCGTCGAAATCCCTTGCCTGATCCGTAAGAACCGCGCACATCTGCGATTCTGAAGGAAATTCATGATCAAACGTCACGCCGGTCCTTTTGTAGAGTTCCTCAAAGGCGGCCAGCTGTTCGCTGTCTTCACCGATGACGCACACCTTCTCTTTATGGACGCTGAGCCAGCGGCAGTTTTTCTTGATGATGCCAAGCGGAATCCCGCTGCTGTGACAGTCCTTGAGCCTGACCGTCTCCGGCATATGAAGAAGCGTATGTTTTTCTTTTGTCCGCTTTTTCTTCATTGATTCTCTGACTGCCGCCTCAAGATCTTTTTCACCGCATTCGTAAAGACAGAATTCCTTGAGCGGCTTTCCGGTTTTTAAGCCATGGGAAGCGCGGCTGATTCCAGTTTTTTCAACAGTCTCGAGGAATCCCTGGATGTCCTGCTGTGAAGCGCCGTGGATCACATATCTGTGATTGAGAAGCGCGAGATCGCGGTAGCTGAACGAGGAAGCGTTATTGGCAATCAGGATCATCGTCATGTTCTTTTCCTGACATTTGGCGGCGCATTTCATCAGAAGATCATGGGCGTCGGGATTCAGTTCATAGTGGGTTGAAAGATCATTGATCATCAGGAACAGATGGCTGTCATGATCCGTTCTTTTTGAAAGCAGCTGATACAGACTGTCGCATGTTTCCTCATGCACTGAGGTGCACACATCCGTGATCATCGGCGAAGAGGTAAAATTGCCGTTTTCAAGTGCCCTGATATCGTCGATGACGATGATCTCATCATCCGCTTCAGCGTTATGAAGGATTGTATGAATCAGGACACGGGTCAGATTTCTTTTTTCATAGACATCGTTTGTCACAAATGCGTGGACCGCTTCTCGTTCCAGGATGAGATCCACATAGGCGTTATGATGGTAATCATCGATCAGCGCGAATGACCACGGCGCTTTGAGATCTTCATACGCAATGCTGACAAGAACCGGTTTCCAGAGCGGTTCCACCGGCTGCTGCGTTTTCTGGATTTCGACAATCCTGCGGATCACCTGCTTGATTTCGGTTTCCGTTTCCGACTGCAGGACGCTGCTGTCTCTGGCGATTCTGCCATTCAGGTCATAGATCACGACCGAAGTATCCACAATCCTGTTTTTGGACTGCACATAGCCGCTTCTGCCGGTTTCATAGCGCTCATCCGCCATCAGCCAGAACACGCCGGGTTCGCGGATATATGCCGCGTCTTTCCGTTTGAGCATTTCCATTGAATCCTGCGTTTCCGAAACCTTCAGGCAGATCTTGAATCTGGCGTTGGACCAGATCTGATCGGTGACGACGCCCGCCGGTTTCTGGGTGGCAAGAATCAGATGGATGCCAAGCGCCCTGCCGACTCTTGCGATCGAGATCAGCTCACTCAGGAATTCGGGCTGTTCGGTTTTCAGCTGGGCAAACTCATCGACGATGATCACCAGCTCAGCGATCCACTCCAGACCGTATTCCGCTTTCCAGAAACGGCGGTAATCGGAAGCGTTCATGACCGGCTCATTGCACAATGACGACAGCTTCTTCATCAGCTCTTCCCGCTTGCGGCATTCAATCGAAAACTGCACAATCACTCTCTGCATGTCGTCATTGTCCAGATTTGTGAGCGTGCCGGTGATATGGGGAAGCACATTGTCGCCTTCGGACAGTGAGTTCATGGAACTGCTGCCCTTGAAGTCGATCAGGATAAACTGCAGGTCTTTGGGCGGATAATTCACCGCAAGCGAGAGGATCATCGTCAGGATCAGCTCGCTTTTCCCAGAGCCGGTCGTGCCGGCGATCAGGCCGTGCGGGCCGTCTTTTTTCTCATAGAGATCAAGGATGATGTCCTCGCCTGCGTCATTGCAGCCGATCAGGGAGCGGATCCCTTTTGAAATATTGCTGGTTTTCCATCTTTTCTCGATCTGCAGCTCATCAACGTTTTTACAGCCATGCATTTCAAGGAAAGAGAAGCTTCTGCCCTGGCGGCGCGACTGCGTGCGGGCAGGCAGGCGGCAGGCGGTTTTTGCAAGGCTCACTTCGCTTTGATCTTTGATGAATGTCATTTCACTGCCGGCGGTAAAATCGCTGACTGTGCATTCGTCCCCGCAGACGGAAATCCTGAGATCGCATTTCAGATCATTTGTGCCGGTAAAGCAGATCTGGCTCATGAACTCTGATTCATTGAAACGTCTGTTCAGCAGGTTGAAAAGAATGATATCCCTTGATTCATTGACGCAAAGATCGCACAGTTCCTGGGCGTCCTCTTCAGTAAACGCGATCATCCTTCTGCCGTCATCGCTGTAAATATGGGGCAGATCGCTGAGCCATCCCCATTCTTCCGCCTGTTCACGGCTGAGAAAAACCGCGATCCCCGTTTCATCCGGATGCGTGCGCAGCGCAGTCTGGATGATCATCATTTCAATAAAGGCGGAATCAGCTCCTGATACGGCGATTTTTTTATAGGCGGAAAGATCAAGGATATAGGGAACTTCATGAGGTTTGAGCGCTTCTTCCCTGAACTTGGAGATTTCCTCTTCCGCCGCCGCGTCATTGCGGATGCCTTCCTTTTCAATGATGTTGATTTTCAGGATCTCTCTGGACGAACCGAGCCTGAGATACACGTGGTCGCAGTCGGGAATCCGGAGAGTATCGCTTTCAAGACATACCTGATACGTCTTTACAGCGTCATAGAACACCGTTTCAAGCGAATTCTGATAATTCGTGACAAACTGATCGATGGAATCAAGAACACGTCTCAGATAGCTTCTGTAGTCCTCGTTGCGCTCCCTGATTTCCTGCCTGTGTCTTCTTTTTTCCGCAAATCTCTGCAGAGGCGTCCATAAAACAGCGGATACCAGCATCATCACAGGAAAGAGAAGAGAGGGAACCATTTCAATGATCTCCCTTCCCTTCTCATAGCCGTTCCAGAAGGCGATCGCGCCGCTGCCAAGAGAGGCAAACGCCATCATTAACGACGGGCCGATTGACAGAAACAGACTGCTTTTCGCCGCCTTTGCGACAGACTGGGGCGCATCGAGCTTGATGTTCATCGTGTCCGGCGGCATCACAAACGGAATCCGCTCATAGCGCAGTTTCTTCGCGGAATGATTCCGCTGGCTGTTCTCTTTTGCTGTGTAAGGCTGCAGGCGGACCGACACCCCTGCCATCCGGTTGATCATTATGCACTCCTGCAGTAACACCGCTTTGAGTCCATAGATTTCAATCAAGTCGCCATACTGATAGTGATACGGAGCAGCGCAGGCGTGGGAATTGACAAACAGGGTGTCTCCGGTTTCCGTGTAAACTGTCCGGGCCAGAGGATCAATCTTCCAGCATCCTTCTTCAAGAAGGTCATGGAAATAGAAGATTTCATCCTTTGGGGAAGAACCGATGGAAAACGGACGATCCGGCATTGTCCAGCAGTCATAATCCTTCCAGTTTTCTTCTCCGGCCAGAAGAATCAGATAGGCAGTTTCGCTTTTTCCGGTATCGTTGAGCCTGACGATGTTTCTTGCGGCCGGCACAAAATCCGGATCGCTTTTTAAATTCGGCGGCAAATCAAGTTTCCAGCTGCCGTTTTCCTCACTTGCAAAGCACGGATGGCCCAGAACCGTAAACCCGCATTTTCCATCTGACGCGCAGTATTCCCGGACGCTTTCTTTTTCTCTGACGAAAAGAATCATGAGCTTACGCTTGGCACCATGATATTGCAGTAAATGAACGTTTCATTATCCGGCGTGGCAATGGTGATGATGGCGCTGCCGGGTGAATGGCCGGTGACAGTCAGGCCGCTGACGGAAGCTACGGAAGGATCAGAGGAGCTGATGCGCAGATCGCTTACGGATATGCCTTCGGGCAGACCGACGATGGAGATTGACTTTGTTTCGCCCGGTTTGACCGCCATGGCGTAGTTTTCAATCGCGATCTTGTCTTTTGCCTCGATGGTTTCCCGTTCTTCCTTTTTCTTTCTGTTTTTCCTTGTGCAGGAAGGAACCTGCTGCCAGTTTTCATAATGAGCGTTTCCGGCCGGGAAAATCGGCGCGTTATTGTCATCAAGCAGCTCAAGATTCCAGTTGAAACCGATTTTGCCAAGGACGGAATCCTTTGAGTTCAGTTCAATATCGAAGATCCAGTGTCCGCTCGCATCCGCGCAAACCATGACATCGTCCGCGATGGCGGCCAGTTCATCCGCAAGATCCGCGGGAGAGTCGATCGCAGTGCTCTGTTTCTGTCCTGCGTCGTCATACATATGGACGGTTGTTTTCACTGCTACATCAGCGCCTGCCTTGATTCCGGCGTCCGCCAGTGTCATGCCAAGGCCTTTGACGCCCACCGTAAGGCCCGCCGTAACCGCGGTATCCGCTTTGACCATACAGTCAGCTTTCTTGTCACAATCGTTGTAACAGCGCTTCGCTCCGTCCACTGTTTCAAATCCGAGTGAATGTTCCTGCGTCAGAACAATCTCGGCTTTTCCTGATGTCGAGATCTGAAGATTCACCTGGAGAGTCACGCATGCGGTCGGGATGCCGAGAACCGGAATTTTGATTTCCGCAAGCGGCAGCGTGGTTTTTTCCGCCGCGTCCTGAGTTGTCATAAATGATCCCAGGGACGAAAAGAAATTGTCTTTATCGATTTTGGCGAAATCGCCGACAAGCTTGTTTTTGTAATCTGTTTTAACGCCATATGTCTGGCTGGTTGTGTAGGAGAGATTGAGATATTCCTTTTCAGCTCTGTGAAATAAGAAATTGAGATCCATATCAAGCTTGACGCCGCTCAGCTTGATTGTTGAATAGACTTTTGTGTGATCTCCCTTTTTTTTCGCAATGTCAAACGTGCAGCTGGAAGGCGCTTTGGTTAGCGTGACATCATATCCGTTGATTTCAAACGTCATCTTGCTGGACTCTTTTGCCATGAATGAAAAATACGGATCGGAGATACTGCCGGTTTCATTGCCATCCGGAAGTTTCTCACCGCCAACCCAGAACTCCGCTTCCTCGAAATTGAGTTCCTGGCTTCCTTTCATGCGGAATGATTCGGCTTCCTCAAGAATGTCGAAATCACGCATCTTCACTTCATTTCCATCCACCTCTTCCACAAGCATCATGTGGTCATCCATTCCTTCTGACCAATAGACCAGATCCCCTTCTTTCAAAGGCACATCATCCGGGAAAACGGCTGTCCCGGTTTCCTCATCAAAGGAGACGGGCTCGGTTTCGATCAGGTCGCGGGGTTCGCCATCCCACACGATTTCCATTGTGGGGGTGCCGAGTTCTTTGTGGTTGATGTAGGAAACCGCCTGATCAAGACATTTGAGGGCTTCATCCCTGTCCATTGTCTTCTTCGGCTGGAACATTCCTCTGTGATCGGTCGTGAGCAGGCCGCAGGACACGGCGGAAGCGACCTGTTTTGTGAACATTGTTTTTGAAATATCTTTGATCGCTGATGTGTTTCCTTCAGGAATATCGCGCATCAGGTTCATTAATGTAAAGGCAGTCCATTCTCTTGTCAGCACCTCGTCCGGCTCAAAAGGATAAGCCGGATCGAGGATCTTCCATTCAACAGCGGCCTGAACCGCATTGAAGTGTTCAGACCGCTCATTGATATTGAGGTAATAGGGCTGATCTTCCGTATGGCTGAGCATGCCTGCCTTTTCGGTCATCAGCGCAATCCATTCCCCTTTTGTGATACTGCTGACAGAGTCTTTGCGGCATCCTGTCACGGTGACAGTCAGTATCATTGCCGCCAGAAAGAGAACGGCCTTTTTAAGACTGCATGCCGGCCGCATTGGATGTGACGGTGGTTTCCAGACTATCGTAATTGGATACTGTCATATCAAGATAGTTCACATAACCGTCAATCGCGCTCTTCAGTTTGTCGAATCTTCCCGCAAACACATTGAATCGGCTGCGGATCTCTTCGGAACCTTCGGATTCCCATGAGGCGGAGAGGGAATCCATGATGCGTTTCATCTGATTGAGCTCCTCATACATCTGCTCACCGAGTGAGCGGAGTTTTGACGAGGTATCGGATACTTCCGCAAGTGAAATGTTGATTGAACTCATTTAGTTTTTCCTCCTTTCACGCAAGTCTGGCTGCCTGGCTGGCAAGCTCTTCCTGTGTTTCCCTGTAGGCACGGGATGAATTCCTCAGGAATTCGATGTACTGGGTGCACAGGAGCGAGAGCTGTCTGCAGTCGGCATGGTAGCCGGTTACCTTGGAAGTGAATTCCGCGGTTTCCTTCCCCTGCCATGAGGCAGACATTGCGTCTACGGTACTCATAAGTTCCTCAGTGTTGCGCATGTAGTTTTCGTTTTCTTCCTCCATGCGCGCGGCGGCAGAGTCAAGCGACTCGTAATCAACGACGATTCGTTTCATTCGCGAATCCTCCTTTCACCATTCTTATTGGCACCGGTTTTTGCGGATTCCCCGAAAAAAAGTTCAGAAAAAGATAAAAAAAGATCTTTCCGGGTTATCCCTATGGAAAGATCTTTGCGGTAAATCAGTTTTTATAAGCTGCGGATTATTCTTCTGTTTCTTCCTCTTCAATGATTTCTTCCGGCTCATCGTCCTTATGGATCTGACGGATGATCTCATCGATGTGGCGGCCGTGTTCCTCGGTTTCGTCGATGACGAATGTGAGTTCCGGCGTCCGGCGGATGGAGAGCCGCTGGGAAAGCTGGGAACGGATGAATCCCTTTGCCCTGTTCAGCGCTTTGAGTCCGGCCTGGGCTCTGGGGTTTTTGCCGAGGAATGTGCAGTAGATTTTGGCATAGCTGTGGTCGTTGGAAACCTCAACGTCGGTGATTGTGACAAAACCGACGTCGGCGTCCTTGACTTCAAACTGGATGATGTCGGAGATATTCTTGCGGATAATGCCTTCCAGCCGCTTCTGTTTGACGCTGCTCATAGGCGTTTACTCCACGGGTACCTGCTGTTCCACGTAAGCTTCGATTGTATCGCCGACTTTGATGTCGTTGTAATTCTCAATGGTGATACCGCATTCGTAGCCGTTGAGAACTTCCCTGGCGTCATCCTTGAAACGCTTGAGTGAGCCGAGTCTGCCTGTATAAATGACAATACCGTCGCGGATCAGACGGATGCCGCAGGTGTTTGTCAGTTTGCCGTCGGTGACCATACAGCCGCCGATGGTGCCGATTCTGGAAGCTCTGTAGGTTTCCCTGACTTCCGCCTGGCCGATGACAACCTCTTCGTAAACAGGCTCGAGCATACCCTTCATGGCGAGTTCCATTTCCTCTGTCGCCTTGTAGATAATGTTATGCAGACGGATTTCAACGCCTGATTCCTCCGCTTTCTTGCGGATGTTGGCGTCAGGTCTGACATTGAAGCCGATGATCATGGCTTTGGACGCGCTAGCCAGCATGATATCGGATTCGGTAATCGCGCCGGCTGTGGCGTGAATGACATTGACGCTGACACCGGAAACGTCCAGCTTCTCCATGGAGCTCTTGACCGCTTCGGCGGAACCCTGGACATCGGCTTTGATGATGATCGGGATTTCCTTGATATCGCCGGCCTCGATGTGCTGGGAAAGGTCTTCCAGGCTCATCGCTGTGGTCTTGCGTCTGTCAGCTTCAATCTTTCTTCTGCGTCTTCTGTCCGCGATCGCGCGGGCGTCTTTTTCGTTGTCGAAGTTGCGGAACAGATCGCCTGCCTCCGGAACTTCGTTCAGACCGATGATTTCAACAGGAGTGGCAGGTCCTGCTTCCTTGAGTTCATGGGAATTTTCGTCGATCATCTTTCTGATCTTGCCGAAAGATGTGCCGACGACGACAGGATCGCCCTGTCTTAATGTGCCGTTCTGAACAAGCAATGTCGCGACAGGACCTCTGCCCTTGTCGAGTTTTGCCTCAATGACGGTTCCGGTTGCCACATGGGTGGGATCCGCCTTGAGTTCCTTGACGTCAGCGACTGTCAGGATGGTTTCCAGCAGTTCTTCAATACCGTCGCCTTTTTTGGCGGAGGTGTTGACGAAGATTGTGTCGCCGCCCCACTCTTCCGGCATGATGCCGAGTTCGCTCATCTCATTCTTGACTCTGTCGGGATTTGCGTCTGGACGGTCCATCTTGTTTACAGCGACGATGATCGGAACATCTGCCGCTTTGGCGTGGTCGATCGCTTCTCTTGTCTGGGGCATGACGCCGTCGTCAGCCGCGACAACGATAACCGCGATGTCGGTAACGCTGGCGCCGCGGGCACGCATGGCGGTGAACGCCTCATGGCCCGGGGTATCCAGGAATGTGACCTTGCGGCCGTCAACGACGACCTGGTAGGCACCGATCGCCTGGGTAATGCCGCCGGCTTCCCCGGCCGCTACCTGTGTTCTTCTGATTGTGTCAAGCAGTGTTGTCTTGCCATGGTCGACGTGACCCATGATGGTGACAACAGGCGGACGTTCAGTGAGATTTGCCGGATCTGATTCCTCATCGATCTCCAGACTGTCCTCCTCACGTTCCTTGACTTTGGTGGGCTCGATATCGTAGCCGATGCAGACGAGTTCGACCATTTCATCATCAAGCGCCGAGTTGATTGTGACCATCTGACCTTCCATGAAGAGTGTCTTGATGATCTCGCTTGACTGACGGCCGATCTTTTCCGCAAGCTCGCCGACGGTAATCCCGTCCGTATATTCAATTGCGTGAATATCCGCTGCGCGGCGGCTGTTATTGCCGGAGAAATTGCGGTTTCTGTTATCGTTCTTTCTCCTGGCGTTGTTTTTGGCACCGCCTTTTCCTGCCGGTTTGCTCTTTTTCGCCATACATTACCTCCTTTGCAATAGCTTCAAGAAGCAGTGTGCGTTTATGACTGCTGCGCTGCTGCTGCTTCTATTTCCTGCCAGAACTCTTCCGGAATCTTCATTTCCAGTGCGGCTTCCAGGGAACCTTTCTTCCGCGCGAGTTTCACGGCTTCGGGATCTTTTTTCAGATATGCGCCATGACCGTTGGTGCGCCCGGTCCTGTCAATTGCCAGCTCTCCCTCGGGCGTACGGACAACCCGGAGAAGTTCCTTTTTCGGGAACCTCTCGTTGGTTGCGACGCATTTTCTCATAGGAATCTTTCTGGGCATGGCTCAGTTATCATCCTCGTCGTAGTATTCTTCGTACTCATCGTAGTCGATGTCGTACTCTCTTTCTTCTTCCTCCAGACGCTGAGCTTCGATCTCATCGAGTTCTTCATCTGTGTAAACAGGTCTGTTGTCGATGATGGTCTGTGACTTTCTGAGACGTTCCTCAAGCTCCTTGTTGTTGACCTTGAAGTCTTCCTCATCAGACTTTCTGGATTTCTTCTTCTTTGACTTGAAGTCGTTCTGCTTCGGCTTGGAAGTGGACGCGAGCTTTTCAAAGACGGAGACGTAAGTGTTCTTGGCAGCCATGTCTTCGACATCGGCATGTTTCTTGGAAGCCTGCTTTTCAACAACTGTTTCTTCAGGCTCTTCTTCCGGTTCCTCTGTCTCCTCGGGTTCTTCCTCAGGCTCAGTGACTGTTTCCTCTTCCGGTTCAGGTTCACTGACAGGCTCAGCAGCGGGCTCTTCTGCCTGGACAGGAGCTTCTGTCTTTTCTTCCTCAGTCTCTTCCGGCTTCATCGCGTATTCATCATTGACACGGTCGCGGACAACTTCCTGCATTTCTTCAGGGATCAGTTCATCCTCGTCCTCAACAATACCGGTTCTGTTCTGCAGCTTCTCAAGAGCGGCCTGTCTTCTTTCCTCGGCTTCACGCGCTTCGGCTTCCATCCTCTCGATTTCACGGCGGGCAGCTTCCTTGCGCATCTGCTCCTTGCGGGCTTCGGCTGCAACGACGAGTTCGTCATAGTCAAGACCCATGTCTTCGAGTTCTTCTCTTGTCTTGATGTCGATCTTGTGGTTGGTCAGCTTGACGGCGAGTCTTGCGTTCTTGCCGCGTTTGCCGATGGCCAGGGAAAGCTGGTCGGCGCTGACGATGACAAGCAGACTTCTTTCATCCTCACCCGGCAGGACGGCTTCGATTTCAGCCGGAGCCAGGGCGTTCTTGACCAGTTCGGTCAGATCGTCGTTCCACTGGAAGATGTCGATCTTTTCACCATGGAGTTCATCGATAATCACCTGGACTCTTGAACCTCTCGGACCGATACAGGCACCGATCGGATCAACGTCAGGGTTGTGGCTCATGACAGCCATCTTTGTTCTTTCGCCGGCTTCTCTTGCGATCGCCTTGATTTCAACGATGCCCTGGAAAATTTCCGGAACTTCCTTTTCAAACAGGCGCTTGACAAGAGTCGGATCCGCTCTTGAAACAAGAACCTGGCTTCCCTTTGTTTCCTTGGAAACTTCGGTGATGACAACGCGCAGTTTCTGTCCTTCTGTCAGTCTTTCACCCGGAATTCCGGCGCTGTGCGGCATCATCGCGACAGTTCTGCCGAGATTGACAAGTGTGAACTTTTCCTTGACGGACTCAACGATACCGAGAACCATCTCATGGAGCTGGCCGATGTATTCATCATAGACAGCGACCTTTTCCGCTTCCCTGATCTTCTGTCTCATAACATTCTTCGCCAGGGTGGCGGCAGCTCTGGACATGCCTGTGATTTCAATCTTACGGCTGACCTTATCGCCGAGAACCGCGTCGGGTTTGATCTCTCTGGCGTCTTCCAGGGAGATTTCAAGTTCGTCATCCTCGACATTGTCAGTGACCACGTAGTTCTGGTAGAGGTCGATGGTTTCCCGCTTCGGGTTCAGCTCGGCGACGACATCGATGTCAGCGAGCTCGGCGTCCTTCTTGTACGCCTTGGCCATCGCTTCTTTCAGCGCTTCAACAATCACTTCGGAAGGAATCTTGCGTTCTTCCTCGACAGCGTTGAGCGCTTTGATCATATCCTTATACTTGAGTTCCATGATTTCTCCTTAAATCCTGACTGCCATTCTGGCGGATTTTATATCCTTTCTTGGAAAAATAGCTTTTCTTGTGGCTGCCTTGTCGCGGTAGCTCATTGTGACGGTTTCACTGTCGATTTCCAGAAGTTCACCGGTGATCTCATTCATTGATTTGAACGGTTCTGAAAGTCTGACACAGATGTAGGAACCGGCCAGCTGATCAAGTTCAGAGAGATCCCTGATCTCACGCTCAGCGCCCGGGCTGCAGACTTCAAGTGTGTATTCCTCACTGATCGGATCAGCCTCATCCAGCACTTCACTGAGCCTTTCACTCACATCAGCGCATGTATCCAGATCCATGGTTCCATCCGCTTTCATGATCGCGACCTGCAGGGTTTTCTCGCTGCCGCTGATCCATTTCAGTTCATAGAGCCTGACTCCCATTTCGTCAAATACAGGCTGAAACAATTCCTTCAGTTTATCTGTTCTTTCCATATGCCTCCAGACATAACATAAGACAAGGAGTGCTCGCGCACTCCTTGTTACCGACACAAGTATATGTGATTTAAGTTTCAATATCAAGCGGAAATCCTTTTATTTACAGGCATTTCCGGATGTTTTACTCATCCGCGGGGAACATTCTGACCGCCGCGACCGCTTTTGTCCATCTGTCATAGAGATGATCCGCTTTCGCCTCTGACATCTGCGGTCTGAACTCCCTGTCGATCTGCAGGGCGTTGACGATCTCATCCCTGTCCTTCCAGAATCCGACTGCCAGGCCCGTCAGGTATGCCGCGCCAAGGGCTGTTGTTTCAACGACGGTGGGTCTTGCGATATCGCACTGTAAGAGATCCGACTGGAACTGCATGAGCAGGTTATTTGCGCAGGCGCCGCCGTCCACCTTGAGTGTTTTGATGCGGATGCCGGAATCCTGTTCCATCGCGTCAAGGACGTCCCTTGTCTGATAAGCAAGCGATTCAAGCGTGGCTCTGGTGATGTCCTGCTGGGTTGTGCCTCTGGTGATGCCGAAGATGGCGCCGCGGCAGCGGTCATCCCAGTACGGCGCGCCGAGACCTGTAAATGCAGGCACTACATAGACGCCGCTGTTTTCATCCGCCTGTTTCGCGAAATCTTCGCTGAGTGATGCCTGGGGGAAGAATTTCATTTCATCGCGCAGCCACTGGATCGCCGATCCGGCCACAAAGACGGAACCTTCAAGAGCGTAGTCAATCTTTCCGTTGATACCGCTGGCAATGGTTGTGACAAGGCCGTTATGGGAGCGGATCGCCTCTTCGCCGGTGTTCATGAGCAGGAAGCAGCCGGTGCCGTATGTGTTTTTCGCCATTCCCTTTTCAAAGCATCCCTGGCCGAATAATGCCGCCTGCTGGTCGCCGGCAACACCGGCAATCGGCACTTCATGGCCGAAGAAATGATACGGAGCGGTTTTAGCGTAAACGCAGGAGCTGTCCTTCACCTCCGGCAGCATCCCCATCGGGATATTGAGGATTGAACACAGTTCCTCATCCCATTTCTTTTCAAAGATGTTGTAAAGAAGTGTTCTTGAAGCGTTTGTATAGTCGGTGACATGGCACTTCATGCCGGAAAGACACCAGATCAGCCAGCTGTCGATCGTGCCTGCCAGAAGCTTTCCCTCTTCCGCCAGCTGCTGGGCGCCCGGCGTGTGATCGAGAATCCAGCGGATCTTGGTCGCTGAAAAGTACGGGTCGATACGCAGACCTGTTTTTTCGGTGAAGAGCGGTTCAAGTCCTTTTGCCTTGAGCTCATCGCAGATTTCCATTGTCTGTCTTGACTGCCAGACGATCGCGTTGGCGACAGGCAGGCCTGTGTCTCTGTTCCAGACAACGGTGGTTTCACGCTGGTTGGTGATGCCGATGCCGGCGACCTGTCCGGGATCGATCTGCGCTTTCTGGATGCAGGTGGCCATGCATGCTAAAACAGAGAGCCAGATCTCATTGGCGTTGTGCTCAACCCATCCGGGCTGCGGGAAAATCTGTGTGAATCCCTGCTGGGCGGACGCGATGATGTTGGAATCATGATCAAAAAGAATCGCCCGGGAGCTTGTCGTTCCCTGATCAATTGCCATTATGTATTTTTCCATTCAGTGAATTCCTCCGGAATATTTCTGTTCCTATTATCCCGCGAAATGCCGCTTTGTTTCAAGAGAGAAAGGCATACAAAAAGCCATCCGGATGAGGATGGCTTTAATGTCCTGTAGAGGCTCAGCCGCTGTCACAGCGGTGTGAATCTTTTAATTTGAAGAATTACTTCTTGGCGGCTTTCTTTGCCGGCTTTTTAGCTGTCTTTTTGGCAGCCTTTTTCGGAGCAGCTTTTGCTTCAACGGCTCTGGGAGCGGTTCCCTGCTTGATAGCAGCCTGGGCAGCAGCCAGACGTGCGATCGGTACACGGTAAGGTGAGCAGGATACATAGTTGAGGCCTACACTGTTGAAGAATTCGATGGAAGCAGGATCGCCGCCGTGCTCGCCGCAGACACCGAGGTGGATGTCAGGACGTGTGGCTTTGCCTTCTTCAACCGCGATCTTGATCAGTCTGCCGACACCTTCTGTGTCAACATGAGCGAACGGATCGTTCTCATAGATGTGCTTGTCATAGTAGTCACCGAGGAACTTGCCGGCATCGTCTCTGGAGAAACCGAATGTCATCTGTGTGAGGTCATTGGTTCCGAAGGAGTAGAATTCAGCAGTCTTGGCGATTTCGCCGGAAAGCAGAGCAGCTCTCGGGATTTCGATCATTGTACCGACCTTGTATTCAAGGTTGGCCTTCTTTTCAGCGATGACCTTGTCAGCTTCAGCTCTGACGATATTGGCAACATACTCAAGTTCCTTGGGCTCACCGACTAACGGGATCATGATTTCAGGAACGAGCTTCCATGTTCTGTGCTTCTTGTTGATGGCGATGGCAGCGTTGATGATTGCGCGTGCCTGCATAGCGCCGATTTCAGGATATGTGACGTCGAGACGGCATCCTCTGTGGCCCATCATCGGGTTGAACTCATGGAGTTCGGAGGAAGCGGCTTCGATGTCCTTCATTGTGATACCGAGTTCCTTTGCGATTTCCTTGGCTGCAGCCTTGCCGTCCGGTGTCTTGAGGTTCGGCAGGAATTCATGCAGAGGCGGATCGAGCAGACGGATGGTGACACTGCGGCCCTTCATGGCTTCGAAGATACCGTAGAAGTCTTCTTCCTGGTAAGGTTCGAGCAGTGCAAGAGCCTTTGCACGCTGTTCGTCGTTTCTGGAAACACACAGCATACGGATTGCCTTGATTCTTTCCGGTGTGTTGAAGAACATGTGTTCTGTACGGACAAGGCCTACGCCTTCAGCGCCGAATTCGACAGCTCTCGCTGCGTCTTCCGGTGTATCGGCATTTGTTCTGATGGACAGAGTGCGTCTTGCGTCAGCCCAGTCCATGAATGTCTTGAAGTTGCCGCTGATTGTGGCAGGAACAGACTTGATGGCGCCTCTGTAAACCATACCTGTTGTACCGTCAACAGAAATGACGTCGCCTTCCTTGAATGTTTCGCCGTTAACAGTGAATTCCTTCTTTGCTTCGTCGACAGAGATGTCGCCGCAGCCGGATACGCAGCATGCGCCCATACCGCGGGCAACGACGGCAGCGTGTGATGTCATACCGCCGCGGACTGTGACGATCGCTTCGGAAACGTGCATACCTTCGATGTCTTCAGGGGATGTTTCCAGACGGACGAGGACGACCTTCTTGCCGGCCTCAACCCATTCTTTCGCGTCGCCAGCTGTGAAGACGATCTGACCGGAGCCTGCGCCAGGAGAAGCGGCGAGACCCTTTGTGATGATGTCATCAGCGTGAGCCTTCAGGTCAGCTGCGTCGAACATCGGATGGAGCAGGTCATCGAGCTGCTTCGGTTCAACCATCATCAGAGCCTGGTCAACAGTGACGAGGCCTTCCTTGACCATGTCGACAGCGACTTTCAGAGCAGCTGCGGCTGTTCTCTTGCCGTTACGTGTCTGCAGCATGAAGAGTCTGCCGTCCTGGATTGTGAATTCCATATCCTGCATGTCATGGTAGTGCTCCTCGAGCTTGATTCTGACATCGTCAAGAGCCTTGAATGTTTCAGGCATAGCTTCTTCGAGGGAAGCGTACTTTTCTTTTCTTTCCTTCTCGGAGATACCCATGCCCTTTGCCCATTCCTGGGACCCCTTCTTGGAGATCTGCTGAGGAGTACGGACACCGGCGACGACGTCTTCGCCCTGTGCGTTGACGAGGTATTCACCATAGAAGTAAGCGTTGGAACCTGTGGACGGGTTGCGGGTGAAGCAGACGCCTGTTGCGCAGTTTTCGCCCATGTTGCCGAATACCATTGACTGAACGTTGACAGCTGTTCCCCAGTCGGAAGGAATGTCGTTCATCTTTCTGTAGAAGATCGCACGTTCATTGTTCCAGGAACGGAAGACGGCTTCGATCGCTCTTTCGAGCTGGACTTTCGGATCCTGCGGGAAGTCTTCGCCCTTTTCGGACTTGTAGAATTCCTTGAATTTAGCTGTGAGTGTCTTCATGTCGTCAGCGTCGAGTTCAACGTCGAGCTTGACACCCTTTTCAGCCTTGAGTTCATCGATGATGACTTCGAATCTCTTCTTGGAAAGACCCATAACAACGTCAGAGAACATCTGAACGAAACGGCGGTAAGAGTCGTAAACAAATCTCGGATTATTGGATGCTTCCGCCATCGTTGCAGCGACTTCGTCGTTGATACCGAGGTTCAGAATTGTGTCCATCATACCGGGCATGGATGCACGGGCACCGGATCTGACGGAAACCAGAAGCGGATTCTTCGGATCGCCGAGCTTCTTGCCCATGAACTTTTCAAGCCATGTGAGGTTCTTCTGCACCTGGGCCATGATCTCGTCATTGATCTTTTCACCATCAGCATAATACTGATTACAAGCTTCTGTTGTAATCGTGAATCCCATCGGCACGGGGAGTTCAAGGCTTGCCATTTCGGCGAGGTTCGCACCTTTGCCGCCTAACAGTTCGCGCATTGAGCCGTTGCCTTCGGTAAACTTGTAGACATACTTTTTAGCCATATAGCCTCCTGTTAATTTCTATAAAAAATTATAAAGCAACTGAAAATGTTTCACAAGAACTCAAAGCAATTACGCCATGCATGAAAAGTGAATTTTTGGTGAATGCTGCCAGTCTCATTGCATGCACGAATGTTAAACATAAGGATGTCCTTTTCATTTCTTCATGAAAATATAAAAAAGTTCCGGATCGTCCATATGACCCGGAACCGTTCTGTTCAGAGATTTATGCAGTGTATTTTGCGATGAAATCAAACATGACTTTGTAATAGTCAGGATCATTCTGTGCCTCGGAGAATCCGGCGCCTTCGGCGGTGAAGAGATCCTTTTCAGAAGCACATGCGTAATAGCAGTCGAAGACCATGCTGGTGGGAACCACATCATCCTCAGAACCATGCATGAAGAGTGTCGGAGTCGCCGACTGGCGCAGCTGGCGGATGGTATCGACATCATTCATGGAGAAATGAAGGATGTTTTTTACATAGAGATCGACGGAAGGCAGGAAGATCTTTCCGTCCACCTTCGCGTATTTGCGGATGCCGGCAAGCACGATATCTTTGACGGAAGTGAAACCCCCGTCCTCAACCGCGCACTTGACCGCCTGGGGCAGATAGTCGCCGGTCGCGTTCATGACAGCAGCCGCGCCCGCGTTGATGCCATAGAGAACAATCTGCGCTTCGGCGTCAACCGACAGGATAAAGTTGATCCAGCTGATCAGGTCATAATGCTCATTCCAGCCAAGGCTTGTGTACTGCCCTTCGCTCATGCCGCAGCCTCTTGCATCAGGCGCTAAGACATTGAAGCCTCTGAAGTCCGCTTCATACATCTGGTTCAGCATACCGCCGCAATAGGAGCCGATCCCGTGCAGGATGATCATCCATTTGTGGGATTCGGGATTGTTTGTGATCCTTAAGGCATGGAGCTTGAGGCCGTCATAGCTGTCGATGAAATCATCGTCCCTTGTGCTGTGGGCAAACCATTCATTTCTGTCATCCGCGCCGGTCGCCAGTCTCTTGACGCCGTTCTTTCCGGTGTAAAGAGTGGAGTGCTGCAGATCAAACGTATTGCGGAATACATAATAGCCAAATCCGGCGTAGGCCGCTGTGGCGGTTACCGCTGTCACGCCTGCCGCTTTGAGCAGCGTGTGCTTTTTCTTTTTCTTTTCTGACATAAAAGTCTCCGTTCATTTTTTATGATTTTTAATCAGTTCTTTAACAGATTATAACATGACACAGGTTTGTTTGAATCAAAAACAGAATCCTGAGGTTTAAGACATTTGTCATGTTCTGTCACCGCAAAAAAAAGAAGAACCCTCTTTGTGAGAGCTCCTCTTCGATCTTTACTCTTTTATGCAAGAGCGTTCAGTCTGTTGAGAACGGTCTGATACTGCTGCTGATATTCTTCAAGCTTCTTCTTTTCCAGCTCAACCTTGGTGGCCGGCGCCTTTTTCAGGAAGCCCGGATTGGAAAGGATGCCGCTGGAGCGGGCGATTTCCTTTTCGAGTCTTTCTTTTTCGGCGTTCAGCTTTTTGATTTCCTCAGCCGGATCAGCCAGCTCATTGCTGGGGATGTTCAGGGAACCAAGACGGATTGTCTCTACCGCCAGGTCGCCGCTGAGGTCATCCTTCCATTCCGCTTTGGCCATCTTCGCGATGATCGCCGCGAGTTTCGGATCGGCCGGAATGATGCTGCCCGAAAGGTCTCTTAACATGACATGGATCACTGTGCCCGGCTTGATGTCGTTGACATTCTTGACTTCGCGGATCTTCTGGATCGCGCTAAGAACTCTTTCCATTGACTCAAGATCGGAGACAGGCAGATTTTCGATCGGTTTGGGCCATGTTTCAAGATTGATGCTTTCCTTGCGGTGCGGGATTGTGAGGTAGATTTCCTCGGTCACAAACGGCATGAACGGTTGCAGCAGACGGACGATCGCGTCAAGGCATGTCAACAGTGTTGACTGGGCAGCCTTCTTTGCGGCGGGATCATTTCCGTTGAGAGCGGACTTGCTCATTTCAACATACCATGAGCAGAAGTCATCCCAGATAAAGGAATACAGCTCATTTCCGACCAGCGCGAATTCATATTTTTCCATGTTTTCAGTGACATGGGAAACGGTCTGATTGAGACGGTTGAGGATCCATGCGTCGGAAACAGACAGATCGGAGAGATCGACGTCTTCAACAGTCATGCCCTCTTCCAGGTTCATGATGACGAAACGGGAAGCGTTCCAGATCTTGTTGATGAAGTTCCATGCGGCTTCAACCTTTTCCGGAATGTAGCGCATATCCTGGCCCGGTGTGGAGTTGGTCGTGAGGAAGAAACGCAGCGCGTCAACGCCATACTGGTCGATGACGTCCATCGGGTCAACGCCGTTGCCCAGCGACTTGGACATCTTGCGGCCCTGCGCGTCACGGATCAGACCGTGGATCAGGACATCCTTAAACGGTCTGTTCTTTGTGAAGTGTCTTGCCTGGAACGCCATTCTGGCAACCCAGAAGAAGATGATGTCATAGCCGGTAACCATTGTGTCGGTCGGATAGTATCTTGCCATGTCATCGGTCGCGTCCGGCCAGCCCAGTGTGGAGAACGGCCATAAGGCGCTTGAGAACCATGTGTCAAGAACGTCTTCGTCCTGCACCCAGTTTCCGCCGTCGGAAGGTTCGTCCATGCCGACATAGGTCTCGCCGCTGTCCTGGTTGTACCAGGCCGGGATTCTGTGGCCCCACCACAGCTGTCTGGAGATGCACCAGTCCTCGATATTTTCGAGCCACTGGGAGAATGTCTTTTCAAATCTTTCCGGATAGAATGTGATCTTCTGATCAGGAATCTGCTGGTTCTTCAGAACATCGTCGGCCAGCGGCTTCATCTTGACGAACCATTGCTGGGAAAGATACGGTTCGATGACACAGTGTGTTCTTTCACTGTGGGCAACGTTGTGGGTGATGTTTTCAATCTTCACCAGATTGCCTTCCGCCTCGATTCTTTCGACCAGTCTGTCACGGCATTCATAGCGGTCCATGCCTTCATAGACGCCGGCAAGAGCGTTCATGGTTCCGTCCGGGTTCATGCAGATGGGCTTTTCAAGACCGTGTCTTTCGGCGATCGCGAAGTCGTTGGGATCGTGCGCCGGTGTGCACTTCATGGCGCCGGTTCCGAATTCAACGTCGACATAGTCGTCACCGATGATGACGAGCTCTTCGCCGTTTGCCGGATTGACCGCGTGTTTGCCGATGAGGTGTTTGAATCTTTCATCATCCGGATTGACAACGACGCAGACGTCGCCGAACATGGTTTCCGGTCTGGTTGTGGCAACGGTGAATGTGTCGCCGGTTTCAACAACTTTGTAGTTGAAGTAGTACATCTTGCCGGGATCGTCCTGGTAGTAAACCTCAATGTTGGAAAGAGCGGTTCTGGCTTCCGGGTCCCAGTTGATGATTCTCCATCCGCGGTAGATTAATCCTTCTTCATAAAGAGTGACGAAAACCTGTCTGACGGCTCTGTTGAGACCTTCATCCATGGTGAAACGCTCTCTTGTATAATCCAGTGAATTGCCGAGCTTTGCCCACTGCCTGCGGATTGTGGCGGCGTATTCCTCTTTCCACTCCCATGCTCGTTCGAGGAACTTTTCACGGCCGATGTCATATCTGGAGATGCCTTCGCTCTTGAGTCTGGCGTCGACCTTCGCCTGGGTGGCGATGCCGGCATGGTCCATGCCCGGCAGATACAGCATGTCATAGCCCTGCATTCTCTTGTATCTGGAGATGATGTCCTGGAGCGTGTTGTCCCAGGCATGCCCGATATGCAGGATACCGGTGACATTGGGCGGCGGAATGACAATTGTGAAGGGATCCTTCGATTTGTCGCCGGCGGTGAAGTAGCCTTTTTCAACCCAGCCGTTATACTTGTTTTCCTCAACGGCCTTATGGTCATACTTTGTCGCAAGATTCTTTTCCATAATTCCTCCCTGGTACAAAATAAAACGCCCTGAATGCACAGGACGTCAGTCAACGTGGTACCACCTTTGCTTGCTTCTCGGATGCGTAACGTGCATATACGTCGCCCCCTACTGTTATTTCAGGGACGCCGCTCGCGGAGGACTCCGTTCATGCCTTCGGTCTGCTTGCACCTGCCGCAGACTCTCTTGGTTTCCGGTCAATGAACGACTGTTCCGGTCATAGCGTTTTGCGCTTGCTTAGAACAGAATATCACAAAACAAATAAGAAAGACAAAAAAATTGCAAAAAGAAAAAAGATACGGAATTTCTTCCGCATCTTCATCAGTTTACCAGTCAACCGCGATATCGATCTGATATGGATCGGTATAGGAGAATGTGCCGGTGTCGGCGCAGATCGCCGTGCCGAGACTCGATTCCACAATAGTGCCTCTGGGTCTGACCTGGAAGCCGCAGGCTGCCATGACATAATCGCCGTACATCTTTACGCCGTCGGATCTCACCCAGTACTCATAGTTGTAACCTGCATCCTGCATGAGGGCGATAACGCCGTTCATGTTCAGGTTGTAATAGGTTTCCTTGCCGGAAGGACCATAGACGACGCCGATCCACGGGTTGAGAACTTCCCCGTTCCATGTATGGCTCGGCTGGGGTTCTGTATAGACAGGCTCTTCAACGGCCGCTGTTTCAGGAACAGCTGTCAGTGAATCCGCCGGAATCGCGACAGGTTCGGGCTCGGGTTCAGGTTCGGGTTCAACATACATTTCATCCATCAGCGCGTTATGATCCACATAGCCGGTAATGTCGCCGTAAACAACTTTCCAGTATGTCTGATCATTGGTGCCGATCAGATGGATTTCCTCATTGTAGAGTGCTTCGGCAAGAACTTCCGCGTCTTTCTTCGGGGATTTGAGAATCGCGGCAGTTTCATCCGCGATCCACTTCTGCGCGTCCGCTTTGTCGAAAATCGTCGCCAGTGAACCGTTCAGGGAACCGGTTCTGACGAAGCCTTCGGTTCCATCCTTCAGTAAGACAAATGAGTATTCCTCGCCTTTGTCCATGAGATAAACCATGGAACGCTTGGACGCTTCGCCGATCGCCGCCGCCAGCATTTTATCGCTGCCCAGGATCTGCACGTCTTCATTGAGATAAACGCGCGGGAAACGTTCATCCAGGATTGTTTCCGTCGCTTCCGCCATTGTTCTGGCAGGCATCGCGTATTCCGCTTCCTGTTCCGCCATTTTTGAAAGTTCCATGGCGTTGACAGTCAGATCACGGTCAGCTGAGATGTTGATGAGACCGCCAAGCAGCGCCGAGTACGCCAGCAGGCCGCTCATCATCGCAGCCGGCAGAGCGACGCCCTTAAGATGCTTCGCGTCTTCAATATTTCTTTTGTTTCCTAGTGTCAATGTCATAATTTTCACCAATTCAAAAAGCACATGATCGCCTGATCACCGCAAATGGACTATAGCACAATCTTAAGAAATTGCCAAATTTCAAAGCGTTTACATGCATATTTATGCGGAATATGAGCTTAAAAAAAGCAGATTCCATGATCTGCCGCTTTGAAATGCGCTTCAGTTTTCTTTACTCTTCAGCTCAATGAACGACCTGAATACCTCCAGGCGCAGCAAGCGCGATGAGATGGCCGCACTTAAAACAAAGAACAGCAAAAGAACCGCAATCCTGATATAAGGATTGATATAGTACAGGAAATTGATGAATGAAAGAATCACGTAAAGCACAATATAAACCGCGCAGTAAAGTGTCAGTGCCAGCAGAAAGTATCTTGCCTTGCGGAACGCCGTGATTCGTTTTTCCTCTTTCGGTGTCATGCCTTCATTATATTCAATTCTCCTGTTTTTTCCATCCTGTGCTAGTATGTAGACATGTGCGGAAGATATCTTTTTCTGAACGGAAAACACACAAAACTGGATGAACTGGCTGAGCTGGCAGAAAGCAAAATGGACCCGGACGCATTTTCGGAGATCTCGCTGGGCGAGGTCTTTCCCGGCACAAAATCATTTGCCGGAATCTATGATCCGAAGAAGGACAAACACCTGACCACAGTCATGAAATGGGGACTCGAACTCAAAGGGCGGCTGATCATCAACGCCCGCTCGGAAACATGTTTCTCCTCCCCCTTTTTCAAAGACTGCCATCCCTGCGTGCTGCCGGCGACCGCTTATTATGAATGGTCAAAGACAAAACAGAGATATTCGTTTGCTGTGAGTGATAACGTGTTTTATCTCTGCGGCCTGTGCCGGCGGGAGAAAGACGGCGAACTGCATTATGTGATCGTGACCGAAGACGCGAAGGATGAAGCGGCCGCGATTCATCCCAGACAGCCGGTCATCTTCGGCTATGAAAACGCAAAAGCGTGGTGCTCTTCGAAAGCAGCCACGCTCGTGGAAAACAATTCAGTTGAATCAAGATATTTCGAGAAAGCCTAGAACAGGGATCCGGTATGAGGGATCTTGAGATGTTCATAGGCTTTTTCTGTGACCACTCTTCCTCTGGAAGTGCGGTTGACAAAGCCGATCTGGATCAGATAAGGCTCATAGACATCCTCGAGGGTCGTCGTCTCCTCACTGATCGAATTGGCCAGCGCCTCAAGACCGACCGGTCCGCCATGGAAGCGTTCGATGATGCCTTTGAGGTAGCGGATATCGACGTCGTCAAGGCCGAGCGAGTCGACCTGCAGACGGTCAAGGGAAGTCTGCGAGATTTCTTTGGAGATCACGCCGTCATTGAGAACCTGGGCAAAGTCGCGGATTCTTCTTAAAAGACGGTTGGCGATTCTGGGCGTTCCTCTGGAGCGTCTTGCGATTTCAGTGACCGCCTCCTCATCAATCGGCACATTCAGGACTCTGGACGTGCGGCGGATGATTGAGGAGAGCTGTTCATGGTCATAGTATTCCAGCTTTGAGATAATCCCGAAACGGTCGCGCAGCGGCGCAGAGAGATCGCCCGCTCTTGTTGTCGCTCCGACAAGGGTGAACGGCGGCAGGTCAAGCCTGACGCTTCTGCCTCCCCCGTTTTCCCCGCCGATCATGATATCGAGCTCAAAGTCCTCCATCGCCGGATAAAGAACTTCCTCGACAATCTTGGGCATGCGGTGGATTTCATCGATGAAGAGAACATCGCCGGGTTCAAGCACGGAAAGAATTGACGCAAGATCGCCCGGTTTGCCGATGCTCGGACCGCTTGCGACCTTGATTCTCGAATGCATTTCATTGGCCAGAATGAAGGCCAGGGTTGTCTTGCCAAGACCAGGCGGCCCGTAAAGCAGCACATGGTCGAGAGACTCGTTTCTCTGCAGCGCCGCTTTGATGTAAATTCTCAGGTTATCCTTGAGGTTGTCCTGACCGACATATTCATCAAGAGACTGCGGCCGTATTGTCGCCTCGACAGCTTCTTCCGAGGTATCCGCCTCGGCTGAAAGTAATCTGGAAGTATTTTCCATTCCGCCTCCTATCTGTTCAGGAACTGCAGACCGATCCGGATGTATTCGGCCGTGGTCTTGCCCGGTGTTTCAAGCATCTTACTGGCAGCCGGGGTCAGTTCGGCAGGCTTGAAGCCAAGGCCCTTGAGACCTTCCAGGGCGTCCTGGATTTCCGGCGGATACTGGGGCGTGTTCGCGGATGCTTTGACAGGCGCCGCCACCAGTTTGCCTTTCAGATCGAGAACGATCTGGGAAGCGCTCTTGGCGCCGATGCCCGGCATCTTTTTGAGCGCAGCCACATTGCCTTCCTCAATCGCCATGATCACGGTGCTGTATCCGCTGTGCGCCAGCATGTTCATCGCTGTTTTGGGGCCCAGGCCCTTGACTGAGATCAGTCTTAAAAACAGTTCCTTTTCCTCCTGCGACTCAAAGCCGAAGAGACTGACGTCATTCTCCGTCACATGCATGTATGTGTATACGCTGACGTCGCTGTTCAGCCTGAGATCAGCCGTATGGGGATAGGACATCTGCCAGCCGATGCCGTTGTTTTCCACAATAATCCAGTCTGTCCCGTAGGCGGCAACTTTACCGCGGATAAATGCGATCATAATCGGTCCTCTTACTCAGTATAATCCATAATATAGGTCCCGACGATGACCTGATCGCCATCGCGGGCACCCTGGCGGTAGAGTTCGGCGTCGACGCCCATCTTCTGCAGCGTCATTGCGAACTGGTAGGTATCCGCTTCCTTTTCAAAGTCAACGGTTTCAACCAGACGGTCGATCTTTTCCGATTCGACAATCCATCTGTGCGGGCCGCTGCTCTTGATGACAAAGTCAGGACGCTTGGGCTCATAGCGGTAGACAACCGTCTCCTGTGCGGGTTCGGTATTCTCTTCCTCAAACTCACGCGCTTCCTCGATCTTTTCCATCGCCGCGTAAAGAACCGCGTCAATTCCCTTGTGTTCAAGGGCGCTGATTTCATAGATCTTCAGATCCGGATACTTTTCTTTAAATTCCTCCAGATACATGGCGGCGTACTCGTCATCCATCTTGTTGGCGACGACGATCTGCGGCCTGTCTTCCAGGGAAAGATCATATTCTTTAAGTTCCTTGTTGATGATTTCATAATCCTCAACCGGATTGCGCTGGGAGCCGGACATGTCGATGACATGGATCAGCACACGGCATCTTCTGATGTGGCGCAGGAATTCATGGCCAAGGCCTTTGCCTTCGCCCGCCCCTTCAATAAGACCCGGCATATCGGCTAAGACAAAGCTTCTTTCATCAGGAAGATTGACGACGCCGATGTTGGGTTCAATTGTCGTGAACGGATATTCCGCGATTTCCGGTCTGGCTCTGGAGACGACCGAAAGGAATGTCGATTTGCCAACAGAGGGAAAACCGATCAGACCGGCATCAGCCAGAAGTCTCAGCTCCAGCTGCAGGGTCAGGCTTTCGCCGATTTCGCCGGGCTGGGCGTATTCAGGCGCGTCGTTGGTCGCGGTCGCAAAATGCATGTTGCCAAGGCCGCCTTTGCCGCCATGGGCGATCAGCACCTTTTCCCCCGGTTTTGTCAGGTCCGCCAGCAGGTCGTTGTTTTCGGCATTGCGGATCATTGTGCCAAGAGGCACGGGGACGATCACGTCATCGCCCGACTTGCCGTGCATCTTCTTGGTCATGCCGGGGGCGCCGTTGCCGGCATTGATTCTCTTGGTAAAACGGAGCTTGGTCAGTGTTGTTTCATTGGTGTCAACCGCAAACCACACGTCTCCTCCCTTGCCGCCATCGCCGCCGAAAGGACCTCCGTTGGGATAATATTTTTCATGACGCCAGGCAACGCAGCCGCGGCCGCCGTCGCCGGCCTTGACTTTCAGTTTGACAAGATCAATCATCAAAGCCTCCTTTCACAAAAAAGCTCCTGAACATTTCAGGAGCACACTTTCAAACAGTGCTTAAGCTTCTTCGGGGTAGACAGAAACCTGCTTCTTGTCCTTACCCAGACGCTCGTACTTGACGATGCCGCTTGCTGTCGCAAACAGTGTGTCGTCGCCGCCGCGCTTGACATTCTTACCCGGGAAGATTCTTGTTCCTCTCTGACGGTAAAGAATGGAACCGGCATTTGCAAACTGGCCGTCAGCCTTCTTTGCTCCAAGTCTTCTGCCTGCGGAATCACGGCCGTTCTTTGTGGAAGATACACCCTTTTTGCTGGCGAAGAACTGAATATCGAGTGTGTATTTCATCTCTATTATTCCTCCGTTAATTGAATTTTCATAAACTGACTGTATTGTTCCTGTACAGTCTTCAGCTGAATCAGACCGGTACGCATGATTGTATCGGCTACCTGATCCGGCTCAGGGATGTCAACAGCGATCAGATTCTGATCAACTCTGATGGTCTCAATGCCGGCGATTTCATCCAGCGCGTTGCAGAGTCCGAACATGACTGTGCTGACGCCTGCGCAGATCAGATCCTCACCCCTGTCGGCGGAGCCTGAATGTCCGCTCACGTCCAGATGTGTGATCTTTCCGCGTTTCACCGTGCACCTGACTCTGATCACCTTAAGCCTCGATGGATTCGACTTTCAGCTTTGTGTACGGCTGACGGTGACCCTGCTTGCGGCGGGTTGCACCCTTCTTCTGCTTGTACTTGAAGATAACGATCTTCTTGTCCTTGCCCTGCTTTTCAACAGTGCATGTGACCTTGGCACCGTCAACATACGGTGTTCCGATCTTTGTGGCTGTGTCGGAGACAAGGCATACCTTGTCAAAAACGACTGTTTCACCTGCTTCTGCGTTGAGCTTTTCAACGAAGATTGACTGTCCAGCTTCTACTTTGAGCTGTTTTCCGCCTGTTTCGATAATTGCGTACAAAATAAGCACCTCCTGTCATTATCATAAGACGCGCCATAAAGGGGACTTTCGTACTTAAACCCTTTTCTGAGCGGTTACAGACTCCTCCACGAGGGCCGGTAACGTGAATATGATACCTGTTTAAGACTCTCAAGTCAATGAGAAATATCAGGTTTTGAAAGCGATTTTCAAAGACGGAAGGAATGGCTTCCGACCTGGATCTTTTCTTCCGTTTCCGCTTCGTCCCGATGGCCGATTTCCATCCAGGAAACGGTGACGAATTCCTGCTTTTCAAGCAGCGAAAGCATCTCATTGTGATCCGGGCGGACATGGAAGACAAGCCGCTCATGATTTTCATCAGCGTCCGAGCAGGCCGCCGATACCAGCATGGTGCCGATTCCTTTGCGGCGCATATCCTTTCTCACAAAGATTTCATGCATGACAGCAGTGCCGTCTTCCCGCGGCTTCACCATGCAGTAGCCAAGGAATCTGCCGTGGTCGCTGACCGCTGTCACTCTTTCCCCTTTCGCCATGAGCGCTTCAAGCTCCGCACCTGCCTCATCCGGATTCTTTGCCGGCTGCTTTCCGGCTTTGACAAGCTGCTCATCTTTATTATCGGAAGCCAGGAAGATCAGCTGGGAAACATTCTTCCTGCTGATTTCAACAAGCCTGAACTGCGGTGCTTCCTGCTTTGCAGGTGCCGGTGCTCTGACGGGTTCAGGGGTTTCTTCATACTCATCATCGAAGTCATCGTAAAGATCATCTTCCTCATCCTCTTCGATGGTATAGCGCGGCCCTTCATATTCAATGCCGTTTTCCTCGCACCAGTCCATCGCCAGAACGCGGTGGCATCTGTCGCGGTAGTCATACCAGTCATTGAGCATGTGGAAGCGCTCCAGGGTCGCCCTGAACATGCGGAAGGCGCCTCTGCCGACGATCGCGTTGGCCAGCCACTCTTTCGCTGTTTCATCTTTGACTCTTTCGATGAAGCGTCTCATATTGCCGTAATCGTCGACGTCCTTGCGGTCGGGCAGACGGATCAGGTCATACTCCTCATAAGGAAGACGGTCCACTTCCCTTTCATTGACTGTAATGACTCTTTCCTCCGGTTTGACATAGAAGGAAGGCTGCGAGTCGCTGACATATTCAATAGCTTCTACAACATCTTCAATATTGACTTTCATATCCTGCTCCTATTTCAGTGCGGAAGCGATCTTGCGCACAAACTTTGCACGCTCCTTGGGCGCGCAGTTGCTGAGGGATGTCAGCAAAGAGAATATTTTAAGCTTGGCTGATGTGCTGTAGGAATCGTCCTTTTCAAGAACATAGATAGTGGGATTGATGGCGTCAAGAAGCTCCTGTTCCTTCATGTTTTCACATCCGGCGGTCGCTTCCGTAAAGTTTTTACTGATAGCGGGATCGTGTTTTGCCATAGCGCCTCCTAGAGGAAATCCTCATCATTCTTTTCAGGTGAGACAACAATATCCTCACTTGCCGCAAGCGCCTCCTCAATCATCTTTTCATAATCGAACTGCGATTCGAAGTATTCGCTCTTTTCAACTGACGGCTTTGTGACCGGGTTCTTGGGATCGAAGATTGTGCAGCAGTCTTCAAACGGCAGGATCGACGTCTCATAGGTGCCGATCTTTCTGGCCAGATCAATGATCTCAACCTTGTCATAGCAGACAAGCGGACGGATGACGGGAATGCGGACCACGTCATTGATGCAGGCGATGCTTTCGAGTGTCTGCGATGCCACCTGGCCGATGCTTTCGCCGGTGCCAAGAGCCAGCGCGCCGACCTGCTTCGCGGTTCTTTCGGCTAAGCGGAACATCATTCTGCGCATTAATGTGACCGCGTAGGGATCGCCTGCTGTCTTATAGATCTGCAGCTGCAGGTCAGTGAAGTTGATCACATGAACATGCATGTGGCCCTGGTATTCGGAAACCATGGAGGCCAGTGTGAGCACTTTGCCCCTTGCCGCTTCGCTTGTATAAGGCGGGGAAGCGAAATGAACCGCTTCAACCATCAGACCTCTCTTCATCAGTTCATAGGCAGCGACAGGTGAATCGATGCCGCCTGAGAGCAGTAAGAGCACTTTGCCGTTGATGCCGGCCGGATAGCCGCCGGCTCCGGGTATCTTTTCGGAAGTGATGTAGGTGTCTTCCCTGTGCACCTCAATGCGGATGGCGAGTTCGGGATCATGGACATCGACTTTGAGGTCTGTGTTCTTTAAAATCCTTCCGGCAACGGCGCGGTTGATGTCATCCGAGCGCATCGGGAAGCTTTTGTCATGTCTTTTGGTGATGATCTTGAAAGTCTTTTTATCCGTTTCCGCCGCGATTCTGTAACATGTATCGGAAATGGCGTCTAGATCGGAAGCGACTTTTTCGGTAAAGGAAAAGGAGCTGATGCCGAAGACTTTCTTCAGCTTTTCCCTGATCGCTTCAGGATCCTCGTCATGGATCTTGATATAGATGCGGTCATAAGCCTTTCTGTATTCCAGGGATTCAAAGTCCCTGAGCATATACTTCACATTGCCATAGAGGCGGTTGATGAAGTCTTTTCTGTTTTTACCCTTGGTGCTGAGTTCGCCGAAGCGGATCAGCACGGTGTCATATTTAACCATACTGTTCAATGATCTCCTTTAGCGCTTTGAGGAAAAGCTGCACTTCCTCTTCTGTGTTGGCGGATGAAAGTGAAACGCGGATGCAGCTGGAAGCTCTTTTCACCGAATAGCCCATCGCCGTCAATACGTAGCTTGGATCATCGGATTTGGAATCGCAGGTGCTTCTGGCGGAAACCATGAAGCCTTTGCGGTTGAGCGCGTTCTGCATCACTTCACTGGGAATCTTTTCATAGGAAAAGTTGACGGTGGAAGGAATGTGTCTTGCCGGGTGGTTGATTTCAACCCCTTCAATCGCCCGCAGCCCTTCTTCCAGCATGCGGCTGAGCTTTTCGATTTTATCGTGCGACTTCCGGCCGTTTTCCATGGCCAGGCGCAGTGTTTTGGCAAAAACCATATTGACCGGCGCGTTGGATGTTCCTCCCCGCAGGCCCTGCTCCTGTTCGCCTCCGTTGATCAGAGGGACAAATGGAACATGTTTCTTTTTGATCAGGATGCCGCTGCCTTTAAGGCCTTCGAGCTTGTGGGCGGAAACCGACGCAAGGTCAATGTTTTTCATATTGATCTCAAGCTTGCCCATCGACTGGGTCAGGTCCGCGTGCATGTAGGCGTGGGAATGCTTTTTGACATATTCGGCGATCTCTTCAATTGGATTGATGGAGCCGACCTCGTTGTTGACATGCATGATTGTCACAAGAGCAGTATCCGGCCTTAAGGCGTGCGCCGCCTGCTGAAGGGTGACTGTGGCGTCAGGACCGACCGGAAGATATGTCACCTCATAGCCGAAGACTTCCTCCATCTGTTTACAGGCATTCAGCACGGAGGAGTGTTCGATATTGGTTGTGACGATATGTTTTTTCTCAGGACATGCGAAGCAGACTCCTTTAATCGCGGAAGTGTTGGATTCAGAGGAACCGGAGGTGAAAATGATCTCATCACTTTCAACATCCAAAAGCCCGGCGATTGCCGACCGGGCCTTTTCCATCATTCTGCTGATCTGCGTCCCCTCATCATACAGCGACTCACTGTTGACGTAATACTGGTCGAGAAGCTGCTTGTAGGACTTCAGAACTTCCGGATTGATATTGGTTGTGCTCGCATTGTCGAAATATATTCTACGCTGCACTCTTCGCATTCTCCTTGATCATGGATTCATAGTTGCCTGGATGAATCTTTTCGATCGTCGCGATCGCGGTTGTTAACGCCTGTGTATATTCACCGTTGCGGAAGCTGAGTTCGCTTCTTGTCAGTTCGGTATCGATATCCGCGTATGTGGAGCGGTAGCGGTTGCCGAAGACGATGGTGTTTTCAACCATGACAACAGTGCCGACAACATTGTTGACGTTGTTGTAAAGCTGGTAGATGAAGTTCAGTGCTTCCTGCAGGGTTGAGTTCATCAGCTGGATGTTCAGCGGTGTCTCTTTGATCAGAGCGGAAAGCCTGTCGATATAGTCAGAAGCTTTTGCCATGTCGGTTTCATAGGCAGCCGAGATGTTGGGCAGCTTGTATTTGCGGATCTTGACCTGCATCTGGTTCATGATGATCTGCAGCTTGACGAGCTGTTTCTTCGCTCTGTCCTCATCGCCGCTGCTCATTTCGATTCTCTGCTTGACTTCGGCAATCTCACTGCCAAGTCCTACCAGCTGGCGGTTGAGGTCCTTCAGTTCAGCCAGTGTCTGGCTGGCAGGGACTTCGCCGGCTTCCGCTTCACGGAACAGCGCGGGCATCTTTTCGTTGATCGCGCTGAGCTGTTCGTTCTGGGCTTTGAGTGTATCAGCGACTGAATTCAGACCGTAGCGGTCGGCATATTTGTCATAAGCGTCATTGACGAAAGCGGCGGCGCTGTTTGCTTCAGCGGCGGCTTCCTCGGTTTCTGAAACCAGCTTTGTGAGTTCGGCGTCGGCCGCCGTCTCACGCTTGATTTCACGGTCCATCTGGCTGATTCTTTCCTTATAGTCATCCAGGTGCTCGCGGATGCCTTCAGTGTTGCCGGATTTAAGCTGCTTGATGTCGTCCTTAAGGGCGACTGTCATCATCGACAGGTTCTTCTGTGCTTCCAGATGCTTGAGGTAAACGCCCTGCTTTCTTGCCTTGGCGTAATCACGGTGCAGGTTTTCGGCCATCTTCGGGATGATGCCGCGGGCGTCTTCAATCAGGCCCGGCATATTGTCAAGCAGTGAGGAGAGTTCATCGATGCTGGCACGGATATGGCCAAGTTCGGCATTCGCCTTGTCATACTGGCTGGAGAACATCCATTCCTCGAATGTGGAGAACATCTTTTCAGTATCAGTGACCTTCTGCTCAACGATCGGCCAGGCGAAAGCGAGTCTTGTCGCGTTTTCCTGGGCGGACGCCTTGAGGGCGCGGAACGTGTTCTTGAGCTGTGTCACTTCCGCTCTCTGGCCGTTTTCCCTGGCAAGAATGCCGTCGAGTGTCGCTTCCAGATTGCGGGCGTAGTTTTCCGTCGCGCTGATTTCGGTATCCAGATCATCCATCATCTTATCGGCCTTGGAAAGCTTGCCGGCATTGATGCTGTCAAGAGCGTCGGAGAGACCTTCCGCGATTTTGGTGATGTCCGCCTGGACACGGTCAAAATCCGCCTGGGCGTTATTGACTGTGGCGACCGCGTCCTGATCAAGCCGGCTCAAAGCAGCCGCCTTGTTCATTTTCATCTGGACCGGAATGTTTTTGATCTGTCTGTAATGGGTTTCCAGTTCACCCAGTTCATCGCGCAGACGCTTGGTTTTGACTCTCTGTATAATCAGCCATACCAGCAGGACGAGAATCATCACTGCGATTGCTATGACAACTTTGATATCTGAAATAAATTCAAGGAACTGATTCATAGTGATCTCCTTTCCTTCTTGCTTGCCCGACTATCATACCACATTCCGCATTGACCGTGTGAAAGCCAAATGAAATTTGCCACTCACACAACAGACCTCACCGTCCATTCATGCAGTGCTGTTCAGACATTTCACGAACTTTAAGATTTTTCACGGCATCTGATTTATAATACCGCAGGGACAAAAGTCTCTCCTGTTATATCAGCGGCATGTTCAGAATCATGTCTGCAGGCATTATGTCAGAATTTGACTTTATTCGAAAAACGCCGGTAAAATCTGATAAAAACAATGATTGACTTGGCACAGTCATAACGATATAATAATTATCGCGTTAAATGATGGCAGCATACAGAGCCATGCACAATGCGTTACCGGCACGCGGCTGTGCCCGAGTACCCTGCTGCATTAGGTGAAAAGGTTTACGGTAACACAACGCATCGGTGATCTGTACCTGTTGTTGTTTCTCGGCCATTTAAGGAGGAAACAAAACATGGCACGTTACACAGGTCCTGTATGGAAGAAGGCAAGACGTCTCTCCTTCTCCGTTCTCGAAACAGGCGAAGAGCTTAAGAAGCGTACTTATGCTCCGGGTCAGCACGGCCCGACAAAGAGAGTCAAGCTCAGCAACTACGGCACACAGCTCCGTGAAAAGCAGAGAGTCAGAAACATGTATGGTCTCAACGAACGTCAGTTCGCCACTCTGTTCAGAAAAGCTTCCAAGATGGAAGGCATGGCTGGTGTCAACTTCCTGATCCTGCTTGAAAGCAGACTTGACAATGTCGTCTACAGACTTGGTTTCGCAAGAACACGCAAAGGCGCCAGACAGCTCGTCAACCACGGTCACATTGAGGTCAACGGCAAGAAGGTCGATATCCCTTCCGTCGAACTCAAGCCCGGAGATGTCATCTCCGTCCGTGAGCGTTCCAGAAACATGGCAAGCATCGCCGACGCTCTTGAAGCAAATATCTCCACACCTGCATTCGTCGAAGTTGACAAGGAAAACAGAAAAGGCACATTCGTACGCCTTCCTGAAAGATCCGAACTCAACCAGGAAATCAACGAGTCCCTCGTTGTCGAATACTACAACAGATAAGAGAATCGCTTCGCACAGGAATCTCATTCAGAGGTTCCTGTTTTTTTGTGTCCGCATATAAAAAAGAGATACGCATACGGTATCTCATCTTTGACTTATCCGGGCACTCTTGGCGAATGCGCTTCAATCACGGCGTCTTTGAGATTGAGCACTTTGTAGCTGCCCTCTTCATACACTTCAAACACGCCGGTGACCGTGACCTCATCCCCGTTTTCAGAATAGTCGTCAGGCCAGACATAGCTGTCATTGAGAACGAACTCCAGACCCTGCGCGCAGCACTGCGTCGCGTCCTGGACAATACAGGCGTAATAAACTTTGTCTTCAGAAGCTTCATAACATGTGTACATGCCGAAGATCCTGACCGTTTTGCCGTCATACTCATCCGGGCTGATCATCATGTTATAGACTTCTGAGTAGATCATGGTCGAGGACATCTCAGTCAGATCGATATCGACCACCCCTTCCCACTCAGTCAGTTTCACATTTGTTTCAGCAGGTTCAGTTTCCGGCTCTTCATTCTCTTCCTGCTCTCCGGCTTCCTTTTCAGCCAGAGCTTCTTCTTCCTGCTTTGCCGCAAGCCCATCGATCACGGCGGAAAGATCCTGGGTGGAAGTGTTTGCCGCGACCGCGTCTGACTGTTTTGTTTCTGATTCAGAACAGCCGCATAAAGCCGCTGCCGTGAATATGCATACAAGCTTTTTCATTTTCATCATAAAAGCCTTCCTTTGCGTGCGTATGATACTGCGCAGCAGACCATAAAGACAAGCGCGTCAGCCGCCACAATCGTGGAGCCGACCGGTGTGCCGGCAATGATCGAGACGGCCATGCCGCAGAAAGCGGCCGCGACGCTGAAGACTGCCGAAGCGATGGTCACTTTCTTAAAGCTGCCGAAAAGCCGCATCGCCGATAAAGCCGGAAAGATAATCAGGGCTGAAATCAGAAGTGAGCCGACCAGGTTCATCGCCAGAACAATAATGACAGCTGTAATGACAGCGATCATCATATTGTAAAGATCAGCGTTGACGCCGGCTGCCCTTGAGAAGTTTTCATCAAAGGTCACGGCGAAAATCTTGTTGTAGAAAAGAATGAAGACGCTGACCACAAGAACTGAAAGGACGATACAGAGCCAGACTTCCCATTTTGTCAGGGTCAGGATTGAAGTTGAGCCAAACAGCGTTGAGCATACATCGCCTGAGATATTGGCGCTTTTGGAAAAGACATTCAATAACAGATAGCCGAACGCCAGGGCGCTGACTGAAACCATGCCGATCGCGGCGTCGCCTTTGATTTTTGTATTGGCGGAGCCTTTTAAAAGCCACACGGCGCATAAAACCGTCACCGGCAATACGATAATCATCCGGTTAGTCAGATTCAGCACAGCCGCCACCGCCATTGCCCCAAAGGCCACATGGCTTAAGCCATCGCCGATATACGAAAACCTTTTTAAAACCAGCGTCACGCCCAGAAGCGAGGAGCATAAAGCCACCAGAATGCCGACAATCAGGGCGTAGCGGACAAAGGGGTAATTCAGATATGCGAAGAATTTATCCATTTTCCGCCTCCTTTGCGGCTGCAGTGAAGCTGCGTCCCGCCTTGCTGTTTAAATATTCTTCCTTTGTTCCGAAGAAGATGTGATCGGATATATGCAGGATATGGCTGGCATAGCGCAGTGCCGCTTCAATATCATGGGAGATCATAATGATCGTCAGCTTCTGCTGATTGAGTTCTTCCACAAGGGCGTATAAATCAGCGGAGACAACCGGATCCAGACCGGTGACCGGTTCATCCAGAAGCAGGATTTTGCGGGAGGCGCATAAAGCCCTTGCCAGAAGGACTCTTTGCTGCTGGCCGCCGGAAAGCTCGCGGTAACATCTGTCCTTTAATGATGTGATCCCCATCTTTTCCATATTCTCCTGAGCCAGCTGTTTTTCCTGCGCTGAATAGAAGAATCTTCTTCCCCCTCTTGCCTGGCAGCCGGAAAGAACGATTTCATAAACAGAAGCGGGAAAGTCTTTCTGGACAATTGTGCTCTGGGGCAGATAGCCGATTTCATTTGCCTTTAAGCCATCCCCGGTTTCAATCGAACCGGAAAGCGGCTGCTGCAGATGCAGCAGTGTTTTCATGAGTGTTGTCTTGCCGGAGCCGTTTTCGCCGACAATGCATAAATAGTCGCCTTCGCTGACGGAAAAATTCAGACCGCTCACGATCGGAATGCCGTCATAGCCAAGGCTGAGATCTCTGACTTCAAGAAGTGCCATATTTTTACTCCGAACCCAGCGCTTCCTCTAAAACCGCCAGATTTTTTTTCATAACGGAAAGATAGGTCACGCCGGCTTCCGCTTCAGCCTCAGTGACCGACTGCATGGAATCCAGATGATAAATCGTCCCTGTTTTTTCCGCTGTGCTGCGGATGACGGTCCTGGCGATCTTTTCATCATTTTTCTCAATGGTCATGACACCGGGAAGACCGAGTTCATCGACCTTTTCAGCCAGAAACCGGATTGTCTCAAAACTTGCCTCAGTCTCTGCAGAACATCCCGCAAACGCGGCGTAGTAATTGATTCCGTAATCATCCACAAGATAGCGGAACGGGAAACGGTCAGCGAACACCAGCGTGTCAAATTCCGCGTGATCAACTGCATTGGAATACTTCCCGTCCAGTTCATCAAGATACATGCAGTAACCATCCGCGTTTGCGCTGTAGACATCCGCGTTAACAGGATCCTTTTCCTTCATCACGGAAGCGATTGCCTGAACGGCTGTCTTCGCGTTTTTCAGTGAAAGCCATACATGCTCATCATATTCAGCTTCTTCCTCTTCCTCCGCTTCCATGCCTTCGATGATTTCCTCTTCCCTGACGGAATCTTTGAGAACTTCCATCATGTTTAAGGAAACCTGTTCCGGGTTCACGGAATTGCCAAGAGCGTCAGGAACCCAGACGTCGGACCCGCCACCGATATAAACAAACAGATCGCATTCGGAAACAGTCACCATGTCACCGGCTGAGGGCTGGTAGCTGTGCAGGTCGGTGCCGCTGTCCAGCAGGAATGTCAGCCGCGCATTTCCCGGATTTTCGCCCAGCACTTCCCGGCACCAGTCGTACAGCGGAAAAATCGTGGTGACGATGGAAACTGTGCTTTCTGTTTCCTGTTTACTGTTATCCTTTGCGGAATCACTGCCGCAGCCGGCAAGCGAAATGACCATGCACGAAGCCGCAATCATATTCAATATTCTTTTCATGAAAATCTCCTTACACCGCTGCCGCGCATTTCTCGCAGATCCCATAGAAAACGGTTCTTCTCGGATCAAGCAGGAAATGATGTTCCGCGGAAAGATGATCGCACAGCTCAGAGATCTCATCGCAATGAAGATGGATCAGAGCGCCGCACTTTTCGCATTTGCAGTGATAGCAGTCTTCACTGCTGTTTCCCCTGACCGCGTTTCCGCTGTATTCAAAACAGGCCGGCGTATTGGCATCGATGATATATTTATTGACAATCCCCTCATCCACAAGCCTTTCCAGCTGTCTGTAGACGGTGGTTGTCGAAATCGGGCGTCCCTCTTCACGGAAATGATCGCAGACATCCTGCGCCGTGATATGGCTGCCCTGCATGCTTTCCAGATAATTCGCGATTTCTTTGAAATGCTTTGTCGCGTATCTTGCCTTTGTACTCATAAAAAAGCCTCCAAAATGAAAATCATTTTCAATTTTAGACTGACATTGTATGAACGTCAAGCAAAATGAAAATGGTTTTCGTTTTTGATTTGAAATCTTCAGAATTCCTTTGCCGGCGGCAAATCCCAGCGGTAGCGGGCTGCCAGGAATCTCAATACAAGAATAACGCATCCTCCGGCCGCCACAGCCAGCAGATGGCCCAGCCATCCCCATAAAAGCACGCACACAAGCGCGCCGCATAAAGAAGCGCTGGCATAGAAGTATTTGCGGAAGATGACCGGCGTCCGGTTGGCGAACAGATCTCTGAGCACGCCGCCTCCTGTGCCTGTAAGAACTCCGACGAAGACAGCGAGGAACAGGCTGGGTTTTGCGGTATAGCTCATCGCCGTTTCAATGCCTGTCATTGTGAAAATCGAAAGACCGATGGTATCCATTGTCTGCAGAACCCTATCGTAGATCCCCTGCTGTTTATGGAGATATTTACGGACAAAGGGCTGGAAGACAAGAAGCGAAATCACGATGGCAGTAATCGCGTAGACAGGATCGCGGAAGGCTTTGGGCGGGGTTAAGCCGAGAATCATCTCACGGATGATTCCTCCTTCGCAGGCCGTCGTCATGCCAAGGATCGCGGCCCCGAAAAGGTCCATCTTCATTTCCACCGCTGTCATCGCTCCGGAGACCGCAAAGGCTGCCGTTCCTGCAAGTTCCAGAATAAAATACCAGTTTTCCATCATATGAAACGCTCCTGTACGGAAAGAAACGCAGCCGTATCCGGCTGCGGTTACTGTGTGATTGTATGCCCTGATCACTTCTGGGCGCAAGCTTTTTCACTGACCGTCAGGGAAAGAATTTCATCCATCTGCTTTCTGACTTCAGGATGGGTATAGTCAAAGCGGTTCACCATGATTTCAATCCATCTGTTTTCTATGACTGTTGTTCTGGATGTTTCAAAAGAAAGATCAAACCAGAAACCGATGACGGTCACATAGTAATCAAGCGGAGTTTTCCGTTCCCTGATGTCAGCGCATCTGTGATTGCGGAGCGCGTTCATGATCGGTTCTGAAATCAGGGAGTCAGCCAATTCGCTGTCTTCATGAAAGTGATTGCCGAACATATGGGAGACCGGCTCATGGGCTTTGCTGCGGAGGTTGTCGAGCTTGTCGGCATCCCTTAAAAGCAGCGCGTGCATGCGTGTTCTTTCATCTTCGATCTGAGGGATTCTGTAAAGACTGTGCACACGGATGGCTTCTAGAATGAGGCTGTCGTATTGATCCGTTTCAATGAATTTCCTTATAAGCCCTTCTTCCAGCATCTTTGCGCCATAGGAGGCGTGGTCAAAAGCTGTTGAATTGAATTCACTGCGGATCCTGAGTTCTTCAAAACGGCCGACGTCATGAAGCAGGCCGATCAATACAGCAAGGTTTCTGTCTTCTTCTGAAAAACCTTTTCCTTCGGCGATGATGCGCGCATAATCCGCCACATGATATGTATGGACGGTTTTCAGTTCAAAACCTGGATCGTTCTCATTTTCGTAAGCGGAAAGGAATTCTTTCATTGCCCGATAAGCTTTAGTCAGATCATTATTCGAAAAGGTCAATGTCTTCCTCCGTAAAGCCCTGCGGGGTGAGTTTCATCAAAGATGTGTAGCCGCATTCCCTGATCATCTGCAGCGACTCGCTGAAATGGCAGTCGAGATAATTCGCGTCATGGCAGTCGGAATTCAGAACGATCTGCACGCCCTTTTCATGCATATATTCAAGCAGGTTACGGTAAGGATAAGGCGTTTTGCGGTTTCCTCTTGCGATGGCGCCGGTATTGACTTCCATGATCTTCTTTCCGGCAAAGGCGTCAACGGCGTCGCAGGCGTGCTTTACATAGACAGGATCATCGAATCTGCCGAAGGATTCATCCTCATTGTATTTGGTGATCAGATCGACATGGCCGATGATGTCGACTTCCTCCCAGTCCGCCATTTTCCTGACGCTTTCATAATAGTCCTTTGCCATCGCGCCCCAGTCGCACCCGTACCAGCTTTCATAGATGGCTTCCAGGACTCCGCGGTTATAGTCAATGGGAAGAACCATGCCGTTATTTTCCATGGTATGAACCGAGCCGATGACAAACTCAAAGGGTTCCTTCAGCCACATCCGGTTGGTGGTGTCTTCCTCCACGCCCAGATAAATCTGGATTTGTTCCTTATACTTTTCCTTCAGCAGCTTTACTTCCTGCACATACTGACGTGTGCCCTCAATGCTCATGGCATAGGGATCCTTCACCGGACCGTGGCCGGAGAAGCCGAGAATATCGAAACGTTTTTTGATGGCCTGGAGAACCATCTGCTCAAGCGGGTCTTTTCCATCGCAGTATGTGGAATGGGTATGAAGATTCTGTCTCATTGTTCACCTCACAAAAAAAGCATTGCGGTACTTCGGTAATAATGTATCACAATGCTGTGGAATTTCAGAACAGTCTTCTTCTGGTTGTTTCATCATCCAGATCATAGACGGCGGTAATGCCGCGGTCTGTGTAGAAATGGATGTTATTCGCCTTGGCCAGTGAGCGGTAGAGACGGTACTTCTCCTTCATTTCCTTTGTATAGGAGCCCGGATCATCGCTGGTCAGAAACACGCCGCCGCTTAAGGCGTCAAGAACAGC
Organism: uncultured Erysipelotrichaceae bacterium; assembly: GCA_902775735.1. Classification (GTDB taxonomy): domain Bacteria; phylum Bacillota_I; class Bacilli_A; order Erysipelotrichales; family Erysipelotrichaceae; genus Bulleidia. Next base: position 46,157 of record CACYNH010000012.1, read on the forward strand.
CAGGGAATACTTCTGCTTCTCATTGAGCGAGCAGTTCTCGCTTCTTAAGAAGAAGACATCGGGATCGGAGAGATACGCCCTGCCGTTGAGCGCTCTTCTGGAAAGGATGTTGGCAACAGCGTTTTTGGTCGACGGCCTTTCCCGGTGGATGATATGCATGTAAGCCTTGTCATCCCAGTCCAGGGTAACGTCGCAGCTGATGCGGCAGTATTCAAATTTACCGAACGCCGGCATGACCGGAACGCCGCAGCCGAGGATCGGATGGTTTCCGCAAAGTTCTCTTAACAGATCAACCGCCCGGATCATTTTGGCCGCTCTTGTTTCATGTTCGGTTCCATAGACCCCGGCGCAGTATAGGAAGTCCAGCTTGACAAGGTCGAAGCCCCATTCATCAAAGACCCGCCTGAACACATCTTTGAGATACTGAACCACTTCCGGATTGTCGATGTCCAGACAATAGAAGCCGCTCCAGTTGGATCCGCCTTTGAAGAAGCCGTTTGCGTCTTTGATGAACCAGTCAGGATGGTTTCTGAAAGTCTCCGACTTTTCCTCTGCCGCAAAAGGCGCCAGCCATAAACCCGCCTCAAAGCCGGCTTCATGGATTTCATCGGCCATCGCTTTCATGCCGGACGGGAATTTATCCTGATCGCACTCCAGCCAGTCTCCCACAAAAGGCTCCCAGCCATCGTCAATCTGGAACAGATCGCCCTTCTCAAAGATTTCCTTACAGCCTTTAAGATCCTCCCTGATCGCTTCCTCATTGATATCCTGATAGCGGTTGTACCAGCTGGAATAGCCGGCGATCTTTTTATCTGTGAGCGGATGAATATTCATCATCGCAAACCAGGAGTCAAAGACTTCCTCTTCGCTTCCTTCGGCATAATAGAGATCCATCGCGTCAAAGTCGCCGCTCACTTTCAGTCCATGGCTGTCTTTGGTGATGGTCAGTGTTCCTTCAGAATCGTTATAGAGGAACTGGGTGTAGCCGTTTTTCTCATTCAGGGAAGCGAATAAACGGTAAAATCCTCCTCTTCTGAACCAGCACCAGCTGAAGCCGTGCAGAACGCCCCTGGTAAACGGGTAGTCGACAAAGTGGTAGTCGGAATAGCCTTCAAAGGCATATCTTCTGACCATCGGCCGCGGGATGCCATGGAGGCCGCGGATTCTGTCGTCCCGGCTGTATTCAGGACATGTCGTCCAGGTCTGATAGCCGTTCATGAAGATCTTTTCGTCATCGCTGACATCAATCTTCACAACAGCTTTGATTTCATCAATCGTCTCTTCATGAACCGGAAACACCAGATGCAGAGCGCCCTCAAAGAAGGTGTCGCCTTCCAGATGTGTTCCTTCCATGGTTTTCATTGAATACTCAAGCTTCATTCAGTCCACCTTCTTTTTTCGCTCTGAGCTCAGCCGCGATTTCCTCCGCCTTTTCATCGGTCAGGATGAATTTGTTCTTAAAGACGAAGAAAGCAGCGATGAGACCGAGAATCGGGATGATTGTCATTAAAAGACGCAGACCCATCAGGGTGCCGGCGGACTGCTGAACGACAGCTCCTTCCGTATCGGCGTTGCCGGTTAATCCGATCAGTGTCAGGCCGATGCCGGTCAAAAAGACAGCGACGCCGCTGGCGAGTTTGACGACGAATGTCTGCATGGAGAAAATGACAGATTCCTCTCTGTGGCCGGTCTTCATTTCGCCATAGTCAACCGAAGCGGAAAGGAAGACTGTTGTCAGGACTGTAAGAATACCGTTGGAAAGGAAGACCAGAATGCCCGGAATCAGAAGAATGACGATGCTGTGGGCAAAGCCGAGCAGGCAGACCGCCAGGAGCAGCGCGTAGCCGGTGATCGCGGAAATCAGGCACATTTTAAAGATCTGTGTGTTGCCGAAGGATTTTCTCAAAAGCGGATATACCAGCATCATGCCGAGGATCTGCGAACCGCCGCCGACGGAGGAGAAGAGTGTGTAGGTTCCCTGCCAGCCGGAGCCGCCGATGTCATATTTGAAGAAGTAGATGATCAGGTTGGAGGTGATGTAAAGAGCGGTGTTGATCAGAACGATTGTGATGACAGTGATCATGGCCTGATCGTTATGGAAGAGTGACGCGAACATTTCCCTGATCGAGACAGTCTCCATCTTTTCATCGCTCTTTGTCTCCTTGATTGTTATGAACAGAAGCGCTTCGGCGACGACGAATATGATTGCCACAATCCATGCGAAGCGGCCGAAGCCCGCCCTTTCGTTTCCGCCGCCAAGAGCCGCGACAGCGATGACGGTGCCGACTGTGATCAAAGCGTTGCCCACGCCGGCGCATGTTCTGCCGACCACCGACATGCTTTCTCTGTCTCTTGCATTATCGGTGACAGCCGGAATCATTGACCAGTAAGGGATGTCCATCATGGTATAGGTCACACCCCAGAGGATATAGATAATCGAGAAGAATGTTTTCAGAGCGCTGCCTTCAAAATGAGGCGCGTTGAACATCCAGACCAGAACGATGGCATTGAGAACTGTGCCTAAAAGCACCCAGGGACGGAAGCGGCCCCATTTGGTATTGGTTTTAGCGACAAGAATTCCCATGAACGGGTCATTGATCGCGTCAAAGACTCTCGCGATCATCAGGATAAATCCGACGAACGCGGCTGAGATGCCGAGGATATCCTGATAGTAATACATGACAAAGGACGCGCTTAAGGCATAAACCATGTCCTTGCCGATGGCGCCAAGACCGAAGGCGCTCATTTCTTTCTTTCCGAATTTCATGCGTTGATTTCTCCTCTGACTGTAAATTCAATCACTGCATCCTCCAGGCCTTCCGCGTGGATTCTCACCAGCGCTTTGCCCGGTTTTCCGGCTGTTCTGATGTATGTGCCGCACATGCCGCCTTCGGCTGTGACGGTGTCGGGACCCGCAAGTTCAACAGGTCCCTCCACTGTGAAGCGGACCGGCAGCTGGGCGTAGACGGCAGGATTGCCATAGCCGTCTTTGATGGCGATACGGACCGCGGCCATGTCGTAGGTATCCCCTTCCTCAAGTTCCGTATGGGAGACCTTTGTTTCAAAATGGAGATGGCAGTCGGGTGATTTGGTAACGGAAGAGACGCACACGCCGTTCTTCCATCCTTCAAACTTCCACCTTGTCGAATCGCCGCCCCATGAGCCGACATATTTGCCATAGAGGGCCACGCCGTCTTCATATTTCATGCCATAGCGGACCATGCACCAGCCAAGCTGGGCCATGTTTCTGACCGGCATGCCGGCCATGCCGTATTTTCCGGCGGCGGTAAGAGCTTCCTTGATCAGCTTTTCCTTTGTGCCGGTAAAGCCTTCCTTTGTGTTGAGCAGCACGCCGATGCGGTCGTCGATCTTCACCGGACCGTGCTCAAGGGCTGTATATTCCTTCGGTGTGAACGTCGCGACATATTCATCATTCTTATAGAGTCTGACTTCATCCGCGTTGGTGAAGGCGTAGATGTCGGAGACGCTGCCGCCGGCATAATCGCCGATGTCCATCGGGGAAGAGATTTCAAGAACCGGCGTTTTTGTCTGCTGGGAAGCATAGACGGCAGCCGCCAGTTTGGGATTGCGGAACTGGTCCATGACGCCATGGTAGCAGACCCGGTCGCCGGAGCCGAAGTCTTTGTGGGTGGGATAATCAAACATGCACCACTGGAAGCAGCCGGCATGCTGGCCATCCGCCATCGCGTCGTTAAGTACCCTTGCGTGGCGCAATGCGTGTTCCTGACGTTTGTCCCAGTGATCAAACGCCTTTGTCGGGAACATATGGCCGTTAGCCTCGGATATCAGCATCGGTTTGTTCATATCAGGAGTGACGTCCTTCTTTTTCTTACAGCCGTCATTCTTTCCGGAATGTGAGAAGTCATTATAGGAATAGACGTCTTCCTTTAAGGAACTCTTTTCAAAATATCTGACGCCGGTTGTGGGTCTGGTCGGATCAAGACGGTGAGCCATTTCATTGGTGGCGCGGTAGAGTTCATCGTCATCCATCGATTCGTTGATTCTGACGCCCCAGAGAATAATGGAAGGATGATTTCTGTACTGCATGACCATTTCCCTGGTGTTTTCGACCGCCTGGTTCTTCCATTCCCGGTCGCCCAGGTGCTGCCAGCCGGGGATTTCGGTAAAGACCATCAATCCGAGTCTGTCGCAGGCGGAGATAAAGGCGTGGGACTGGGGATAATGGGAGGTTCTGACCGCGTTGACGCCGAGTTCTTCTTTAAGGATTCTCGCGTCTTCAATCTGCAATGCATCGGGCACGGCGTAACCCACGTACGGATAGCACTGATGGCGGTTGAGACCTCTTAAGAAGACGGGCTGGCCGTTGAGCAGGATGTCGTTTTCGGTCATTTCAATGGTGCGGAAGCCGAATTCGGTTTCCGTCACATCCCTGCCGTATGTTGTGCGGCATGTATAGAGGAAAGGATCTTCCGGACTCCAGCCGTAAGCGCCTTTAACCGGAATATTGATTGTTCTTTCATGTCCCTTTAATGTGCCTGATCCGATGACATTCTTCCGGCTGTCCAGAATTTCAATCACAACAGGCTCATCCGTCTGCTTTCCGGAAATCTGTACCTCCGCGTGCACGGTTCTGATATCCGGCGTATAAACAAACACATCATCGACGAAGGAAGGTTCCTTTGTGTCAATAGAGACATCGCGGTAGATGCCGCCGTAGGTCAGATAGTCAATGACAAAGCCGAACGGAGGCACGGAGCCGTTTTCGGTTGTGTCAAGCTTCACCGCAATTGTGTTTTCTCTGTCCCAGTCAATCAGGTCAGTGATTTCAAAGCGGAAAGCGGTATAGCCGCATTTATGGATGCCGAGATACTGATCATTGAACCAGACTTCGGCGATATGGGCCGCCCCGTCAAAACGCAGGAAATGCCTTTTTCCCTTTTCTTCAGGACTGAATGTGATTTTTCTCCGGTAGCCGCAGATCATCTGGTAGGATTCACTGTCGGCGTAATGCAGAGGGATTTCTCTGACGGTATGGGGAATTCTGACTGCTTCCGCTTCCGTTTCAAAGCGCCTGAATTCCTCACTCCATGTTTCCGCAAACTCCCATTGATTATTGATTTTCATTATTGACTCTCTTTCTTACACCGTCCATCAGGATATCCATCATTTCTTCAAGAGCCTGATTCCATGAAAGATTCTCCTTCGACAGCATATCGTTGTTCAGGAATGATTCGATCGACGCTGTGAACATCTGCCTGAAAAGAGGAATTGAAACAGGGCGGATCTCCCCCTGCCTGATTCCCTGTTCCAGAAGCGCGATCACGGGTTCCCAGTTGTTCTCCAGGTGCATGACAAGTCTTTCATAAACATCAGGGTACTTTTCATTGAGCTCTGCCAGCATCCTGAAATCAAGCACGCTGTACTGGTCGGGGATCGCAACCATCGCTTTGCGGATTTTTTCGCACAGTTCCAGATCGCTTTCCATGATCGCTTTTTTATCCGCCTGGATGCGGGCGAAGCCTTCGTCCAGCATGGCGCACAAAAGCGCCTGCTTTGACTCAAAGCAGCCGTAGATGGTCTTTTTTGCGATATGGAGTCTTTTGGCGACGTCCTGCATTGTGAACCGCAGTCCGTTTGTGCTGAAAAGCTCCACCGCGCACTCGATGATCGATTCTCGAAGTTCCATAAGAAACCCGGATTCCTTTTCTGGTTTCCATATTAGCAGAAGCAGTGGAAGGATTCAATAAAGGCAGAAAAAAAGACTGACATTCAGTCTTTTTCCGCATTCTTTTCCATATGGCGGCGGATGATCACGGAGATAATGTCCGCTGCCAGCTCAACGTCGTCATTGCAGACAACATATTTGTACTTATTGAGCATCTCCATTTCAGATTCCGCTTTGGCGAGTCTCTGCTGGATGATTTCCTCCGCTTCCGTCTTGCGGCCGCGGATTCTGTTTTCCAGCTCCTCCATGCTCGGCGGTACGATGAAAATCGTCAATGCGTCCGGTTCTTTTTCCTGCACCTGCAGGCAGCCCTGAACCTCGATTTCAAGAATCACGTTGGTGCCTTCATTGCGAAGCTTTTCGACATATTCAAGCGGCGTGCCGTAATAGTTGCCGACAAACTCTGCATATTCGAGCATTTTGCCGTCCCTGACCGCCTGCTCAAACTCATCCCTGGTGACATAGAAGTAATTGACTCCGTCGACTTCGCCTTCTCTTTTCGCACGTGTTGTCATGGAAATGGAGAAAGCCAGCTTCAGCGACTCATCCTTCATCACCTCTTTGAGAATGGTTCCCTTGCCGACTCCGGAAGGACCGCTTAATACAATCAGAAGACCTTTGCTGCTCATGGTAATACCTCCGCGCTTTTAAACATTGTACTCCAAATCCACCTTCAGAGAACGATGAGTTTGCCGCCAATGCAGGGAAACAGACACCGTGATATAATTCATCAGGCGATAACAGGAGGTTACTATGGCACTGGATGGAATTCTTTTAAGCAAAATCATTCCTGAAATACAGAAAGGTCTGCCGTTAAGGATCCAGAAGATCTGGGATATCAGCTCAACGGAGATCTTATTTCAGACCCATGGACCTCTTGGCAAGAAACAGTTGCTGATCAGCTGCCATTCGGTTTACAACCGTCTTCTCTTCACCGACAGGTCCTATCCCACACCCAACGAACCGGGCAATTTTGTCATGTTATTAAGGAAATACCTGGAAGGCGGCTTTATCGAGGAAATCGAACAGGCGGAACTGGACCGCTGGTGTCTGATGAAAATCAGACGCCGCAACAGCATCGGCGATATCGAAAACTGGAAGCTGTATGTGGAACTCATGGGCAAATACGCCAATGTCATTCTGGTTAACAGCGAAGGAAAGATTCTGGATGCCTTAAAGAGAATTCCTCCTTTCGAAAACAGCAGAAGAACGATCTTCCCGGGCGCAATTTTTGAGGAAACACCTTCCCAGAACAAAAAGAATCCGTTTACGGAAACTGAAATCGATCCTGATCAGTCGCTTACCAAACAGTTTGCCGGTTTCTCGCCTTTCTTATCTTCCGAAGTGGAATACAGAATGGCCAGAGGCCAGAGTTTCTCTTCCATCATGCAGGAGATCAGGGATTCCGAAAAACTGTTCATCGCCAACGGAAACAATGAACCTGTCTTCCACTGCATCGAGCTCACCAGCAAAGGCACCAACCGTTCCTATCCTCTTTTTGAAGGTTTCGATATTCTCTATTACCACCGTGAGGAAAAAGACCGCATCAAGGCGATCACCGGCGATATCTACCACTTCGTCAACCGGCAGTTAAAGCACCAGACCCAGAAGCTTCCCCGTCTTCTTTCGGAAATGGATGAGGCGATGGACTGCGACAGGTGGAAGACCTATGGGGAGCTGTTATATGCCTATAACATCACCGACACAAAAGGAATGAAGGAAATCACCCTGAAATCCTTTGAAGATGACAGTGATGTCGTCATTCCCCTCGATCCCCGCTTTGACGGAAAGTCCAACGCCAGAAAGGCATATCAGAAATACACAAAGCTCAAAAAAGGACAGGTTTATCTGGAAGAGCAGATCCGCATCACGGAAGATGAGATCTCCTATTTCACCGGTCTGCTTGAGCAGCTTTCCCAGGCCGATTTCAAAACCGCTTCAGAAATAAGGGATGAGCTTGTCTCTCTTGGCTATCTGAAAGAAACAAAAAAGAAAAACCGCAAAGCCCGAAACAAAAAGAAGGACACGCCGGTTTCCTTTACCGACATCACCCTTCCAAACGGCATTGTGATCAGCTTCGGCCGTAACAATCTGCAGAATGAACAGCTGACATGGCACGCGGCGAGAAAGAATGAAATATGGCTGCACGCCAAGGACTATCATGGCTCCCATGTCGTGATCCACACCGCTGATCCGGATGAGGAGACCCTGCGCACCGCCGCAAAGATCGCCGCATGGTATTCAGCTGGAAGAATGTCCTCGAGCGTTCCGGTGATCTGGTGTCCGGTGAGAAACCTCAAAAAAATACCGGGCGCAAAACCCGGTATGGTGCAGCTTGGCAATTACAGGACGATTTACATCGACCCGGATGAGGATCAGATCTCGGAACTGGGTCTTTTGTAAGTGACCATATCCTTAAGCTTGCGGACTTCAAACATCCTGAGCTTACGGTATTCACCCTGGCGAAGTTTACCGAGATCCAGGAAACCGTAATGGGTTCTTTCCAGTCTTGTGACTTCGCAATGGAAGTATTCCATCATCTTGCGGATTTCCCTGTTTCTGCCTTCATAAATCGTAATATTGAGCACTGTTCTGTTTCTGTTGACGCTTCTTTCGAGAATCTCGACATCGCAGGGCAGTGTTTTCTTTTCCTCAATGACGATGCCGTTGGAAAGGATTCTCGCCATGTCATCGGTCAGCACACCGCTGAGTGTGACGTTATAGGTTTTGGGCAGATGGTATCTTGGATGCATCATCAGATTGGCGAATTCACCATCGTTAGTAAGCAGTAACAATCCGCTTGTGTCGTAGTCCAGACGGCCGATCGGATAGATTCTCTCGCTCACGCCTTCGAAGCAGGAAAGGACTGTCTCCCTTCCCTTTTCATCGGAAACGGAACAGATCGTTCTTCTCGGCTTGTTGAGAAGGTAATAGACCTTGTTTTCCTGTTTGATGCTCTGTCCGTTGACGGTGATTTCATCTGTATCGGAAACCTTGACGCCCATTTCCGTCACGACTTTGCCGTTGACTTTCACTTTGCCTGCCTGAATCAGTTCCTCGGCTTTTCTTCTGGAAGCGATGCCGGCCTTGGCGATCACTTTCTGCAGTCTTTCTTCCATATCTTGTATCTCCTAGTGGCGGTTCTGTGTGTTTCCCCAGAAGCCGCTGCCCGCTTTTGAATAATCGTTGAGGATCATGACCGGTATCCTTTTTAATGAAGGCTTTTCTTCAAGAAGAGCTTTCGCCGCGCTTAAGCGCTTATGGCCATCCACACATTCATAATACCCGTCCCGTGCGTTTACCTGCACCGGAATCGCGATGCCTCTTGTGCGGATGGAATCCATCAGGATCCCGGGATCCTTTTCTTCAAACTGAATTTCTTCAATATTTACTATCGTGTTGATCATACGCGGCAATCATCATACCACAAATCCGCAACAATACCAGCTGAATCCCGGTTCAGTGACATCCCGGCAAACCGGAATTGAACAATCAGAATCCGGAATTGCCGGCTATGCTGAGTATGGGAGGTCAGTTCAGATAATTCCGGAGTACCGTCCCGAGGCTCTCTTCCGTAATATTAATCTGTCCGGTCCAGTCCTTCAGACCGCTCTCAGCAAGCCATTCATTCACCTGCTTCAATGCATGATCTCTTCCGTTTTCGTCTGTGATCAGTCCGCTTAATTGCTGAAGCAATATGATTCTGCCCATTTGGGAATCTTCACAGACGGAAGCAAAAGGCATGATGATATACCGGTCGTATGGAACCGGCCTGCCCTCAGCGCTGCTGTAGAAAACACTTCCGCTTTCCGCAACCCCTGTCACTTCAAAGGTGAAACGTTTGAAAATGTAATAACCTTCAAACGTATCGCCGGTTGAAAATGTGTCTTTGTATGCCGCTCCGAGAATGACGGGAATTCTCCCCTGATCCAGATAATCATAATCATCGCCGGTGAATTCACGGCCATCTGCAATCTGCAGAGGAAACAGCTCAAACAGGTGTTCAGTAACCTGCAGCGCTTCCGCTGCTGCCGCCGGCTCGCTATCGATCTCATAAACAGATTCTTCAGCAAATTCTGTTCCGTAATTAACCATGCATTGATCCGGAACCGTAAGATTGAGCAGTTCCACCGGGTTGACTGTGTATGGCGTGAACATAAGTTCTTCCGACGACCGCAGCTTTTCGGAAAAAGACAATAGACTCTGAAATAACTGACCGTCATCATGCATGTATTCATCATAAGATGAATCATCGAGGAATTCAGTCATCCGCCAGGTGCAGCTGTATGCCGGAAGATCGGACGGCACCGGTTCATTTGATTCCGTATTTACAGCCTGATTTTCTTTGCCCTGAGCACAGGCGGTCAGTGAAACAATGATCACAGCAGAAAGAAGTCCTGCGATGATCCGTGCGTATTTCTGCATTTTTTTTACTCCGCAAACATAAGTTTGTCTATGCTGTTCTTTAAGCCTCACTCAATGGGAGCCTTATCATTTTTCTGTCTGTTCATCTGATCGATATACTCCAGACCCCAGATTTTCATTGCGTCCAGCACAGGTTCGAATATCCGGCCTAAATCTGTGAGAGAGTACTCCACGGCCGGCCGGACACAGCTGTCCACTCAAAAATCCCGGTTTGGCTTCCTTTTGACAGCCAGAAGTTTCATATACTGGTCAAACTCAGAGGAATCTTCCGGCTCAAACATAACCCATTTTCCGTCATGATATACAGCAGCTTCATCATACCGCCTGCAGATGGCGGCCGGAAGAGTATCTCTGATGCTGTCGAATTTTGTTCTTTCATCCTTTCCGAAAATAACCATGAATCCGATACATTTCTCCCGTGCGAAAAGTGAGCAGAGAGTTTTTCCGCCCCGGCGGTATTTGTACTCGTATTTCCAGTTCCTGCCCCCGGTGTTCCATATCCGGTCCATATCGTATTTTTCATCAATTGCCTTACACAGATCCTGCCACACTTCAATTAAGGACTGTCCAAGCAGCTCAGTCAGGTCTGATTCAGACAGCACATTGTTCAGCATTGTATTTTCTACTCAGATAACGATTCAGATGAGCTGCTGCCCCGGGTTTCTCTTCGGGCAGCTCAGATGCTCAGTGAAGGGACATTTCATCATACATGGCCAGGCACTTTTCTTCCTGAATATCATTGCGACCAATTCCGCATCTGGACAAAAATGTCCGCATTTCCCGGATTTTCTGACCGGATCATTTAATTCCGGGCATACCTGCATATCTCCATGATCCTGCCAGACCTGGCAGCCGCTGCTTTTCTGCTTCATCATTTTCCGGGAATCCTGAGTTACAGTGTCAGTGATTCCAGATCATCCGGAATAAACAGGTTTCCATGAAAATAACAGGATCCTTCCTCAAGATAGAGCTTCTTTCTTTCATCCAGATTTTTATCTTCGGTATGGTAGAGCAGCAGATTCCTTATATTCAGCTTCTCTGCCAGTTCGCATGCATCCTTTACTGTTGAATGGTGTTTCTCATACGGATCAAAGATATCCCGCTCAGAATAAAGGCAGAATGCCTCATGAAGCAGCCATTCACTGTCTCTTGCATATTTTTCTTCACAGGCATCGTACGGTTCATCCCCGCAGCAGGTCAGTTTCTTCTTATTCCCGAGATCCATGCAGAATCCATATTGTTTCGCCTTGGTGGACCGGATATCAAAGAAGGTGACCTCATGTCCGATGACATTCATCATTTCTCCGTCATGGACTTCCACCAGATGCAGTCTGTCATCAATGAACCTGGTTTCTTTCTGAAGCAGCAGCTTCCCTGCGATATCTCTTATGAGATCCAGTACTTCTTTATGGGAGTAGATGTGTGCCTCACCTTTATACTCGCCGTGATTCATGAACTGACAGATCATCCGGACCATCCAGATAATTCCCATCAGATGATCCACATGTTTATGGGTCACGAAGATATGACGCATATCCATCCAGTCATAGCCGGCATGCCTGAGCTGATGAAGAACCGCACTGCCGCCTCCGCCGTCCACCATGAAATACTGTCCGTTATCTTCAATGACAAAGCACGTATTATAGCACTCCGTTACAAGAGCATTGCCTGTTCCCAGTATCGTTAATTTCATATGCTTTCTCCTTCAGATATCGATTTATTAATATCTCAGCAAACTGGAAGTTATTCTTCAATATTCTTTATGATTTTTGCTGGGTTTCCTGCAATCACCACATGATCAGGAAAAGATTTAGTTACTACAGAAGCAGCAGCGATTA
>CACYNH010000013.1 GCA_902775735.1 uncultured Erysipelotrichaceae bacterium
AATGGATTTCCTCAACACCAAATAGACCAAAACAGCCGCCGATCATTGCAAATCAGCGGCTTTGATATATTCTAGGGACTATTTTACTGGAAGTTAAGATATAACTCAAAAAATGTCCGTATCACCGCTTATTTACGCAGTTCAACGGACATTGATTATTTCGAGTTATAAACTTCGTGTAAAGTTAAGGTGCCGTGTAAAAACAAGTACTATTTGACACAAAACGATTCAAATTTGATTTTTTTCGTTGCAAATATGACACCGTCTTTTTATGATAAAAGAGCAATGAAAGGTAAAAACTATGGAATTAAACGAAAAACTAAAAGCTCGACGCATCGAGCTTGGGTTATCCCTCGAACAAGTTGGTGACTATGTAGGTGTCGGCAAAAGCACTGTAAGAAAGTGGGAAACTGGCGACATTAAAAATATGGGGCGCACTGCGATAAAAAAATATGCAGAAATATTACGCATTTCCCCTTTAGTTATTCTTGGTTATGAGGACGAGCAAATCCCGATCCATCTCCCCCGTCCCGAAGCAGTACGAACGATCCCTGTGTACGGCGACATCAGCTGCGGTAACGGCCTTTTTATTGAGGACAACATAATTGATACTGTTTCAGTTCCAGTCTCCATGCTTCCCAATAAATCTGCAGAATACTTTGCTCAGTATGCATCCGGCAATTCCATGTCCGGCGTCGGCATCAATGACGGCGACCTCATTGTATTTCGTAAAACCTCACAGATCGAAAACGGCCAGATTGGCTGTTTCTGCATAGACGATAATGTAGCAACCTGCAAGAAGTTTTCTCGGATCGGCGGATCCATCTACCTTATGCCTGCCAATGACGAGTATCAGCCCATTCCGATCGAGCCGGAAAACACTTGCTTCAGGGTCGTCGGTCTCTATGTGCTGCAGATCAAGAGCGTGAAGTGAGGGAAAGAATATGAACAACCCTGAATTATTAGTCAAAGAATTGATTGGCCTTCCTTCAGAAACAGGCTGGGTAGAATTCAAACACAATAATTATTCTCCTGAAATGATTGCAAAGGATATTAGTGCACTCGCGAATAGTGCGATTCTTGATGACCGTAACACATCATACATGATATGGGGCATTGATGATAAGACGCACGAGATAATCGGAACGAATCAAAATTTGCTCAGCATCAAAAAAGGAAATGAAGAACTTGAGAGTTGGCTTAAGCATCAAATGTCTAAGAACTTCGATTTTAGCTTTGTCACAACATGTATTAATGACAAACCAATCGGAATAATTGAAATCATTTCATCACTGAATACCCCGGTAACCTTCGAAAAAGAAGCTTTTGTACGTATTGGCAGTTATACAAAACCGTTACGAGACTTTCCTAATATTGAGGCTCAGTTGTGGAATAAACTTACCCAGCAAAATTTTGAGAGTCTCCCCGCATTAACCGATTTAGAATTATCAGACGCTTTGACTATTATTGACTACACAGTGTATTTCGATCTAACACAAACCAAGCTGCCATCAAATAATGAGCAAATATCTCACTATTTGCTTGAGGATGGAATTATTTACAAACAAGATGATGGCTTATTCTCTATAACAAATCTTGGCGCCATTCTCTTTGCGAAAAAACTATCGATATTTGATCGTATTAGTAGGAAAGCTATCAGGATAGTTCAATACAGCGGTACAAATAAAATTAAGATGCTGCGAGAAGAGACTATCGAACAGGGATATGCCGTCGGATTTGAAAATCTGATTAGGTATGTAGAAGCCCTGACACCGTCTGAGGAAAACATTAGTGACGGAATACGAAGAAGAATCACTGCATATCCAACTCTTGCAATAAGAGAGGCGATAGGAAATGCAATTATTCATCAAGATTTTTCCATCACCGGTACCGGGCCGACAATTGAGGTGTTTGAAAACCGAATTGAAATAACAAATCCCGGAACTCCATTAGTATTGATTGAAAGAATCATAGATAATCCTCCAAAATCACGTAATGAGAAAATGGCCGCCCTTATGCGACGAATGAAAATCTGTGAAGAGTTAGGAACAGGTTGGGATAAAATTGTGATTGCTACTGAGTTTTATCAACTTCCTGCGCCTAAAATAGTAGCTTACGAAGAAAGTACAAAAGTTACACTATTTTCAAAAATATCTTTTCAAAACATTACGCCCGAGGATAAGCTTCGAGCAGTATACTTACACTCGTGCATTAAGCAAGTATCTGGGGATTATCTTACCAACAGTTCTTTGCGAAATCGGTTTGGATTAAAAGAATCATCTGCCGGAACTATTTCCAGACTCATAAAGGACGCAATCGAAAAAGGAGCAATAAAACCTCTCGATCCTGATACAGCTCCACGCTACATGAAATATCAGCCTTGGTGGGCATAATTTAACTTGCCGGTAACTTGCAAAATCGCTTGATTTTCGTTAAAAAGCAATCAAAAAGCAGTAAAAACCTTCAGTTTTGCCACAACTTTAACTTGCTTGCAATTTGCAAAAACATAACCATTTTGAGCAGTTAAAAGCAGTTTGGAGCAAATCATATTACTTCATAAATAAAAATCTTCACCGGCTGGTCCCCAGTGAAGATCGGTATAGTAAATTTCGCAGCTACGAGTTTTACTATGCCTCCATTGTAACAGAAAGGAGGCTTTTATGCCCGTCTACAAAGACAAAGAAAGAGGGACCTGGTTCGTTAAGCTCTCACAGAAGGATCCCATCTCCGGAAAACCCAAACAAGTCCTGAAGAGAGGATTTGAGACGAAGAGAGCCGCTTCTCAATGGGAAGCAGAGTACAAAGCATCCAAAGCCAGCAAATCATCCGCAACATTCGATGAGATGCTGAAGAAACATCTGGATGCTGCCGATTCATCTGAAACCACAAGATCCATGAAAACAAACTGGATCCACAATCATTTCCCCTACTATAACTATCGTATCGAAGATATCAGCCGGGCGGATCTCATTAATTGGCGAAATGAGCTCAAATCAGGCCAGCTGGCGACCAGAACGATGAACCGTGGAATTCGGTACGTTAAAGAAGTGTTTAGCTTTGCTGAGCAAATCTATGGCATTCACAACCCTGCTGTCGTTCTCAAGACGTTTAAGCTGAGCAAAGAAGATAAAGAAGAAATGGATACTTGGACACCAGAGGAGTTTCAGCAGTTCGTCAAACATGTCCAGTCACCACTGTATGCAGCCTTCTTCACCTTCCTTTATTGGACAGGTTGCCGCAGAGGCGAAGCAATGGCCGTCTGCAAGCAGGATATCACCGGCAATAAGGTTCATATCCATCGTGCGATCAAGAACTTCAAAAACGGCTTTATGCCTCTCAAAACAGATTCATCCGAGCGGACAATACCGATCGACTCAAAGACTCTGGAAGCGATAAAGTCATTCATCAAACATGCGGATCCGTTTGTCTTCGGAGGAGAACGATCGTTGCCGATCAGTCAGATCCAGCGAATCTTCACGAAGGCAATTGCTGACAGTGGTGTGAAACCAATCCGGATTCACGACCTCAGGCATTCGCACGCAACCTGGCTGATCAACAGTGGCGTCAATATTGTTGCTGTATCAAAGCGGCTGGGGCATGCATCAGTCAACCAGACGCTTAAAACCTATACACATCTACTGCAGAAAACAAACGATGAAATGATGGATACGATCGAAGCATTCAAAAACAATGGATAAATTTCAAGAAATTTGTATCAAAATCGTATCACAGACGCAAAAAAACCCGATTTCATCGGGGTTTTTGATCTATGGAGCGAGTGAGGAGAATCGGACTCCCGTATTCAGCTTGGAAGGCTGACGTTCTACCATTGAACTACACTCGCATAAGGTGGTGACTCGGAAGAGACTCGAACTCTCGACCCACTGATTAAAAGTCAGTTGCTCTACCACCTGAGCTACCGAGTCATCAGTGGTAAAATAAATGGCTGGGGCAGCTGGATTCGAACCAGCGAAATGACAGAGTCAAAGTCTGTTGCCTTACCGCTTGGCTATGCCCCAATCTGCCGTACTGCCTGCTATGAACCATCCGGGGATGATTTTTTGTAAAAAAATGGTGGAGACGGGTGGTTTCGAACCACCGAACCCGGAGGGAGCAGATTTACAGTCTGCCGCGTTTAGCCACTTCGCTACGTCTCCACAAAAATGGTGCCGACTATAGGAATCGAACCTACAACCTATTGATTACAAATCAATTGCTCTGCCAATTGAGCTAAGTCGGCGTTTACTATGGTGGAGGTTAACGGGCTCGAACCGCTGACCCTCTGCTTGTAAGGCAGATGCTCTCCCAACTGAGCTAAACCTCCATGCCTCTTTCAAAGAGTGCTTACATATATTAGCACGGGGTCAAAATGTCGTCAATAACGTTTTCGAAAAAAAATTGCACTGTTTTTTCAACTTATTTTGTAAGCCGGCTCCTGCCCGGCACTGGTCAGAAGACGCCTGAAAAGTGCTACAATACTGACATGGGAGGTCTGCCAATGGAAATCTGGAATTCCCGCTCACTCGACAATAACCAGCGTTTTATCGCTGCCATCATAGCCGGCCTGATCAGTGCTTTGATTCTGGGACTGGCATATGGAATCATCTTCAGTATTTTTCATATCATGATGTCGGTTCTCTATATCGGCATCGGCTACGGGGTCGGCCAGGCTGTCCGCAAGTTCGGACGCGGCGTTCATAAACGTTTCGCTGTTGTCGGCGCGCTCATGACACTGCTTGCGATCATCATCGGCGACTTTACCGCCATCGCCGGCATTCCCGGAATCTTCACATTTTTATTCCGGCCCTCTTTATGGGGGACTCTTATGAAGTCGTGGGTGATCATGAACTTCTCAACCAATATCAACAGCCTGCTGGGCCTCCTGTTAAAAGGAATCGGAATTTATGTCGGCTATCAGCAGTCAGTCATTTTCTAGGAGGCTTATATGTACAGAAACACATGGATGGAAGTCAACCTTGACGCGGTTGCGGATAACGTAAGAAAACTGAAGGAAATCTGCGGCAAGAAAATCATCGCTGTCCTCAAAGCCGACGCCTACGGCTGCGGCGACAGCCATGTCGCAAGAGCGGTGCTGGAAGCAGGCGCTGACATGCTGGCGGTATCGAGTCTTGACGAAGCGCTCATGCTGAGAAATGAAGGCTATGAAGGCGAACTGCTCATTCTCGGCGCAACTGATCCGGAAGATGTTCCGGTCATGATTGAAAACAGCATATCCGTGCCGGCCTACTGCCCAGAATGGGCAGACGCCGTTGTTCAGAAGAATCCGGCCGGGCTCAAGGTCCACATGAAAGTGGATACCGGCATGAACAGAATCGGTTTCAAAACGCCGGAGGATCTGCAGAAGGCATTCAATGAACTCAAGGAAGCGGGATGTCTCATCGAAGGCATCTTCACCCACTTCTGCTGCGCTGACTTCGATGAAGTCTTCACCAACATGCAGTACGACAGGTTCGCTGACGCGGTTGAACTGCTGGGACACGAATTCAAATGGATTCACTGTGACAACAGCGACGCGACGGTCTGGTTCAAAGATCCTCTTTCCAACGCCTGCCGCATCGGCATCTCCATTTACGGAATCAACACCTATACCGATGAACTGCGCCATCCGATTTCCATGCACACCACAGTCACCATGGTCAAGGAGATCATGCCCGGCGAAAAGATCGGCTACTCTTCCACCTACACAGCGAAGAAGAAGGAAATCATCGCCACCCTGCCGGTCGGCTACGCGGACGGTTTCATCCGCGCCAACAAAGGCAGAAAGGTGTGGTGCGACGGCATGGAGTGCGAAGTCGTCGGCAATGTCTGCATGGATCAGACCATGATCCGGCTTGAGCATGCGGTTCCTCTCAACACGCCGGTCGAGATCTTCGGTCCCCATATCCATCTTGAAGATATGGCCGCCGACCTCAATACCATTCCCTATGAAATCATCTGTCTGATTTCAGGCAGAGTCACAAGAACCTATATCTGGCACGGCAGAGAAGAGCAGGAGGAAAACGCCAGACTGCTCAAGTCCACCGCCATTGAAGTCTGAAAACGGAGCCGGTTTCTTATGAACCGGCCCCGCGTTTTTATTTCTTCTTCAGTTTTCTTTTCAGTGTGAGATTCAATGTTTCCAGTGCCCGGTTGCCTTCTTCCGCAAGCTTCAGGACCGCCTCTTTGTTTTCGATGTCCTTCATCGCTTCTTCCGCGGCAGCGGCGTAATCGCGCTTATGGGCGTCGTTGAGCTTTTTCCACGGGATGCCTGCCATCGGCTGAATCAGTTCCTCATCCAGCGGCAGCCTGCCCTGTTTCAGAAGCACCGCGAGAACCGGATAACCCGGATATGACTGCCAGTAGGTGGCCGGATCGCTTGAGGCGAAAGTATCGCCGTCCCACTCAACAAGATATGTTTTTGAAGCGTCGCTGGAATGAACTTCGGCGCTGTTTTCATTCATCTCGATTCTCTTGTCCGCGATGGCGGAGTAGGCTTCCAGGATTTTTTCCTTCGGCGGCATTTTCATGTGTTCTTATCCTCCAATGGTTTCAGTGTGATGATCCCGACCTCGGGATTGTTGTAAAGGCGGGGGATCCGGCCGTCGCCGGAAGCCAGGCCTCTTGAAATATACATCAATGAACCGTTCATATCGTGAATCCCGTCGGTATACTTCGGGAAAAAGCCCTGCTGGGGACCGATCAGTCCCTGCTTTGTGAAGGGGATCCGCCACTGGCCGCCATGGGCGTGGCCGCAGATGATCAGATCATAATCGCATTCCCTGTAAAGCTGCAGATGATTGGGACGGTGGGAAATCAGAATCCTGTATCCTGCGTGTTCCGCCAGCTCATTGACTTCTTCGGTATGCCACTCCGGTTCCCTTCCGGCGTCAGAAAGTCCGGCAATGATAATGTCTTCATTAAAATGCTCCGAGGCGTTCTCCAGAACATGAATGCCCATCTGCCGCATCTTTTCACGGAAATCATCCATTTCTTCAAGATAATTGTCATGATTGCCGGAAGTGAAATAAACTGTTCTGCCTTTGAGCTGCTCAAGCAGATCAAAGCTGACATTGAAGTTCCTGCCGGTGTCGAAGAGATCGCCGGGAATGACAACAAAGTCCGGGTTTTCCTGATTCACCAGTTTCATGATCCGCTCATGATGAGTTCCGAAGGGACGGCAGTGAAGATCCGAAAGAACACAGATTTTTGTTTCTGTGTTTATTTTTTCCGACCTGATTTCATCTATCCTCAGATCAATCTTATAGGGAAGCCCGGCAATAAACAGGACTGCCGGTATCAGAAATACAATCCACCATGACATGCGCCCATTCTATCACAGAAAAAAAGGATCAGGTCCTTAAGACCTGACCCTGTGTCAGCTGTGTGTGATCAGCAGCCATGGCTCTTCGGCAGCATTGCCGCGCCGATGATGCCCGGTTCTTCAAGAGCAGCCAGAACGAACGGTGTGTCATGAACCGCTGTATGGGACATGGACTTGTACTGTTCGATGACGCCCGGCAGGAACTTGTCAGCAGACTTCATCATGCCGCCGCCCAGAACGAAGATGTCCGGGTCGCAGACGCACGCGATGGTCGCGAAGTACTGGCCGAGGTCCTTTTCGAATTCTTCGACAGCAGCCTTTGCGAAAGGATCGCCTTCCTGTGCCTTGTCAAAAACAACGCCGGTATGTTTAACCTTCTCGCCGGAAGCCTTTTCATACTTTCTCTTGAGACCTGTGCCGGAAGCTTCGTTTTCGATCGCGCCGACGTTCAGGTAGTTCACCTTTTCACGGTTGCGGTCAATGATGATGTTGGCGACTTCGCCGCCGAAGCCGTGCTTGCCGGAAACTGTCTTGCCGTCAACGACGAGACAGCCGCCGATGCCGGTGGAGATTGTGGTGTAGAAGACATAGTTGAGACCCTTGCCGGCGCCGACGAGAGCTTCCGCAAGAGCGGCGACGTTGGCGTCGTTGTCAAGGAACGCGGGCATGCCGAATTCCTTGCTCATTTCATCAGCGAACGGATAGCCTGCAAAGCCCGGAAGGTTGGTGGACAGGACCATGCAGCCGGCCTTTGTGTCAACCGGACCCGGAACGCCGATGCCGATGCCTGAGCATTCTTTCCACTCAGGGATCTCGCGGACCAGGGATTTGATGTTGGCCATGACTCTGGCAGGGCCTTCCTGACCGTAGGAAGGGCCTTTTACCTGCGCGAGAACCTGACCGTCTTCAGTGATTTTAGCGACACGGACATTGGTTCCGCCAAGGTCGATACCGAGATAACATTTCATAGATTCTATGATCCTCCTTAAGATAAATGATTTCCTCTGTCTCAATTTTATATTCACTGATTTTCAAAAGCAATAAATGTATTCTCCGGTTCAGATCACTTCATGTGATTTTTGCTGTTCTGCTATAATGAAGCCGTATGAGCGCACCCGGAAGAAGCGAGAAAACCAAATACAGACTGGCTGAAGCGGTCAAGGAATGCATGAAGACAACGCCGCTTGAGGACATCACCATCAAGCAGATTGTTTCGGTATGCGGGCTGACAAGGCAGACCTTCTACCGCAATTTCATGGACCGCGACGATCTGATCAACTGGTATTTCAATATTATCCTCGATGAGTCGTTCCGCCAGATGGGCAGCGGAAAAACCGTCTATGACGGACTGGTCAGGAAGTTTGAATATATCCGTGAGGAACATCTGTTCTTTTCAGCCGCCTTCCGCACCGACACCCAGAACAGCCTCAAGGAACATGATTTCCGGATGATCTATGATTTCTACCGGAACCTGATCAGGAAAAAGACAGGCAGCTTCCCCGATGAAGAGATCAGCGCCCTGCTGGAAATGTACTGCCAGTCGTCGGTTTACATGACCGTCAAATGGGTGCTTTCCGACATGCCCTCCTCGGAAAAAGCGCTGGCTTCACTGATGCTGGAGGCGATGCCTCCGAAACTTTGTGAACTGTTCCGGAAGCTTGAACTTATATG
Organism: uncultured Erysipelotrichaceae bacterium; assembly: GCA_902775735.1. Classification (GTDB taxonomy): domain Bacteria; phylum Bacillota_I; class Bacilli_A; order Erysipelotrichales; family Erysipelotrichaceae; genus Bulleidia. The sequence continues at coordinate 8,993 of CACYNH010000013.1, forward strand.
AGTCCAAAGACGTTACAAATTGCTTCATGTGTAACGTCTTTTTTCTTTTTCCGTTCGCTAAAATGAAATTGTTAAAAAATTAACAGGAGGATAAAAAATGGCTAACAGATTCATCTTGAACGAAACATCCTACCATGGCGCAGGCGCGATCAAAGAGATCGTCACAGAATTCCAGGCCCGCGGCTTCAAAAAGGCTTTCGTCGCTTCCGACCCTGACCTCGTCAAGTTCGGCGTCACAGCCAAGGTTACAGACCTGCTCGACGCAGCCGGCATCGCCTATGAACTCTATTCCAACATTCAGCCCAACCCGACAATCGAAAACGTACAGACCGGCGTCAAGGCTTTCGCGGACGCAGGCGCTGACATGATCATCGCGATCGGCGGCGGCTCCTCCATGGACACATCCAAGGCAATCGGCATCATCAACACAAACCCTGAATTCGCTGATGTCAGATCCCTCGAGGGCGTTGCTCCGACAAAGAACCCGTGCACACCGATCTTCGCAGTTCCGACAACAGCCGGCACAGCTGCTGAAGTTACAATCAACTATGTCATCACAGACCCGGAAAACAAGAGAAAGTTCGTCTGCGTCGACGCTCATGACATCCCTGTCATCGCGTTCGTTGACCCTGAGATGATGTTTTCCATGCCCAGAGGTCTGACCGCCGCTACAGGTATGGACGCCCTGACACACGCAATCGAAGGCTACATCACAGCCGGTGCCTGGGAACTCTCCGACATGTTCCACATCAAGGCGATCCAGATCATCGCCAGAAGCCTGAGAGCCGCTGTTGAAAACGACCCGAAGGGCAGAGAAGACATGGCTCTTGCGCAGTACATCGCAGGTATGGGCTTCTCCAACGTCGGTCTTGGTGTTGACCACTCCATGGCTCACACACTGTCCGCTTACTATGGCATGCCTCACGGCAAGGCCTGCGCGACACTGCTGCCGACAGTTATGGCTTACAACGCTGAATGCACAGGTGAAAAGTACAGAGACATCGCTGACGCGTTCGGAGTCGAAGGCGCTTATACAATGCCACTTGAAGAAGCACGCGCTGCCGCTGTTGCCGCAGTTAAGAAACTCGGCGAAGATGTCGGTATCGTCATGAGCCTCAAGGACGTTGTTCCGATGGAAGACGTTGACGCTCTGTCCGCTGACGCTCTGAAGGACGCCTGCACACCGGGCAACCCGAAGCCTGTCACAGTCGAAGACATCAAGGCTATGTTCCTGAGTCTGATGAAATAATCAGAAAGACAGAATTCCGATTTAAAAATGCTGTTGTCATCAGATACAACAGCATTTTTTCTGTTCTAGATCAGCTGAATCATTTCCCGGACGGCATCGGCGCACACCTTCGCGGCTCTGGCGGCGAAGATTTCAAAGGAGACTTCCTCGGAATCATCCGCCTTGTCGGAAATGGCCCGCAGGATGACAAAGGGAACTTTGTTCAGCCAGCACACCTGGGCAATGGCCGCTCCTTCCATCTCCGCGCAGAGACCGCCGAACATATCGATGATCTTCTGTTTCTGTTCCTTTGAGGCGATAAACTGGTCGCCTGAGCAGATTCTCCCTTCGAAGATTCCGATGTCCGGGGCGCTTGTCTTAACTGCCTGTCTTGCGGCGCTTACAAGAGCTTCATCAGCCGGGAAAGCATAAAGGCCTGTATAGGGAATCTCCCCTTTTGCAAAGCCGATCGCAGAAACGTCATAATCATGCTGGACAGCATCTTTGGAAATGACGATATCGCCGATATTGATTTCCGCGTTCAGCGATCCGGCGACACCGGTATTGATCACAGCGTTCACGCCGAACTGCGAGATTAAAGTCTGGGCGCAGATCCCGGCATTGACTTTACCCATGCCGCACTGCACAATCACAGCGTTCTTTCCATCCAGTTTTCCGCTCACAAATTCCATGCCGGCGATATTTGTTTTCTGTGTTTCCGTCATGGCGGCGATCAGTGATCTGACCTCTTCCTCCATGGCGCCGATGATGCCTGTCATTCTGTCTGTCATTTTATAATCCTCTTTATCATTTAAGCCATTTTTCTCTCTTCAGCCTGATCAGGAAAATGATTCCCCGGCAGCTGAGTTCAATTGCCATCGCGATCCACACGCCGTCAAGACCGATCGAGCGGGACAGGAACCAGGCCAGGGTCAGCCGGATGCCCCACATGGAGACAAGATTCATAATTCCCGGCACCAGTGTGTCCCCCGCGCCTCTTAAAGCGCCTGTCGCCACAATCGAAGCCGCGAACAGCGGTTCTGCCAGCAGTTCATAGCGCAATACCCTTGCGCCGAGAATCTGCACCTCTTTGACCGGCGTCAGAAACTCAAACACATAAGGGCAGAAAATATACATTGCCGCCCCGGTCAGTGTCATGACCGCCATACCGGCAAACACGCTGAGCCAGCCGAAGGAGCGGGCCAGGTCCTTGCGCTGAGCGCCGATGGCCTGACCGACCAGGGTTGTGGCAGCGCTTGAGATTCCATAGCCGGGCATATAGCAGATGGATTCCGCCGTGATCGCAAACGAATGGGCGGCGATCGCCGCGGTGCCCAACGGGGCGATGATTCTTGTCGAAACGATCTGGGCCATACTTAACGCTGAATTTTCAAGCGCCATCGGAATCCCGATGGAACAGGCTGTTTTCAGCACTTCCTTTTTCACCAGCCAGCTGCCTGAACTGTTGGCCAGGCGGATGATTTCCGAGCGCACCGAAGCGCAGTACAGCAGAACGATCATCGTCACAAGCACGGAAAGAGAAGTGCCGAGCTGTGCTCCCAGCACGCCGAGACCGGCGCCGGGCATCCACATCTCCATTCCCGCGAAACTGACCGTCCGCGAAGGAAAAATCAGGAAAAAGTTGAATACCACATCGAGGAAACACATGACCGTCATTAAGATGGACGGTGTTTTCATATCGCCGCTGCACTGCAGCATATTCGTCGCCAGACGTGAAAGCTGCCGGCAGGGAATAAACAGGCAGAAACAGCCGAGATAGGCGGAAGCGTCTTTCCAGAGTGACTCTTCAGCACCAAGCCAGACCGGCAGATGCGGCGCGATGAGAAGACCGATGGCCATGATGGCAAACGAAAAGATCAGCGTCGCAGCCAGTGACTGCCGGAAGATTGAGGAAGCCTTTTCCCTGTTTCCCGCTCCGGCAGCGTGGGCCACCTGAACGGAGAAACCTGACGCGGCCGTTCCCAGCATTCCTCCCATCAGCCATGTGCTTGAAGAGACAAGACCGATGGAGGCGGAGGCGGAAGCGCCAAGCACCCCGACCATGGCCGCGTCGATATACTGCATGATGATATCGGAGATCTGGGCCAGAATTCCCGGCATGGAAAGACGGGCGACAATCCCCGTTTTTTCTCTGAGGCTGAAGGAGTCCCCGCCCAGCATTTTTTCAGAAAGGTTCAAAGCTGACATGGACAACATTATAGCACCCGTCCGCCGTTTTGGAGGCGGGGATACAAAAAGAGCAGTTCCCTGAGGAACCGCTCACTATCATTGAATTCAGTTGTTGATGATACGGACAGCCGGTGCTGTGATGCCGTACTTGCCGAAGCCCTTGGCGATGGTTCTGATCAGGGCCTCTCTTGTGGCGATGTAGTCTTCCTTGGCTACCCAGCATCTGCCTGCCAGTTCAGCCGCTGTGTCGCTGCCGCCGGTGACTGTCGCTGTTGCGCCCGGATCCTTGAGGACTTTGTCGTTGGCTTCAAAAGCGGCCAGGATGACTCTGAGGGCCAGATCAAGATCGGCGTCCTTGCCGATGGTGAAGCTCAGGTCGATTCTTCTTGTGTCATTGGCTGTGTAGTTGACAACGTTGGCTGCCATGAGGCTGCCGTTGGGAATTGTGATCTTTGTGTTCTGCGGTGTTGTGATGACTGTGTAGAACAGGCCGATTTCAGTGACTGTGCCTTCAGCGCCTGCTGTGGAGACGAAGTCGCCGACATTGAACGGTCTGAACAGCATGATCATGATGCCGCCGGCCACATTGCCGAGAGCTCCCTGCAGCGCCATACCGACAGCGATACCGGCAGAGGCCAGAACAGCGATGATGGATGCCATCGGAACGCCGAGGATGCCGATCACACAGATTGCCAGAATAATATAGAGAACTGTCTTGATGATGTTGTTGGTGAACTTGGCAACAGTCGGGTCCAGCTTGCCGACTGCGGGAATCTTATCAATTGCCTTGAGGATTGCCTTGATAATAACCTTGCCGATGAACCAGGCGAAAATTGCGAGAACAACGCGGATCGCGCCGTCAGTGCCGAATTCAGTAAGTTTCTTGATTACGTTTTCCATTTTCTTTCCCCCCGCAGGCATATACTGCCTGCACGCTTATTTTACCACAGCCTCAACACAATGAAAGAGCCAGGCATCCTGCCCGGCTCAGATTCCGTCAAGTTCTCTCCTTTAAGGACGTCCATGTCCTCCAAAACCGCCCTGCTGGCCTCCCATCATGCCGCCGCCCATCATGGAATTGGTGATGGAGGTGACCTGGGATCCGTTGACATAGACTGTGCCGCCGGTCATCTCAGCGCTATAGTCATAATCGAATGCGAACTGGGCTGAGATATTGACAGTGCCGCCGCTGATGTAGATGTAGCCGTTGGAGTCAAGGGCATCGGTGTCGCCTGCGCCCATATTGACATTCAGCTCACCGCCGGTGATTTCAAGAGTCGGCGTATAGACGGTTGTCTTGAAGGCGGCGTTGATGCCGTCATCGCTGGCGTTGATATCAATACTGCCGCCGTTGATCTGCACATAGGTTCCTTCGATGCCTTCGGCCGCGTCGATGTTCAGGCTGCCGCCGTCGATCTGCACGCCGAGATTGCCGTGGATGCCGTCATCGGCAGCGTTGATATCCAGTGTTCCGCCGCAGATATAGACATAGCCGGTTGTGTTATCCTCGTCATTTTCGACCTGGATGCCGTCGTTGCCGGAAGTGATGGAAACGGTGCCGCCGCTGATGCGGACAGAATCGTTTGCCTCAATGCCGTCAGCGTTTGCGGTGATCGTATAGGTTCCTCCGGTGATCTTGAGGTCATCCTTGCATGCGATGCCGTTGTCGGTGGACTTGACTGTCAGTGTACCAAGACCGTTGAGCACCAGATCATCTTTCGAGAAGATGACGGCGTCGGTGCTGGTTTCGCCGTCGGCTGTGAATGTGCCGGTGACAGTCATTGTGTTATCGGACTCTGTCGTTGTGACAAAGACTTTGTCAGCGCTGACAACATAAATGACTGGGGAATCTGTATTGGTGACATTGACGCCATTGAGGACAAGCTGCACTTTGGCGCTGTCATCCGCTTCAATCCTGACTGTGACTTCGCTGGCTGTGCCGCTCAGGACATAGACGCCTTCATCAGTGATACTGACGTCCTGATTGCTGGTTAATGTGATGTATTGCGCATTGCTGAGATCAGCTGTCTGGGCAAGGTCGCGGTCGCTGAAGAAATCCGTGGCGTCAAACAGTCCGGTCGAAGTGACTGCCGCCGTCGCTGTGACGGATGTCTGATTCAGGACCGGAGTGACGGTTTCCTGAACCTCTTCTTCCTCTGTCTCTGTTACTTCCGCTGTTTCTTCCTGAACTTCAGTCTGGGCATTTGCTTCTTCGCTTTTTGCCGAGCAACCTGCCGCTGTCATTAATATACCGGCCAGGAATGCTGTGGCCATCTTTTTCTTTGTGAGAGTATTCATCATGAACTCCTTTCCGCAGGTGTTTTTCCTGTCTGCACAAGTATCGTACCTGCGGATTCTGAACAAATGATGAACATAAACTGCACAGTTTCTGAAAAGAAAAAAGACAGCGCGTTCACGCTGCCCATCAGAAACCGAGTGCCATTCCGGCGATCCGCACAATCAGCGCGCACACCCAGGCGACCGCGCACTGCAGGCCGACCATGCCCAGGGCATAGCGGGAACCGGATTCTCTTCTCACCGCGGCAATCGCGGCGACGCATGGCGTGTAAAGAAGGCAGAAGACAAGCAGGGTCGCTGCCATGAGTGATGTCATGGCGGCGGACAGTCCGGCTGAGCTTCCATATAAAACAGTCAGGGTTGAAACAACGCTTTCCTTGGCAAGGAAACCGGAAATCAGCGCTGTGGAAATCCGCCAGTCGCCCAGGCCCAGCGGTTTGAGGACCGGAGCGATCATGCCGGCCACCCCCGCCAGCATGCTTTCCTCCGGATCGGCAACCATATTCAGACCGAAGTCAAATGTCCGGAAGAACCAGATGATAATGGTGCCGAGGAAGATGACCGTGAAGGCTCTCTGCAGGAAATCCTTCGCCTTGTCCCACATTAAGCGCAGGACATTCTTCATTGCCGGCAGGCGGTAATTCGGCAGTTCCATGACAAAGGGGACCGGTTCTGATCTGAAGATATTCTTTGCCGCAAGCGCCACCAGAATGCCCACAAGGATTCCGGTCAGGTAGAGACTTACCACAACCAGGCCGCCCTTTTTCGGGAAGAAGGCCGCCACAAAGAAGGCATAGATCGGCGACTTGGCCGAACAGCTCATAAACGGCGTTAACATGATCGTCATTTTGCGGTCTCTTTCCGAAGGAAGGGTTCTTGTGGCCATGACGGCGGGAACCGTACAGCCAAAGCCGATTAACATCGGCACAATACTGCGTCCGGAAAGTCCGATCCGTCTAAGCAGCTTGTCCATGACGAAGGCGATTCTTGCCATATAGCCGCTGTCTTCCAGCAATGACAGGAAGAAGAACAGGATGACGATGACCGGCACAAAGCTCAATACTGAGCCCACGCCGGCAAAGATGCCGTCAATCACAAGGGAGTGCACCGCCGCGTTGACATTGGCGGATGTCAGTGCTTCATCAACAATGGCGGTCAGTTCATCCACTCCGCTTTCCACCAGACCCTGCAGCCAGCCGCCGACCCAGTTGAAGGTGATCAGGCAGATCAGAGCCATGATCGCCGCGAAAACCGGAAGCGCGGTATACTTGCCGGTCAGGATGGAATCGATGCGGGAGGAGCGGATGTGTTCTCTGCTTTCATGGGGATGCACGACCGTTTCATCACACAGCCTCTGAATAAAGAGGAAACGCATATCAGCGATCGCCGCCGCCCGGTCAAGACCTCTTTCCTGTTCCATCTGCCGGATGACTTTTTCAATGGCATCCTGCTCGTTTTCATCCAGCTTCAGGGCTTCTTTGACAAGCGAGTCATTCTCGATCATCTTGCATGCCGCAAAGCGCAGCGGGATGCCGGCCGCCTCGGCATGGTCCTCAATCATGTACATGACCGAATGAATGCAGCGGTGAACAGCGCCGCCATGGTCATTCTTTCCGCAGAAATCACTGCGGCCGGGCACTTCATGGTATCTTGCGACATGGATGGCGTGGGACACAAGTTCCTGGACGCCCTGGTTGCGGATGGCGGAGATCGGCACCACCGGCACCTGGAGGATTTCCTCCATTTCATTGATGCGGATATGGCCGCCGTTTCCTTCCATTTCGTCCATCATGTTCAGAGCGATGACCATCGGAATGCCAAGTTCCATTAACTGCATCGAAAGATACAGGTTGCGCTCGATATTGGTCGCGTCGACGATATTGATGATCGCTGTCGGCTTTTCCTCAAGGATGAAGCGTCTCGATATAATCTCTTCCGAAGAATACGGGGAAAGGGAATAGATGCCGGGCAGGTCGATCACTTCCGCGCTCGGATAGCCTTTGATGGTTCCGCTCTTGCGGTCAACGGTGACGCCGGGGAAATTGCCGACATGCTGGTTGGAGCCGGTCAGCTGGTTGAACAGAGTGGTTTTTCCGCTGTTCTGATTGCCGGCCAGGGCAAAAACAACCGGATCGGTTTTCGAAAGAACTTCCGTTTCGCTGACTTCCCTTTTCTTCTTTTCACCGATGCCGGGATGGATAGCCTCTTTCTTCTTTGCCTTCCTCTGTTCTTCTTTTTTTTCTTCCGGACTGATTCTTTCAATCTCTATTTCAGCCGCGTCTTCAAGCCGCAGCGTCAGTTCATAGCCATGCAGGCGCAGCTCCATGGGATCGCCCATCGGCGCCAGCTTGACGCAGGTGACGTCAGCGCCCGGGATCACGCCCATATCCAGGAAGTGCTGCCGCAGCGCCCCTTCGCCACCGACCCGCAGAATCCTGCCGCTTTCCGACGGTTTCAGTTCTTTCAGTTTCATATACTACGCTCCGTTGATAACCTAACAATGTTAGTTAACACTACCCAGTATTATACATGCACCCGGACAGACTGAAAAGCGCAAAAAAAAGCACTGCCCTGACGCAGGACAATGCTGTAGGATGTGATTCTTACTTCGAGGCGTTTTCGCCGGCGATGCGGCCGAAGACAACGAAGTCCGCGACAGCGTTGCCGCCAAGACGGTTGCCGCCATGAACGCCTCCGGTGACTTCACCTGCCGCAAAGAGATTGGGAATCGCTTCGCCGTCGATGTCGATGACTTCCGCTTCGGTATTGATTTTGACGCCGCCCATGCAGTGGTGGATGCCCGGAGCGATCTGAACAGCGTAGTAAGGAGCATGGGAAAGATCTGTCACGACAGAGGTGATGGCTTCATGTTCGAATTCGTCATCTTTCTGAGCAGCGACGGAAGCCTGCCATTTGGAGAATGTTTCTTCCAGCGTCGCTTCATCGCAGCCGATAAGCTTTGCGAGATCTGCCAGTGTGTCGCACTGAACCATGTAGCCCTTGGAGTGATACTTCTCAACAACTGTGGATTCGTCGGCCATCTTCTGGTCGGCGATCAGCCATGCGTAGGAATCGTCCTGTTCGGAAATGTGGGCGGAGACAACGTCTCTTGTGTTCATTTCATCGCAGAAGCGCTTGCCATATTTGTTGAGCAGGATCGCGCCGTCGCCTCTGAGGGATTCGGAAATCAGGGCGCCATCCTTCTGGACAACTGTCGGATGAACCTGGATCTGTTCGAGGTCAACGAAGTCAGCGCCGATGTCTTCAAGAACCGGAATCAGGTCGCCGGTGATGGTCGGAGCGTTTGTGGAAACGTAGCCTTCCAGATCAGGACGGTACTTTGTGATCATGTCAGGATTGGAACCGAAGCCGCCGGTTGTGATGATGACGGAATCAGCTCTGACTGTGATGGAGTTGCCGGCATCGCCTGTCGCGTGCAGACCGGCTGCTTTGCCTTCATCGACAAGGATTGTGTCAACCTTCGCGTTGTAGATGATTTCAACGCCGACTTCGCCGCATGTGTCTGTCAGGTGTTCAACCAGGTAGGTTCCTACAGAGAGGATCTTGCCTTCGTCATTGACGGGACGGTGCTGACGCATCGCGGATGCGCCGCCGGCCTGACCGACATTGGAGAGCGGAGCGCCGATGGAATCGAGCCAGTCGATTGCCGCGGAGGAATTGTCAGCCAGTGTTCTGACAAGGTCCGGGTTGTTGATGTCATGGCCGCCCTTCATGGTGTCGGCATAGTACAGATCAGCGGAGTCTTCGATTCCCTGTTCTGCCTGATAGTGTGTATCGGCCGCGTTCATACCGCCGGTCGCGTAGGAAGAGTTGCCGCCGGAGACGGAGCCTTTTTCAAGAATGATGACTTTTTTGCCGTTCTGGGCTGCTGTGATGGCAGCTGTCATACCGGCGCCGCCGGCACCGGCGATGACGATATCACATGTCTTTTCGATGTCTTCCGCGGCAGCTTTGCCTGTGTCCTTCGGTTCAATGGACGCGGGATCCGCGCCGGCCTGGGTCAGGGCGTCGTTAAGAGCGGCGAAGAAAGCTGTGGATGTGACAGTCGCGCCGGAGACACCGTCGATGTTGGGTGACTGGGCAGCGATGACATTTTCAACCAGCTTGGGCAGCGCCGCGCCGCCGACTGTCGGTGTTTCACCGTCAGCTGTGTATTCGATCTTGTCAATGGCATTGTCAGACAGGGTGACGCTCAGGTGGACAGGGTTTGCGGATCCTCCGAAACCGTCTGCTTCCGCTTCATAGGTTCCCGCTTTGTAGAGTGAGCCGCCTTCAGGGGCAGGCTGTTCAGATGTGCCGCAGGCCATAACGGATACGGACATCAGCGCAGCGAGTGCGATTCTGGTGAGTTTCTTCATTTTCCCTCCATGTAAATTTTTACGGATATTTATAATCCAGCCTGATAATTTTATCATCATGCATATCTTGGATACAATTCTCTTCTTCCCGTATAATGGCAGTGCAGGATGACATTTATGGATATTATTCAGAAAATCAGAAACAGCGAAGCGGATCTTACAGAATCAGAAAGAAAAGTTTGCAGAAAAATCCTGGAAGACCCTTCCATTGTGACAATGTACACCATCTCCCAGATCGCCATGATGGCGGATACCTCCACCGCGGCGGTTCTCCGTTTCTGCCAGCGGCTTGGCTGCAAGGGATACAAAGACTTCCGGTATGAGGTCATGAACTGGCTGCGGGCAAATGAAAATAAAGACGGACATCGCGATATCGTCACCTCAGTGGCTGCCGCCTACGCGGCCGCGATTGAGGAGCTCGGCGGACTGGACCGTGCTTCTTTAAAACTGCTTTGTGACGATATTCTTTCTTCAGAGAAAACCGTTGTTCTGGGCCGCATGCGCACTTCAACCGCCGCCGAAAAACTGCGGATGAACCTGACAGGTCTGGGCATCACTGCCCTTTCCGGCGCGGACACACTGGCCTTCCAGCATCTGCTTTATATCATCAATGAAAAAACCGCCGTGATCATGTTCTCCACCACCGGTGAAATCACCGACCAGCTGGAATTCCTGAAACAGCAGAAAGAACAGTCTCAAAGAATCTGGCTGGTCACGCCGGCCAGAAAAGCGAAAATGTCCGCCTGGGCGGACCATACAATTGTCATTCCCGCGGTAAAGTCAGGAACCACCTTTGCCGGTTCCCAGACCGTCATGATGGCCTTCGCGGATATCCTGACGGCGCTGCTGGAAGACATCAGCTGCGCGGGTGAATAAGCGTCGTCAGTTCTTTTTTCACGGAAGAGAGCGCAGTCTGCTATAATTTCTCACAGGGAGGTTTCCATTATGTGTATTTTCTGCGATATCATCGATCATAAAATTCCTTCATCCGTTGTTTACGAAGATGAAAAAGTCCTGGCGATTCTCGACATTTCCCAGGTGACCCGCGGCCACACTCTCGTGATGCCGAAAAAGCATGTCAGAAACATTATCGAGGCGGACGAGGAATCTGTCCTTGCCTGTGTTTCCGCAGCGAAAAAGCTTGCCGGCCAGATCGTCACCAACTGCAAGGCTTCCGGCGTCAATGTTCTTACCAACTGCGGCGAGAGCGCCGGCCAGTCCGTTGATCATCTGCACTTCCACATCATTCCCCGCTACGATGAGAATGACTGTGTGGATATCAAATTCAACGAGTCCCCGAAGCAGGACCTTGATGAAGTTCTGAAAACAATCAAAGGCTGAAATGATAAGAAGTCTCTCCCGTGATCATCAGGAGAGACTCCCTTTTTTTTTATGAATTTTCAATCATTGCCATATGGCTCTGATCCGTTTCATCCGGATGGGCCGCGTACCATTCTGATATGACACTGTATACCGCTTCGGCAAGATTCTTATGGCCCTGCCCTTCCAGGTGCACGCCGTCGGTCCTGCTTACTGCGGCATACTGCGCCGCGTCCAGGAACAGACAGTCATATTTTTGAGCGATTGCCTGATACGGCTTTGCAAGCTCACGGGAGACTTTGACGGAACGCATGTCAAAGTCGCCGCCGAAAGGACCGGTGATGACAGCCTCATCCAGCCAGGCAGGACTGACCAGAAGGATTTTCGGGGCGTAGTTCTGTTTTTCTTCAAGGAATTCCTTTGTCTCACGGACAATGATTTCCACTGTTTCCGCAATTCCTTCCGCGCCTCTTTGAAAGCTTCTCTTCGTATCATTTGTCCCAAGCATGATCACCGCCATGTCAATGGGACGGTGGGTGCTCAGCGACGCCTTGAAATAGGAAATGCCTTCCTTCCAGGGATATTCTCCGCAAAGGTCGGCAGTGCGTCCAGGGAGCCCCTCTTCGATGACTGTGTATCCTTTTCCAAGCAGTGAAGATAAATGTCCGGTCCAGCGGACATCTTCAGCGTATCTTCTGCCTTTTCCGGCAGGCACATAGCCGTATGTGTTGGAGTCGCCGTAGCACAGGATTCTTTTTTTCATTGATCAGCCCTCACTTTCGGTTATTCTGTCGAGATACATTGTAATCATTTCCTTTGCGTGAAGGATCTGCTTTTCCCTGAAATCCGGATCATAATGTTTTGATTTTGCCGTAAACCTCAGCAGCCGGCAGTAAGCGATCAGGCGGATTCTGTCAATGTGCCTGAGATAAAGCCCAGGATCATCGCCGTAATATTTTCCGATAATCCGGTCGCACAGTTCAAATGCCTGCGCCGGCGAAATGCCCAGAAAACGGGTGGCGTTATCAGGATCCAGATCAGCGAAAGAGCGGTATGTATACCAGACGCCGGCAAGCTCGAACAGCGGATCCCCGGTGCACAGGGTCGCCATGTCGATGAGAATGCTTTCGCCATCCGCCGCATGGACGTTTTTGATATGGAAGTCGCCGTGCAGAAGATGGCTGCTGTCTTCAATGGATTCAATAAACTCCTTCAGTCTGACATAATCAGCTTTCGGAAGATACGGACGTATTTCTTCGCACCTTGCAAGAGCGGTCTGCTTCATTGACGGAAGTAATCCTTTTTCCGGAACCGCGGCGTGGATGGTCCTGAGCAGTTCCACGCTCATCCCGGCAATTTCCTCAACTGTCTTTTCCGACTGCCTGATCAGCTTCGCATAGCTCTTTGAGGCAACCAGTTCATAAACGGCGCCATACCTGCCGTCTTCTGTTTTGACGGTATCGTAGGAAATCGCGGTCGGAACTCCCAGAATCAGCGCGGTTCGGGCCAGGTTTCTCTCCCTGTCAAGTTCCTCCAGAACATTTTTCTGTTTATAGACTTTGACGACGGTTTCCGGATCGAGGCGGTAAACGACGCCATTGGCCCCTTCCCCGATCACTTCAAGACCTTCCAGTGAAATCACGCGGTACGCCTTTTCAATGTCCATGATCTGCGGAAAGCCGGACATCCGCAAAATGTCATAAACCTCCGGATTCACATTGATCAGCTTAACGTTTCCGTATTCCTTATTCAGGATCAGAAGGATCCTGAGGCCGCTGCTGGCGATGAATTCAAGGTTCTCGCAATCCAGAATCAGTTCTTCCTGCACACCGCACAATCCAAGGATTTCCTGTTCCGCTTTGGGCGCACTGAAAGAATCAATCCTGCCTGTGAGGCGGATGATTCCTGTTTCTTTCTCTTTTTTTACGCTGAAATCATTCATAACTGCTTTCAATATACTGCATGGACAGCTGTCCATGGAATGAAAAACCGCGTGCTGTTTATTTTACACGCGGGATCATCTTTTGTTATTTGCGGTCGGGTTCTTTGTAGTTCAGATCAGCCGCGTTCCAGTTGGCGGTCAGGAATGTGATCTTTTTGACTGTGCAGGAGCTGAAGATCAGATTCTCATCAAGAATGTCCTTCATGGCGTAGGTTTCCTCAACCTCGACGTCATACTGGCCGATGCCTTTATCGCAGGCGAAAGAGACAGCGTCATCGGTTCCGGTATAGCCGATGCCCTGTACTGTGAAGCCTTCCTGCATCAGGTCAAAGCCGCTCATGCCGATGTACTTATCCAGTTCCTCCTGGGAAAGAAGCTGATCACTGAGATCTTCCGTACTGGCAACTTTGGCGTCCTTGATGATCTCCATGATCTTTGCCTGTCTGTCGTCATCGTAGGCAAGCGCGTCAATCTGGTCATGCTGTTCAGGGGTCAGTTCTGTGGTGACACGGTAGGTTTTGCCGTCTTCCTCATAAACATATACCAGTTTGTCATCGGTATAGTTTGTCATGGAAGAGGCTGTTTCTTTTGACATGATATCCGCCATGGAGCTTGCGGCAGACGTGCTTCCCGCAGAGTCTTTTGCGGAACATGCGGCCACACTGAAGGCAAGGCCGGCGGCGAGCAGTGTTTTCATCAGTTTCATGTGTTTTCCCTCTTCTTTCTGCACAGATTCATTATAGCCCTATTTGCGCACGGATGAATGCATGCACTTCACCAGTCGATATCATCCTCATCATCTTCGTCATAATCATCATAAATTCCGGCTTCTTCTTTGATCAGTTCAACCACGTCAGAGCTGATCACAACCAAATAATTGCCGTACTGTCCGGGGTCAATGATGATGCCGTCAACCGTTTCATCAAAGAAATCAGTCAGAAGCCGGACCAGTGGGATACTTCTGATTTCCTGGCCTCCCGGCAGTTTTGTATTCTCATCAGTATAGATCGTAAGGTAATGCCGTCCGTCGTCCATTGACGCCATGCCGATTCCGCCGTTAATGCCCGGCTTGAAAGGAACGTATACTTCGTCCCCGTTAATCAGCAGCAGCGTAAGCTCAGTTATGACCAGGTAGATTCTGTCCGGTTTGCCGTCGCTGCTGTAATCTTCACAGGCCTTTCTGAGCCGTGCCAGAAGCTCAGCGTTCATCGCTTTCTCCTGTTCAGTCATCGTGAAATACTCATCCGGCTCTCCCTGTTCACGGTCGAATTCATCGTCAGAGACTTTCGTAAGCCATGCGCCAAGTTCCTTATCTCCGGCCTTATAGGCAAAATCAGCAGCTTTCTCAAAGAAGTTCAGGTTGTCTTCATTGCATTCATTGTCATCTTCTTCAAGAACCTTTCTGATCAGAGCCATTCCCTCGTCATACATTCCATGAATTTTATAGGCTTCCAGAAGATCGACTCTGGTCACATTCTCATAAGGATATTTCCGGTACATGTCTTTGCTTAACCGCATCAGTTCTTCATAGCGTCCAAGCCCCTTTAACGCTTCCCATTTGCCATAGAAGATATCGAGCACGAATTCATCATCATCCGCTTCAAACATATTCTCCGCATCATTCATGATCTGCCACAGCTGTGCACAGAGTCCATAATCCGGCAGTTCTTCGGCCAGATCGGTAATGAGATCATCGCCGTCAAAGTTGGGATTTTCCATGCACAGATCATCCCAGCTGTCCGGAAGTCTGTCTTCTTCCCTTAGCTGAGTGCAGACCTTCCTGAATTCTTCCCAGGCTTCAAGCCAGATTTTCCCGTCATTTCCGGTCATGAATCCGATCCGGGCGTCATTGTATATCTCATTGAATACCGTCCAGATGGTATACGACTCATCATCGGTCTCCCCGGGATACGGATCTTCCGCCAGGATGGAGGTTTCAAGCGCAGGATTGATCTCGTCAAACGTCTCAGCCACAGTTTCAATATCAAGGTTGTACGGCAGATCAAACATCTCATCCAGACCGGACTCATTTCTGTACACAGCGCTCAGCAGACGCATATAGTCTTCATGTTCATCCTGCCAGACGCCGGCGCCTTTTCCTTCTGTAACGATCACAGGCAATTCTGAATCAAGTTCTCTTGTCTCATTGGACAGACGGACTTCAAACTCCCAGGCGTCATCCAGATCATAAAGGAATTTATATGCGCTGCCGGGATCTTCCAGATGGCTGCCGCCCATCAGTTTTGTATGATCGTTTCTTACCCGGAAGCCGGGGATCCATGTAAAGCCGTCTCCAATAAAACTGTAAAGCGCTCCTTTATATCCGCTGAAGGTGCGGATCAGCACCTGTGCCAGATGAAAGAGTGTTATTTCCTCAGGCACAAACATGACACGGTAAAGCTTTTTTGTGTCGTCCAGCTGGCTGACTCTGATTTTTCTGTAAAGCATAAGGGAAACCTCCATTGATTTCTTCCTTAATCATATCGGAAAAACAGATCCGTGTGTTTTTAAGATGCCCTGCCCTTTCATCCCGTATAAAAACAGCGCCCCGCTTTGGGACGCTGTTTCAAGTTCAAACCGCCTGGTCTGTCTTATTTGGAAGCGTATCTGTAAAGGAATGTGACGACATGCTCTCTTAAGCAGTCAAGCTTCGGACCGAAGCCGCCGGCGTGTTCGCCTTCGGAATAGCCCTTGGCGATGCCTTCCTGGCTTGCCCAGACAGCCGCTCTGTAGTAGTAGTCGGACATCTTCACATCGTTGAACGGGTTGGTCAGAGGTCTGACGGACGGAGACCCTGCGTATCTGTAGAGGAATGTCACGACATGTTCTCTCAGACATGTGTCATCCGGTCTGAATGTGCCGTCTTTGTAGCCCTTTGTGATGCCCTGTTCAGCTGCCCATAAGACTGCTTTGTAATAGTACTTATTGGATGCGACATCTTTGAACGGGTTCTGAGTGCTCTGCGGTTCAGGCTGGCCTGCAAGTCTCCAGAGGAATGTGACGACTGCTTCTCTGGTGCAGTTGTTCTGCGGGCCGAAGTAGACATTGTCATATCCCTTTGTGATTGCCTTGTCGGCTGCCCAGTAGACAGGCTTGTAGTAATACCTGGAGTCATCGTTGACGTCGTAGTATCTTGTCTGGATTTCGCATGCCGCTGTTTCGCCGTCCTCAGCTGTGGCTGTGATGGTGACTTTGCCGTATCTCAGCGCTGTGACAAGACCGTTTTCATCAACAGTGGCGATCTTTTCATCGGAGCTTGTCCATTCCGCCTTTTTGTTCGCTGTGAGCTGCAGTGTGCTGTCTGTGGCCATTTCCGCTTTTTCAGTGCTGATGGTCAGCGGTGCGCGCAGCAGTTCGCCTGTTTCTGTGTCTCTTGCGAATTCACGGAAGAAGTTCCAGATGTATTCAGCTTCAGGCTTGTAGTTCCAGTGAGCCTGGTCCCTGATGGCTGTGACCTTCATGATCGGGCCGTATTCATCGTTGAGTGTGCCTTCAAGAGCGTCCTTGAAGCCAAGCTTGATCCAGTTCAGTTCATCTGTTCTGATTCCATAGAATTCGTTGAGGCTCATGTCATAAGCTTCACTGACCTCAAGACCGTTGATCTTCTGGTAAGCCTGGATGAACGGGAACATGTTGGAAGCCGGGTCAACATCCTGGATATGGAGACCGGGAGCGACCTCGAAGGAGTTTTCGGAGGAACCGTCAACCGGAATCATGCCGAAGAAGTCATGATCGCCGCAGACATAGAGCCACGGTACTTCGGAGCCCTTGTAGTCTTTGACGTATTCTGTGAGTTCATCCTTGTCAACGCCCGGGCCGGAAACCGCGCCGACTGCCGCGAAGACATCGGAGTAGAGCACGCCATACAGTGTGGAAGCGCTGGCGCCGGCAGACAGACCTGTGACATAGATTCTGGATTTATCGATCTGCGGATACTTTTCTTCCAGCATTTCGATCCATTCGATGAGTGTGTCTCTTTCAAGGCCGTCGCAGTTGAAGAAGTTCGGCTTTGTTTCGCTTGTGCCTTCAACCAAAGCTCTTGTCTGCCATTCAGGAGCCGCTACCATGAAGTTTTCTTTTGCGGCAAGTTCAACCCAGCCGGTTGTCTCGCCCTGGATTCTGGCGTCGTTGCCGTTGCCGTGCAGTGTGACGATCAGCGGGACTGTGCCCTCTTCCATTTCAAGGGTAGCCTGCGGAATGTATTCAAACCAGCAGTAGCTGCCTTCGCCGTTGAACGGTTCATAGAGATGAGGATAGTAGTTAACACCGAATTCTTCCATGTCGATGATGGAGGAAATCAGCGGATACGGATCTGTGATCTGGGATGCGGGAATGTTGTAGAATTCGGTCTTTTCATTATGCTGGCGGTAAACCTTCTTGAAGACCTTGTTCCAGGCATTCTCAAACGCCTCTGCGGCTGTTTCTTCATTTCCGATTTCTGTATAAGCGAGTTCTTCGCTTTCATTGGCTGCTGTGTAGTAAGCCTTTGCGGTATCGGAAGCGTTGGCGAGATAAACAGGAACCGGAACATTGTATGTCAGGCCTTCCTGCATTTCGCCGCCGAATGTCATGATACCGGAGACTGCCCAGCATTCCTGGGAGATGAAGTTGTTGACGAATGTCGCGCCGTCACCGATACCGATGACCTTGGCGTTGGAAACCGCGAAGCCCAGCAGATCAACGAATTCATCCGCGTCAGCCTGTGTGTATTCCCTGCCGTTGGCCGGAGTGACAACTGTCACCTTGCCTGCCAGCTCATCCGCGACTGCCTTGACGCCAAGCTCTTCCATCAGTTCATCCGCTGTCTTGTCTTCCAGGACACCCGGATAAATGATGAAGGAAGGAGACATGATTGAGGAGTAGATGCTCTGCCTGCCGGCTGCGGCAGCGTCATAGACGAAGACATGTTCATCAGCTGTGATTTCGACAAGCTTGTCCATAATCGGCTGGACATACCAGAAGTAATAGCCTGCCTTGTGCGGGTGGATCGGATCATCCATGAAGAAGCTTCTCAGATCGAGATCAGCGCTTCTGACATATTCATCATTCCAGAGGTCAGCGACGCCGAGGTCCCACTTGTCCGCGACCTTGTAGAGAGCGTCGATCATCTGCTCATACATGTCCTGATACTGTTCATGGAGCAGTTTTTCTGTCGCTTCATCGCCGTTTGCGAACTGGGCGATGACTTCGTCAGAGAGATAGGCGTTGATGTAGTACATGACAGGGCAGTCCCACTTTTCACGCGCATATGCGTTGATGAATTCCATCGCGCCGATAATTGTCCTGTAGTCCTGGTCAGCGGAAGCGAAGGATCCGGAAAGTTCACCGATCGGGATGCCGGCGCCAACGTCGTTGGTGGAAAGCTGGACAACAAGAGCGTCGAGATGCTCAACATCAGTCAGCGCGCCGTCGAGGAGCTGGTTGATGTAGCATACTTCTTCTCTGTAGCCTTCCTTGAGGGCCAGTGTGCCGCCAGGGATCGCCTGCTTGATCGATGTACTGCCGCTGAGCTGGGCGATGTATTCAGGGAATGCGATGCCGTCGGAACGGAAGCCCTGGGTGATGGAAGAACCAAGGTAGCCGATGGTCATTCCTTCAAGTGAGTTGCCTTTTTCGAGGTTGGACGGATCGAGGGTTGTGCTGTTGAAGTTCAGCAGCTCTTCGGCCTTTGTGAAGTCGACTTTTGCCTTGTCTTCCTCACTGAGCGCGTCATAGGCTGCCTTGAGTTCAAGAAGCGAATGATAGTCGGAGTCAATGTCCGTGGATGAAAGAAGAGATTCCGGTAACGCGGCGACCTTTGCGTTCAGGTCGGCAACAGGATCGGAATCTTCGGCATGTACAGCGGCTGTTCCGTTTGTGAAAACAAGGAAAGCGGACAACATGCCTGTGATCAGTTTTCTGGACAGATTCATGATTCAGTCCTCCTTACAAACTCATTCTAATCAGCGCATGAAACCGCTCCCAATCACAAAAAGAATCACTCATTCATAAATTGAATGAGTGATCAGATCAGTTTATTAATGAGCATTTCAAACTGCATCAGGCAATTATATCCAAGGTCGAGATCTTCCGTTGAACCGATGCGGATCACACGGTCAAATCTGTGTTCCTCCTGATGTTCCTTCGCAGTTGTCCACAGCATTGACGTATAGGAATCATCGCGCAGCCGGTTCCTGACGTCGGTGACGGTGAACCAGCGCTGGCCGATGGAGATCACAATGACAAGATCGTCTTTGCCGGCTTTTTCCAGTGCTTTTGTCTGCATATCACCGCTGAAGAGCGTGTAGACGTTTTTCCCCTGCCCTGTCAGTTTCAGCTGCATGAGTCTGGTGATCGACATGCTCAGCTCAGAGCCGAGAAACCAGATGTTTTTGTGGCTGCGGATTTCATTCAGAACTTCCTCAATATCTTCCCTTTTCACTTCCAGAAGACTGTCGGTGATGCGGATCAGTTCATCGTGAAGACCATGCACAGCGGCCTCATAACTCACAGCTCTCTGCGGCTCCTGCATTGTAGTGACCATCTGCGATTTCTTCAGGGCTGTGCGGACCTCATTGAAATTCTTAAAGCCGAGTTTTTTGATGAAGCGGCTGATTGAAGCCTGGGAGATGAAATACGCTTCGGCGATGTCATCCTGCGACCAGTCCTCAATCTCATCCCTGAGTTCGATCAAAGCCCTGGCCACCATCACGTCATTTGTCATATCCTCGCTGGTATTGACGAACATCGTCAGCCAGTGAAGAAGATAGCTTCCAAAATCCACATTGTAATATTTCATAACTGTCCCGCTCCGGTTATCTGAATTCTGCCGCAAGTATGCTTTCATAATACAACAATTCATTTTGTTTGACCTGACTTTGCGGAAAACGGCCGGTGAATCCATTGAATTGAGCGGCGTATACGGTCCGGCTGATTATTATTGTGAGGGAACCGTTGAATTCACGCCGGCGGATGGCGAAATGGCGCACATGGAAGGAAACAGACTCGTCGCGGACGAGGCGGGAAAAACATATCTCCGTGTCTATGTCTCACCATTCGGCGGTGAGAAGTTCATCCGCCTGCGTATCTCTTCCGACAGTAAGCCCCTTGATCCGGATCCTGCCGTAAAACCCGATGAACCAAAACCTGCTCCTTCCAGAGATTCAGCAGACACATCTGATTCCGGCAGTATTCCTCTTTACACTGGCATCCTGGCCGCTTCTGTTCTGGCCGTGATCGCTCTTATGATGTACAGAAGAAAATTTCAGAAATAATAATAGACAGGAGAAAACATGAAACCCGAAGAGAAAAAAGAAAAAGAGATCGGACTCGACGAACTCAAAGATGTCAGCGGCGGAAGCGCTCTGGACGATGTGCCTGTGGTTGATGAGCACGATTACGACGACGATATCCGCAAAAAGATCGGCGGAGACTGATTACATAATGGCATGAGGAAAGCACAGCCATGAAACGGCTGTGCTTTCTTTCAATATGGATAATGATGTTAAATGGCTGCTTATTTCTTTTTCGCTTCCCGGAACATGAATTTCCTGGCAATGTTGATGCCGATTTTATACGGCAGCGGTCTTAATGCCCTGTCGGCTTCTTTCAGTTTCGCCCGGATCGGAATGGATTGTGGGCAGTGCTGTTCGCACTTGCCGCACCGGATGCACTGATCGGCGAAAGCGGGTTCTTTTGTCAGACCGACCGTCTGGGCATACTGGAATCTGCCCTGGCTCTTTGATTCAGTATACATCGCGTTCCAGCAGCGGAAGGTACCCGGGATATCGACTCCTTTTGGACACGGCATGCAATAGCGGCAGCCGGTGCAGCCGACTGTCTCGTTTTCGTTGATCGCTTTCTTCACCTCTTCAAGAACCGCGAAGTCACTGTCTGTCAAAGTGTGCGGCAGTGTTTCTGATGCGATGCGGCAGTTCTCACTGACCATTTCGACGGAGTTCATGCCGGAAAGCACAACAGTCACTTCCGGCTGGTCATACAGCCAGCGGAATCCCCATTCGGCAGCGCTCCACTCATGGCTGCTCTGTGCCATGGCTTTCTTCGCCTTTTCGGGTAACATGTTGACAAGCTTGCCGCCTCTGAGCGGTTCCATGATCATGACCGGGATGCCTTTTGCGTGGGCAGCTTCAAGACCCTTGCGGCCAGCCTGGGTCAGCTCATCAAGATAGTTGTACTGGATCTGGCACATGTCCCAGTCATAGTCATTGAGGACTTTGAGGAAATTGTCGGTGTTGCCATGGAAGGAAAAGCCGATATTGCGGATGGCGCCGGACTCTTTCTTTTCCCTGATCCACTCAAGGATTCCGATGGTCTTGAGCTTTTCCCACATGGCGATATCCGTCACATGGTGCATCAGATAATAGTCGACATGATCGGTCCTTAATCTTGAAAGTTCTTCATTGAAGATTTTCTCAATGCCCTCTTTGGAGGAGATGAGGTAATGGGGCAGTTTGGTGGCGATCAGAATATTGTCCCTGATTCCGTTTCTTTCGAAAATCTCGCCGATCGCGGCTTCGCTTCCGCCGTAGATGTAGGCAGTGTCATAGTAGTTCACGCCGGCATTGTAAGCGGCCATGATTTCTTTTTCCGCCTTTTCAATGTCGATCGCGTTTCCTTTTTTCGTAAACCGCATACAGCCGAATCCCAGGACTGAAAGCGGTGTGCCGTTCTTATCATTTCTGTACTGCATAAATGTTCTCCTGCATCTGCTTCAACAATACCATACCCGCCCTGAACCCATTTAAATGATGATTCTTCTTTGTGAAAACAGCGAAATTATGTATGATAGTCGTTGTGAAAGTGAGGAATACACATGAAAATCGCAGTAACTTATGAAAACGGAAATATCTTCGAACATTTCGGAAAAACCGGAAGCTTTAAAGTATTCAATATTGAAAACGGTGAGGTCGTTTCTTCTGAAGTCGTTTCTTCCAACGGTCAGGGGCACAGTGCCCTGGCAGGCCTGCTTGGCGGATATGACATTGATGTGCTGATCTGCGGCGGCATCGGCGAAGGTGCCCGTGAAGCTCTTGCGGCAGAGGGAATCGAAGTTGTCGGCGGCGCTGAAGGAAACGCTGATGAAGCAGTCAGAGCCTATCTGAACAATGAACTGACAGACGCCGGTGAAAACTGTGATCACCATCATGAAGAAGAACAGCATTGCGGTGAGGAAGCCTGCGGCGGCTGTACCGAAAGCGGCGGATGCCCGGGCTGCCATGCGCGTCCTGAAATCACAGGTAAAAATGCCGGCAAAACTGTCAAGGTTCACTACAGAGGCACACTCAACGACGGCAGCCAGTTCGATTCATCCTATGACCGCGGGGAACCGCTGGAATTCGTCTGCGGCGCCGGCATGATGATCCTTGGTTTTGATCAGGCAGTCGCAAACATGGAAGTCGGCGAAATCATCGACGTCCACCTGATGCCGGAAGAAGCCTATGGCTATGCCAACCCGGCTGCCATCATGGTCATCCCGATGAAGGACCTGCCCGGCTGCGAAGCTCTTGAAGTCGGCCAAAGGGTCATGGTCGCCGATGAAATGGGCAGACGCTTCCCGGTGACAGTCACCGCCAAAGATGATGTCAACATCACACTCGACGCCAACCACCAGATGGCAGGCAAGGAACTCAACTTCAGAATTGAGCTTGTCAGCGCCGAATAATATTCCATAAGTGGTGAGAGCCGGATCGTTTGAATGATCCGGCTCTTTCATTTGTATAGCCATGGGCTTCCGGCAGGTAAAGCTTATATAACGAACTTTTTTCTTACCAAAGCGAAATCCGATTTCACAATATTTCGCTAAAACTGGTTAATGCGAAATTTGGCGAAATGATTTATAACATTTCGTTTATTGAGCTGTTTTATGACACTGAAATGCATTCCCGCGGCATCACCAATATCATTAAACTCGGAATTGCGTTTGCAGGAAAGCATGTGAAGATCCGCGAAGTCCGGTGACGATCTGTGAAGCTCATATATTTCAAAACGGGGAAACCCGTTTTTTCAATTCCATGACCATCAAATGAAATGCCGGCTTTTAATAAAACCGGCATTCATACGAATTGTTCAGGGAACGATTCAGATTCTTTATTTGGCGTATCTGTAGAGGAATGTCACGACATGTTCTCTTAAACAGTCAAGCTTCGGTCCGAAACCGCCGGCATGTTCACCGGTGGTATAGCCCTTGGCAATGCCTTTTTCACTGGCCCATACGGCCGGTCTGTAGTAGTAGTCGGAGACATTCACATCATTGAACGGATTGGTCTGTGCTGAAGGAGCGGGTCTGCCCGCGTATCTCCACAGGAATGTGACGACATGTTCTCTTAAGCATGTGTCATCCGGACGGAAGGTGCCATCCTCATAGCCGGCTGTGATGCCCTGCTCAGCCGCCCATAAGACTGCCTTGTAGTAATACTTTGAGCTGTCCTGGACATCGGTGAAGCCGCTGACCATAGAACGCGGCTCAGGTCTGCCGGCCAGTCTCCACAGGAATGTGACGACCGCTTCTCTTGTGCACTTGTTTTCAGGTCTGAAGGTTCTCGCGAATCCATCGGCGTCGGTGTAGCCTGCGGTGATGGCGTTGTCCACGGCCCAGTAAACAGCCGCGGAATAGTATTTGCCTGTATCCGGCACGTCACTGAAGATGACGCGGATTGTGATGCTGGCGGTGACGCCATTGTCCGCTTTGGCGGTGATGACGGCTGTGCCTGTTCTCATTCCGGTCAGTCTGTTGCCGTCCGTTTTGACGATGTTGGGCTTTGAACTTGTCCAGGTGATTGTATTGGAGGCGTCAGCCGGTTCAGCCAGGAACGGAATGTTGAAGTTCTGGCCGGGTGTAAGTGTATAGCCGCTTTCATTGAATATAATTCTTTCAATTTCAGAATCGCCGGAGCTGAACGGGCCGATCTGGAAGTCAGCGGTTAACATATCATCTTTGATGCTGATGCGGTCGGCTTTGAAATCATTGATGCGCACGGCTGTATCTTCGGCGAATTCGAATCCTTCCTTTGCGAAGAGGTAGATTCTGTAGACATAGGTGTCGCCTCTTTCAAGGACTACATCCCCGCTGACTCTTTTGCCCATTTCATCCAGTGTTCCTTCATACAGGATACCGCCGGTGCTGCCGATGCCCGGACCGTATTGGGTTTCGTTGTATTCGGAGGCGGTCATGTATTTACTGTCGGCCGGGGAATACATGTCATTTGCGTAGATGAATGTGTTGCCTGCCGCAGGTGTTACGAACACTTTGGAAAGCACGCGGGCTTCATGAATGATGGGATCATCCGGATCCACAGGATCAGGATCCTCATCCGGCGTGCCGGTTACTTTGATGGTGAAGGTGCGCTTGCCGATGGTGAATGTCTGTTCTCCCGGCGCCTTGGCATAGAGAAGAAGCGTCGGCATGGAGGAGATGTGGTTGCCGTCTGTCATCGGCTCCATTCCTTCCTTACAGCCGAAGGACAGGATGGAGGAGTTTTCAAACATGGCAAATCTTGTGCTGCTGGAAGGAACGCCGGTATCGCTTTCGTCGTCAATGACAAGCTTCACAAAGTCGCCCTTTTCCATCTCATAGACAGAAGGATTGACCTCTGTCTTTTCAAACTCACCGGTCTTAAGATTCTTCGCAGAGAAGCGCACATCGGTTGTATACTGGCCGGAGCTGATCGGGCCGGCAGCGACGGACACGTTGAATGTTGTGGAAAGCTTCGGGTTTGCGACGCTGGTCGCTGTCAGCGTGACCCTGCCGTTCTTTTTGATCTCACAGTCGGGAATGACGCCGGTGCCGCTGACGGCCAGAATGGAGGAATCAGAGGATGTCCATCTGGTTTCTGTGTCAGACTCGTTGGGGGTATAGGCAATATTGAAATTGCAGTCGCCGTAATTGGTTTTTGTGTAGAGGGTGACGTTTTCCGCCGTTGTTCTGGTGATTCCGGTCGGCTTTTCACCTTCATAGATGCAGATATCCATCCACGCGTAGGTGCGCGGTTCGGCTGCGGAAGAGGCTTTGACTCTTGCGGTGCCGGGGCCCATAATCGTAAACAGGGAGCTGCCGTAAGTCTTCAGGACTGACTCATCGCTGGAGGACCAGACAACATCATGGACTTCCGATCCTGCCGGGGAATAGGAAAGATGCTCCTGCAGGTCAAACTGTTCGTAAGGTCTGTATTCATACCAGACATAGGCGTCAAAGGTAAGAGCCTGGATTTCCGGCCCGACCTTGATGAAAGCCTGATCAGAGAAACCCGCTTCGGTTGTGGCAACCACTGTGGCGGTGCCGTTGCGCAGCGCTGTGACATTGCCGTTCTGGTCAATGGAGACAGCCGCGTCATTGTAGGTCGTATCCAGGCTCCAGGTGACATGGTCATCCGGGAAGGATTTCTTTGAAGGGTCAAGCTCTGAGCCCAGGGTTGCCTTCAGCTGCATCTTTTCCCCGGGCTTCATTGCCATTGATCTGCCGGTCACTGTGCTGATCGCAACTGTGTCGGCGTAATCACCGGAGTAGACTTTGATTTCGGTTTCCGCCTTCAGTTTTCCATACTGGGCGGTGACTTTTGTTGTACCGCTTCTTTTCGGTACAATCCTGCCGTCGGCATTGATTGTCGCGACGGAAGGATCCTCGACCTTCATTTCGATGTTGTTATTCTCAATTTCAGGCATTGTGCTGACATAGATGTTCGTCTTTGTCTGGGTATTGCCCATAAGCACCTTGTACTGAGGTCTCTGGAAATAGATCACATCCACTGCTGTTTCTGACTCCGCGGCCGGCTGCGCTGTCTCCTGGGCGGAAACAGGAACCGCGCTGAACATCATGGAGAGAGCCATCACAGCCGCAGAAAAAGCTGTATGTTTATTCATAACACTGGTTTCCTTTCGTATCCCTGCAGTTAATTGTAGCATTCTGTACATTTAAAGCGGAAAATCATTTGCACGATTTCCGCATGTTTTGCGTGTTGTGAGGGATGTCATACAGTTTTCCCGCGGCACAGAACAGCGGTTTCTTCAACTGTCATCACTGACATGCATACACGCGCAGGCTGATCCGCTACAATGAAATCAGAGAAAAATACCGGAGAAACAATTGTATGTATATTCTGATTCCACTGTGTCTTTTCATCGCATGCCTTTTCATTGCCATTGAAAGGCAGGAAAAGTATGTTCCCGCGGTTGTTTTAAAAGGGACCGCGTCCCTGTGCTTTGTGATTCTCGGCTTCCTGGCTTCGAAAAAAGGAGAAGGCTCCGGTCTGATCATTGCCGGTCTGATTCTGGGAGCCATCGCTGATGTTCTTCTGAATCTGCGCTATGTGTTCAAAGAAAAAGGAAAACTTGCATTCCTTGCGGGAATCCTTGTTTTCCTGAGCGGGCATATCGCCTATCTGGCGGCGGTTTTTCCGGACTGTGCCCATAAGCTGATCACTGTCATTGCGGCCGTGATCCTCACTGCTCTATTGATGAAATGGCTTTTCACAATGATCACAGCCGAGAAAGCGTTCAAAATCTTCGGAATCGTCTACATCGGAGCCATCGTCCTTCTCAGCTGCACAGCCTTCGCCAATCTGATCATAGAACCTTCAACATTCAGGCTGATCTTCTTTGCCGGAGCTCTGCTTTTCCTGGTCAGCGATATTATCCTGATCATAAACACCTTCGGATCTGTTCAAAGATTCACATTGAGGGTCGCCAACCTGATCCTCTATTACATCGGGCAGATTATGATTGCCTTAAGCCTTATGTATCTCTGATCCATCAGGCAGACAGCCCCGCGGCATGGGCAGACCGCAGGGCTGTTTTCATTTTGATTCTGTTTTTTGGTTACTGCAGACCGCGGATCATATGATGGTAGGTAAAGCCATCCTCTTCATTTGTTTCCGTAAGCAGATCCACAAACCAGTTGCGGTGCCAGAACTTCTCCGCCTGTCTGTTTCCTTTGACATAGCCTGCCTCCGCCCACATGAAGCCGCACTCCGCAAAAGCGTCCAGCATGTCTCTTAAGATCTCGGAGCCGTAGCTGAAGCCCTGCATGTCAGAAGGAATCATCATGAAATCAATCCAGACCGCGTCCTGGCGGGGATAGTGCAGGCAGACCCTGGCGGCGCCGACCACATCGGGATCTCTTAAAAGCACAAAGTATTTGTTTTTGGGATCGCAACCGGCAGGACACCTTTCAGCGTCTTTTCTTACTGTTTCGATGTCCGGTGTGATGCCCAGCTGATCAAAATAGTGCATATTGTCCTGATAGAGCTGCAGCACATCCTCATAATTGGATTCACTGACCGGTTCAACGTCATAGGTATCGGAGAGCTTTGCGATGTCGAAGTTATAGTCCGCCATCCGCACGCCGTCCACCAGTAACAATTCACAGTGATAGCCGCTTTCTCTGTCCATGAAGATGTCTGTAATCAAGCCGAACAGGGTTCTGCCCAGCTGCTTCTTCGCCATTTCGGCATACTCCTGATATTCCGGATGATCCGCCATTCTGGCTTCCCAGTATTTCGCGGTCGCTTCATAGCTGAAGGCGATTTTGGAAAGGTCAGCGTTTTCCCAGATCAGAAGCACATAGTAGTCCTTCTGGCTCTCCATGATCATTTTCAGGTTTTCCAGGGAAGGTTCGATCTCCTTCTCGAAGTCATCATAGACAAGGATTTTGACCAGATCGAAAAACTCTTCAAAGGAATTGAAGAAGACGCCGTCGATAATACGTTCTTTCGTGATTTTATTTTCCATAAGGATTCTCTTTCTGCTTGTTACATGTATCATCTCACAGTTTCATGCATACAGGACAGCAAACTGTCAAAAGTGATTTCAGACAAAACAGGGTCCCTGCCGGGACCCTGCATACATGAGGATTCTTATTTCGCGTATCTGTAGAGGAATGTGACGACGTGCTCTCTCAGGCAGTCAAGCTTGGGGCCGAAGCCGCCGGCATGTTCGCCGGTTGAATAGCCTTTTGCGATTCCCTTCGCGTTGGCCCATAAAGCTGCTTTGTAGTAGTAATCGGAAGGTTTCACGTCGTTGAACGGATTCTTTGTGACACCGGGATCCGGCTTGCCGGCATATCTGTAAAGGAAGGTCACGACATGTTCTCTTAAGCATGTGGCGGAAGGTCTGAATGTTCCGTCGCTGTAGCCGCCGGTGATTCCCTTCTCTGCTGCCCATAAGACCGCTTTGTAGTAATACTTCGAACTGTCCTGAACATCTTTGAACGGTGACTTCATAGACTTGGGATTCGGTTTGCCTGCCAGTCTCCATAAGAAGGTAACGACTGCTTCTCTGGTGCAGAAGTTTTCAGGTTTGAATGTTCTCGCAAATCCATCGTCATCGGTATAGCCGTTGGTGATGCCTTTATCCACCGCCCAGTAAACCGGATCGCTGTAGTATTTGCCGGTGGCAGGAACATCGGTGAAGATGACGCGGATCGTGACGCTTGCCTTGACACCGTTATCGGCCTGTGCTGTCACTGTGACTGTGCCGGTCTTACGGCCTAAGAGGAGATTGTCTTCATTGCTTACAATCTTGTCATTGGAACTGGTGATTGTGATCTTTGAAGTGGCGTCTTCAGGTTCGGTATGGGGAATCAGCACAAAATTCTGGCCGACGGTGATTGTGTATGAAGAGTCGAAGAAGTAAATTCTCTTCACTTCTTTTCCGGTCTGTTCTTCATAGGGACCGAACTGGAACCAGACCCTCACTGAACTGCCGTTGTTTGTCACAAGATCCGCTTTGCGGCTGCCGAGCCATACTTCGATATCATCAGCGAATGTATATCCTTCTTCCGCATAGAGACTGCAGATGTAGACATAAGACTTGTTTGCCTCGAATGTGAAGTTATCCCATGTGATTCTCATTCCTCTGTGACCGGGTGTGCCCTCGTACAGTGCGCCGAATGTATCGCCGACGCCCTGGCCATACTGGGTTTGGTTGAACTCATCCGGTGTCATGTAATGAGTGCCTTCAGGTGTGCGCATGTCTTCAGGCCAGATGAATCCTGAACCTGCCCCTGCCGGTTCTTTGAACAGATCCGAAAGGATTATGGCTTCATGAATGAGATTGTCTTCCTCTGCGGAATCATTAACCCGGATGGTCAGTGTACGATTGCCGAGGTTAAAGGTTTCTTCTCCTGCCGCTTTGGCATAAAGTTCGACGGCAGGATTTGAAGAAATGTGATTGCCGGAAACGTTTTCCACCAAACCTGACGGAGCCCCCGGGGTCACGATGGCGGAGTCATCAAACAGTTTGATTCTGGAGCCCGGACTCGGAATCGCGGTATCGCTGTCATCAGCGATGGTCAGCCAGACAATGTCGCCGACATCCATCGCAAGAACAGAAGAAACTGATTCTTTAGTCCCAAGTGTACCGGTCTCTTCGCTGTACCATGCGGCGTAAACATCGGTTGTATAAAGATCCGCGGGAAGCGGTTCGTCAACAATTGTCGCATTGAAAGTTGTTGTAAGAGATGGAACTTCTTCACTGGCAGCCGTCAGCTGAACAGTACCGGTACCAAAATACCGGTAACTGGCACTTGGCCCATCTCCCCATACATCGAGAATTTCGGGATCTGAGGAAGTCCATGCTGTGGCAGTGGACGCCTTCTCAGGACTGTAGCCGACATTGAAATTGACTGCGCCGTAATATGCGTTCTTATAAATCGTCACGTTTTCCGGTGATGTTCTGCGGATGGCAGTCGGTGTGACCGGCTCATAAAGTTCCACAGTCATCTGTGCGCGGACCGATGGATCATCTGCGGAAGCTGCTGTGACGGTTGTGACGCCGGGACCTTTCATGGAAAGGTATCCGCCGCCGTTATTGGCAGTCAGGACATCTTCATTGCTGGAGGTCCAGACAATTTCTCTTGTTTCGGATCCTTCCGGTGAGCAGGTCAGATACTGATCCAGATCAAGATATCCCCACTCACGGTAAGGTTCGGAAATGTCAGAACTGAATTTCATGGACTGAATAGCCGGAGCCACCACAATTTCCTGATTGCTGTAGATGCCGCTGGCAATGTGTGCCCGGACTGTCGCGTAGCCATTTCGGACAGCAGTCACAAGACCGTTCGAGTCGACAGTGACTGCGCCGCTGCCTGAATAGTCAAAGACATCCCAGGTGACTTTTTCATCTTTGAATTCTGTTTTGGAGGAATCGGATTCGGAGCTCAGTGTATAGCTTAGCTGCAGTTTTTCAACGGGAAGAAGGTAATTGGATTCGACTTCGTCAATCATGATTGAATCGGCATAATCACCGTCCAGAACAGTAATTACCGCTTCAGCTCTTTTTCCGCCATATTCACAATATGCTTTCGTGGTGCCTGCTTTTTTGCCGACCAGTAAACTTCCCCTCTCAAGTTCCGCGATGGACGTGTCTTCCACCTGAACAGTAAGCTGGCTGTCTGTAATCATCGGGAAACTCATAGGATAGAGATAGGTATTGCTGGTTTTGCCCGCAACGGTTGTGTAATTCGTCTGCTGGAAATAAAGATAATCAAGAGCTGTTTCTTCATCAGACGCCTGAATCTCCGCTTCCTGCGCCGAAACCGGAACAGTGGAGAAAATCATGGAGAGAGCCATTGCCGCTGATAAGAATACGGAATGCTTTTTCATATTATGCTTTTCCTTTCGTTATTGAAATCATTGTATCATCCATTCCTTTTGGACAGTCATGCATAATTGAATGATTTCCTCATGCATGAAAAAGCCTCTTCCCATAGAAGGAAGAGGTCAGTATGCAGGATTGATCAAGCTGCCTTTTTACGGCTGTAGAGACTGATGATAATGAATGTGTTGAGTCCCAGCATCACCAGCATGAGAATCAGTGTCGGAACATAGTTGCCTGAAAGGTCATACATGAAGCCGATCACCGAGGAGAAAAGCGCGTTGGCGATTGTGCCTGCCAGGGAAATTGTCGGATAGGTGCGGCTGTAGTTTTCAAGGCCGAAGGTATCCTTGGTGATCATGACAACGCCGACTGTGCCAAGGGCATAGACAAGACCATAGAGACCGGCGCCGATGTACATGCCGAGGGTTGTCGGCACCAGCATCAGAACAACCGTCGCGCCGATGGTCAAAGCACAATAGAGCAGTAAGGACATCCGGCTGCCGAACTTGTCCGCAAGAGCGCCTAAGACAATCTTGCCGAGGCTGTTTGCGACCATGCAGATCGACAGCATGAGCGCGCCGACGCTGGCGGCCAGTTCATAGGAGCCGGCGATGGACGGGAAGTGCTGGGGCAGAGCTGTCGCGGCGCATCCCATGAAGGAATAGGCGGCTGCCATGACAAACAGTGCCATATTGATTCTGGAAGCGGCATCCGTTTTCTCTTTGACTGTTTCCTTCTTTTCCGTCTTTTCTGAAGGCTGATAGCCCAGGGGAACCATTCCCTTTGTCTCAGGCTTCAGGCTCGGCAGGAAGAGGATGGCCGGCAGATTCAGCACAGCCATGATGGCCGCGGTGAAGAGATAGCCGGTTCTCCAGCCGCCGCTTTCAATGACGGAGGAGATGACCGGTGAGAAGAGCGCGCCGGCAAGACCGGAGCAGCTCATCGCGATGCTTGTCGCAAGACCGACGTTGGCATGGAACCAGTTGTTGATCACCATGGTGACCATGACGAAGCCGAGAATACCGGCCGCAAAGCCTCTGACGGCGTTGAGGGCATACATCAGATAAATATTTGAGCACATCGCCAGCAGTGCCGTGCAGCCCGCGATCAGGGCGGTGCCGATGATCAGGAGCGGCTTGAGATGTTCTTCTTTAAGAAGCTTGGGAGCCGCAAGTCCGCCCAGCGCGAAGACGATATTGCAGATGGTGAGGGTCATACTGACTGTTCCTTTGAGAATGCCGAAGTCTTCGGCGATCCCGTTGAAGAACAGACCTGCCACATTTGTTACAAGACCGACCGAAGTGGCGATCAGGCCTGATACCGCGATCAGGATCAACAGATATTTTCCGCTGATTTTGCTGTTCATAAAAGCCTCCAGGATTAATCAAGGTCTTCGCCGTTTGTGGAGATGACCTTCTTGTACCAGAAGAAGGAATCCTTCCTTTCTCTGTGCAGGTCGCCGCTGCCGTCGTTATGCTTGTCAACATAGACAAGACCGTAACGCTTTTTCATTTCGCCTGTGGAAGCGGAAACCAGGTCCGTGCATCCCCACATGGTGTAGCCCATCAGGTCAACGCCGTCTCTGACAGCTTCGGCCATCGCTTCGATGTGGCTGCGCATGTAGTCGATTCTGTATGTGTCGTGGAACTTGCCGTCCTCACTTCTTTCGTCGATGGCGCCAAGACCGTTTTCGACAACCATCAGAGGAACCTCATAGCGGGCGTACATGGAGTTGAGCAGAATCCGTAGGCCCTTCGGGTCAATCTGCCAGCCCCACTCGGAAGCCTTGAGATACGGGTTTTTGACGCCGGCAAACATGTTGCCCTGCGCCATCGCGATTTCCGGATCAACGGAAGCCGCGGAGCTCATGTAATAGGAGAAGGAAAGGAAGTCGACTGTTCCTTCTCTGAGGATTTCCTCATCGCCCTCTTCCATGCGGACACTGATGCCGTTTTCTTCAAAGAAGCGCTTTGCGAAGTAAGGATAATGGCCTCTTACCTGCACATCGGCGCAGAACCACAGACGCAGGTTCATTTCATCATTCATCGCCTTGACGTCATCCGGGTTGCATGTATAGGCGTAGACAGGATGGCCGATGGTCATCATGCCGAT
The DNA here is from genome assembly GCA_902775735.1 of uncultured Erysipelotrichaceae bacterium. Lineage (GTDB taxonomy): Bacteria > Bacillota_I > Bacilli_A > Erysipelotrichales > Erysipelotrichaceae > Bulleidia. Next base: position 42,051 of record CACYNH010000013.1, read on the forward strand.
TTTAAAGGACGGGTTGATTTCATGGCCCTTTTTCACTGCCAGAGCGCTGGCGATGAACTGATGATGCAGGGCTGTGAAACGGTCATTGACCATTTCCGGCGTTTCTTCAATGCCGAACATCGGTTTGTGGTCGATGCCCCTCATGCCAAGGCTGAGAATGCGGCCGCTGGACTGCACGCCGTTGTTGATTTCATTGAACGTCAGCCAGTATGTGACTTCGTCCTTATATTCATTGAACAGAGTTTCCGCATAGCGCATGAAGTGGCCGATGACTTCTCTGCCTGCCCAGCCGTCATACTTTTCAGACAGGCCCCAGGGCAGCTCATAATGAGAAATAGTCACGAGCGGCTCAATATTATATTTTCTGCACTCCGCGAATACGTTGTGGTAGAATTCCAGACCCTTTTCATTGGGCGTTTCTTCCATGCCGGTCGGATAGATTCTCGACCAGTTGACGGAAAGTCTGAAGCACTTGAATCCCATTTCGCCATAGAGGGCGATGTCTTCTTTGTAATGATGATAGAAGTCAACCGCGTCATGGGACGGATAGTAGATATCCGGATCAATTTCCTGATCCCATAAACGCGGCGTACTGACTGTGCCGCCTCTTACATGGTCGCAGACGGAAGCACCTTTGCCGTCTTCATTCCATGCGCCTTCAAACTGATTCGCTGCTGTAGCGCCTCCCCAGAGGAACCCTTCCTTAAATGCCATATTTGTTTTTTCTCCTTGTTCAATTTCATTATAATTGCCCAAAGAACCATTACCAATACCTTTGATATCTATCATTCAATGCCTAAAAGGCATTTTAAATGTTCCAGGAATTTGGCCCCGGCAGGAGTCAATGGAACCTGCCGTTTATAGGCCAGAACAGTCCCCGATTCCAGAAGCGGGGAAAGCGGAATCACCGCCAGTTTCTCCGGGTCATAGTAAGGCAGGGAGCCTTCCAGGATCAAAGCGGCGCCGTCTGAATTCATGACGATGTCGGCAGCGGTCAGGCTGAGGTTGCTGAGGTAGGCGATATTGTTTTCCGGATCAAAGCCGGAAAACCAGCTGTAGAGTTCCGACTGCACCGATGGCCTTCCCGGAAAGACAAGTTTCTGATCTTTCAGATCATCGGCTTTGATCTTTTCCTTTTCAGAAAGCGGATTGTCCTTTCTGACCAGGACTGCCCATCTTTCCTTCTGCTTAAGGCGGATGAAACTGTACTTTTCGACACTGACCGGCTCGAGAAGAATGCCGAAATCCGCCAGGCCGCTGTCAATTCTGTCCTGCACGATATCGGCGGTGCCGGTAAAGATTGAGAAGCGGACATTGGGATACTGGCTGCGGAAGCTCTCGGCTGCGGCGATGACTGTATTATTTGCCTTAAGACCGCCGGTGCCGATTGTCACGGTGCCGGAAATACGGTCTTCGGCGCTTCTGAGCTCTTCCATTGTCATATCGGCAAGACTGACGATTTCCTCCGCTCTTCTTCTGAGCAAAAGCCCTTCTTCAGTAAGCTTGATGCGTCTGGAACCTCTTTGAAACAGCACCGTGCCGGTTTCTTCCTCCAGCATGGCAAGCTGGCGGCTTAAGGTCGGCTGGGTGATATTCAGATATTCGGCTGCTTTTGTGATATTCTCTTCTCTTGCGACCGCAAGGAAGTAGCGAAGCACTCTGATTTCCATATGATCCCCCCGGATTCACCGTTTGTGACTGAACGCGGTTATGATAAACCGATCATATCATTCTCAGCCGTTTTGCCTCAACGCTGACTTAAGCCGCACAGCCGGTATGATCCGCAAAAACAATCATGGTATACGCAAAAAATCACAGACTGAGCTGTGATTTTCTGCGATTTATTGTTCAGCCAGGGAATGACTGCTGTGAATTACTGTGAGCGGAGGTTTTCCGTAATGCCGATCTTCAGGCCAAGGACTGTGGACATGTATTCCATTGCCATGCCGGAGAAGCTCAGGTGAGGATATCCCTCGTGCTTCTTGACCCAGTCAAAGAAGTCATCCATAACTTCTTCCTTGTTAAGCAGTTCGTCACGGAACATGCCGTTGAACTCAAGGCCCGGGTTCAGCTGTTCTTCAGCCAGAGGCTGGTACTTGTTCAGTGCCTCAAAGGAGAAGTCGTTCTTTGCGGCGCATTCGGCGATGACGCCGGCCGCGATCTGTCCGCCGACCATTGCGGAAGGAATGCCGTATTCAAAAGCTGTTTCCGCTGCCGCGATCGCGTCACCGATCAGGATCGCACCGGGATAGACACTCTGGGCGAGTTTGCGGGAACCGGGCAGACGCCAGCCGCGGAACTTGTCAATCAGTGTCGCGTTCTTCAGGCGTTCCTGTCCGAACTTTGTATTGTTCTTCCAGTATTCATAGAATTCCATGGAAGAGAGACCTGTCTCACGAAGTGCCTTTTCTGTGATTGTCAGGCCAAGAACTGCCTGCTTGCCTTCATAATGAGGGTTCAGCCATGTGGTGCAGATTGGGCTCCATCCGTTGAGTCCCATCGGCACATAATATTCTTCCGCCTGACCGGGTTCGAGTCCTTCGACACCGTCGACGTAAGCGCGGAAGCAGTACATCGTCATGTCCGGATCATCCATGAACGCGCCAAGCTGTCTTGTCAGTTCACTGTGGGCGCCGTTTGCGATAATGGTGACATCCGCTTCAATGTCCATCGGTTCATTGTGGTAGAGACCGTGAACGCCCTTTACAACGCCCTTTCTCATGATCAGGCTTGTGGCTTCATAGTTTTCCATGAAGTCAGCGCCTTCGCGGATTGCCGCGCGGCGGATCTGATCATCAGTGAAACGGCGGGGAGCGATCATAAACGGGTCAACATCAAGAACGATGTAGTCTTCCTTACGGTTGATCAGACGCATGGTTGTGATGTTGCATGCCTGCTGGGAATACATCGCGTCGAAGCATCCCATATCCTTCAGCATCGGGTAAAGGCTGGAAAGGTAGACACCGCCGCAGATCTTGTCTCTGGGCCATGTTTCCTTATCCACGAAGAGGACATCCACACCGGCATGTGCCAGATAGAATGCGGCGGTGCTTCCGCCGGGACCGGCGCCAATAACAAGCGCTGTTCTCTTAAGCTTTGTCATCCTGCGTTCCTCCTTACTTTTTCACCATTGAAATGACATCACCCTGCGGGCAGAGCTTCTGGCACATGCCGCAGCCGATGCATTTATCGGTGTCAATCATTGCGTATCCGCAGCCAAGGCATCTCAGTTCTTCCTGATAAGCCTGTTTCTTTGTGTAGGTGAGTTCAACGTCGTCGAAGTTCTTAAGTCTGTCCCCGACTTCCTGCATCGGTCTTTCATGGTGCAGGATCTTGCGTCTGTTGCAGGGGTAGATTTTCTCTTCACGCGGCGCGGCGACGAGGCTGTGGCCTGTTTCCGCATTGCGCAGTGTGCGTTCCTGAATCGCTGAGTCAACTGCGAAGGCTGCTTTTCTGCCGCTTGCCAGAGCATCGATGACAGAACATGCGCCGCCGGCGATATCGCCTGCCCAGAAGACGGTCTTTCCGTCTGCTTCCGGATAAATCGGATCAGCGTACTGGCCGATCGCGACAATGCAGAAATCTGTGGGGATATGTCTGACATCACTGTCATCTGTATTGAATGTGATCTTACCGTTTTCGTCTTTTGCGTAGTCTGTCACTTTGACAAAGTCGATTCCTTCAAGAGTATTGACTCGGCCGCAGTAAGCTTTGGGGCTGTAGCCTTCCAGGAATTCAACGCCTTCTTCAGCCGCTTCATCCTTTTCCCACTTGTGGGCCGGAACGTATTCGCCTTCTTCCAGGCATACGACTGTGACTTTCTTTGCGCCAAGACGCAGAGCGGTACGGGCTGTGTCCATGGCAACGCTGCCGCCGCCGATGACGACACCCTCTTTGCCTTCAACAACAAAGTTCTGATGAGGCATACGGTAGGTGTTCTGGTCATTGTTGGCGAAGTCCATAAACTGAATGGCTGTATAGACAGCGTCATAGTTCCACTTCGGAACCCATGTGATTTCCTTGCCGTGAGGTGTTCCTGCCGCGACCACGATCGCGTCATATTCATCTCTCAGTTCTTTGATCTGCGCTTTGCCGAGTCTGACGCCGCACTGGATGTCAAGACCTGCCTCGGCAAGCTTCTGGATATCCTTGCGGATTTCCTCTCTGGGCAGACGGAATTCAGGAATGGCTCTTACCAGCATGCCGCCGGGTTCATTATTGGCATCAAAGACAGTAACCTCATAGCCCAGTGATGAAAGGAAATGACCTGCGGAAAGACCGGCAGGACCGGCGCCGATGACGGCGATTCTCTCATCATGGAGTCTGGGATAAGCGGGTCTTGTATACTCGACATTTGCGTCGAGATAACGCTTGATTCCGCGGATGGCCATCGGGTCATCGACGAGAACGCCGCGCTTGCAGACCTGTTCACAGGGATGATGGCAGATGTGTGAGCAGACCGCGGGGAGCGGGTTCTTTTCCCAGATCATTCTGTAGGCAGCATCTTCTTTTCCATTGCGGGCAAGTCCGATGTAGCCCTGCGGGCTGATGCCCAGCGGGCAGGCGGTTGTGCAGGACTGCTTAGTGCAGAAATCATCAATGTCCTGCAGACGCATAACCGGCTGGTCTGTGCACTCAGGGCAGACGCGGCAGATCCAGCGCTGTGCTTCAGTGATGGCACCGACGGGGCAGTTTTCACGGCAGGTTCCGCAGTTGATGCAGCGGGAAGTGTTGACTTTCGCGACATAACCGCGGTCCAGAGTGAACTCCTGTGTGCCCTCTCTCTGAACGCGAATTGTAGTCATAAATTCAGATCCTCCTCTATATTATGCTATCCGCGATACTATACGCGTATACTTTACAAATATAAGATAATGATCTGAGAGTAAGTTAGTCAAGACGAACAAATTGAAAAAGAAAAACCGGAATTTCCGGTTTTGTCAAAGGGCAGGTTCAGGTGAGTCTTCCTGTGCCATCCAGCATATCTGACTGCGGCACCAGTTCAGATAATCATCCACATCCATCTTCATGATGTTCACTTCCGTGCTGCTGATGATTTCATTTATCCTTCCGCTGTTATAGCCCAGCATTTCAAGAATTGAGACCATGTGGCGCCGGCAGAACATCCGGTAATCAATTCCAAGCTCATCCTCATGCAGGAACAGGTACATCGAGCCGGTCATCGAGTAGCCGATCGCTGTTCGGACCTGCAGCCAGCTGAATGTGTTTTCACCGCAGTACTTCCGCAGCCACTCGCAGATGATTTCAATCCAGATCTCCAGCACTTCCGGCCGGGATATTGAGACTGTCATGAACTGTTTCATCTGATAGTCATACTCCAGCGCTTTGAAGAAGAACATGTTGAAATCAGAGATTTCCTGCATAAAATCATCTTTTTTCTCTGATGTGTTCTCAATATAGGAAAAAGAAACTTCAAGAAGCTCTGCGAACATTGCCTTGATAATATCGCTCTTCGCCGGATAGTAGTGCTGGAGAAGAGATTTATTGATTCCCGACTTTGCCGCGATTTCACTCAGAGCCGCCATCCGGTATCCTTTTTCGGCCAGCAGTTCATAGGCTGCCTTCAGGATTTCCTCTCTTCTTCTGTCATTTCTCACTGCCATAATCACATTCCTTAAATGCCATTATCATAACATCTTCATCCCCTGTTGTTGAATCATATCTCCATTCAATGAGACACGCATGTTTTAACACAGTCAGAAAAAGGAAATGCCGTTTCCGGCATTTCCTCTGTCTGCTGAGCTTATTGAGCGTATCTGTACAGGAAAGTCACGACATGTTCTCTTAAACAGTCAAGCTTCGGACCGAAACCGCCTTTGTGCTCTCCTGATGAGTAGCCTTTGGCAATTCCGTTTTCATTTGCCCAGAGCGCCGCTTTGTAATAGTAGTCGGAGCTCTTTATATCATTGAACGGATTCTTTGTGACGGATGGCGAAGGCTGTCCGGCATATCTGTAGAGGAAAGTGACCACATGTTCTCTTAAGCATGTTTCATCCGGACGGAATGTGCCGTCGGAATAGCCTTTGGTGATTCCCTGTTCTGACGCCCACTGAACAGCTTTGTAATAATACTTGTTTCTGTCTTTTACATCAGAGAACTTCGCGGCCATGGACTTTGGTTCAGGTCTGCCTGCCAGTCTCCACAGGAATGTGACTACCGCTTCTCTTGTGCAGCTGTTCTGGGGTTTGAATGTGCGGATGATTCCATCGGCGTCCGTGTAGCCGTTGGTGATGCCGTTATTCACTGCCCAGTAAACAGGATCGCTGTAGTATCTGCCTGTTTCCGGAACATCCCTGAAGAGCACCTTGATTTCACAGTCGGCGCTGACGCCGTTATCTGCCGTGGCTGTCATGGTGACAATGCCGGGCTTCATGCCTTTGAGCAGATTTTCCTGATTGCTTACAATTTTGGGATCAGAGCTTGTGAAGGTGATCTTTTCAGCTGAGCCTTCCGGCTCATCGTGGGCGATCAGCACAAAGTCATCTCCGGCGTTAATGGTATAGGAAGGCGAAGAGAACCAGAGTCTTTCCGTTTCCGGTTTCTTTTCTGAAACGATGACGGTAATTTCGGTTTCTCTTTCCGTGCGGTCCGTCCATTCTTCTCCCCTGGTTGTTGTCGTGACATGCACGACTGTCTTTCCGGGCTTCAGGGCGGTCATTGTCCCGAAGTAGCTCACGGTGACGATTTCTTCATCTTCAGCCTCATAGAAACAGCTGTCGATTTTTGCCGGATCGGGATCGGTGATGAAATAGAACGGTGTGGATTCGCCGACCTTCATGTAAACCGTCTCTTCTTCAGGACGGATGGATTCAGGGACAGGGAGCTCGGCGTCTCTGTCAGCCACTGTCAGTGTGAACAGTCTTGAGCGGCCAAATCTTGTTGCGGCGGTGACGGTCACAGTGCCTGTACCGTTATAGGTGATGATTCCTTCATTGTCGACAGTGGCATAGCTTTCATCGGATGAGCTCCACTCAATCACCTGATCCTGCGCGTCTTCGGGAACGGGGCGGTACGAAATTGCGTAGCGGCTGACATTCGGGTTGTACTGAACAATGTCGCTGCTTCTGCGCATGGCAATATCAACGGCGTGGGTCGCCTCTTCATCGCTGAGGAATTTAGCCTTCAGGACCATATCTTCATAAACAAAGAATGAGTCCTCTGCCGGTTCACCGTTTTCATATTCCCAGCCGATGAAGATATAGCCTTCTTTTTCGGGAGCTTTTATATCAACCAGATTAACTTTGCCTGCGTCAGGCTTGTATTCCGTTCTGTACACTTCATCATCGACCATGAATGTGACGATATTGATGAGACTGTCCAGCTGGTCGAGATTCCCGTCGATCCAGGCGACTCTGTCCGTGATCCACTGCTTCAGTTCTTCCACTTCAGCTTTATAATCAAAGTCCGTTTCTGTGGGATGCCATATCCTGTTGTTGAGTACAGCCGAGTTTTTTGTTTCCTCATAGTACCGGTCAATGACGCCGTCTTCGCGGATCAGCTCCTCCGCTTTTTCTCTGACCAGGGGCCAGTACTTTCTGATTTGATCGACAAAGCCGCCTTCCTCTGTATCGCGGAACATCGGGCGCAGCCATATATGTTCTACCTGGAAGTCTGCTGTTTCAGAATTGTCGTTATCCCAGGCATAGTCATAATCCCATAAAGGTCCGGTGAAGATTTTGCCCACGCCTTCTTCTGTATCACGCTTTTTATAGATATAATAGCTGCCCGTCCCATAGCCGTCGGCGTTCTTGGAAAGATTGTCCACCCACCAGTAAAGAACAGCGGAGCGCATGTCAAAAAGTTCGCGGTAGGCTGTTCCTCCCTCAAAAAGGGTATCTTCAGCCATCTGGATATAATTCTGGATGTACTGCTGCTGTACTGAATTCTCGTAGGCGTCTTCCAGTTCGGTGCCGGCATAGCTTTCTTCCAGAACCTCTTCCTTTTCTTCTTCTTCTCCTGCTGTCAGGTTATCCCCTTCCACATCGAAGGAAGGTGTATGGGTTGCCCAGAGGGCGCCGCGGTCTGTTGTGAAGCGGTCAGGAGACCAGACATTCACCTGCAGGCCATGCTGGAGAAGGTAGCCGCCGGTGATTTCCGGCTCCTGCGTGTCTTCTTCCGTCAGTTCATCGATTTCAAGACGGTTTTCGTCAACCCGCACATTTTCACTGAGATAGTAGCTGCCGATATACCTGTCGCCGTATTCGTCGCCTTTCAGCACCACATCCACAGGAACGCCTCTGGGTGTGAATTCGAAACCGAGCGCGTCGCCCAGCCATGCTGTAATGCGGTCTCGTAAAAGAGTCTCATCAAAAGAGTTGGCAAGAAGCACCCAGTGCTTGTTCTTCCCGAACCCGAAAATGTCTGTTTTCTTGTCCAGTTTGATTTTGAACGCCTTTTTTGCGGACTTCTGCCATGTGGAGTTTCCGCGGCCGCGGATGCTCATGGAGAGGCCTTCAACGGATTCCAGATCAACGTCTTTGAAGTCTGAATAACGGAATCCTTCGGGAACTTCAATGCTGAGGGTTCCGTAACAGTAGAAGCTGTGATTGGGGTCTGTGATCATGTCGTCGATGGTTCCCTGTGATTCATCGATGTTCAGATAAACCACCGGAAGGCTGCCGTCGGGACGCAGTTCCTCCTCATCTTCCGCATGTACACCGAAAGATCTGCTGATCAGCGAGATCATCATGCACACAAGAAGTAGGAGAGCGGTGAGGCGCTTTGCAGCAATTGTTTTTTTCATAACAGTCACCATTCCTTTTTGAATAAGATCAGATTGTATTTTTTGGAAAGCGGACGTTTTTTTGTTTTTTTTATATTAGCACCGCATGCACTGTCAGTTTTCTTAAGTTGCAGAAACATGCATGAAAAAGCTCCCTGTGCAAAGGAGGCGTGGAAGATCATTTTCAGGATCCGTAGGAATCATATGTATATATGATGTCTTCTTCAATCCATTTGTGTTCAGGAAAGAACCCGTCTTTGACGTTCAGTGCTTTGATTTCGTTTTCTGAGATGATCTCAAACTCAATGACTGTTTCATCGCTGTTTTCTTTCTTTGCGCTGATCCTGTTTCCTTTGCGTGTATATGTGCCGCCCAGAACATAGGACATGGCAATGTGGCCGCACCTCCACGCATTTTCTTCCGTATTAAAGAAAACATAAGGAGTCATCTCAATATCATTGTTGAGGTACAGTCCGTCCTTCAGGGTAAATGTTTCCTTTTGAGAACAGGCACTCATCATGCACAGCATAACCGCGGCAGTTAACAAAGCAGTCGTTTTTCTCATATAATCCCTTCCGCCTTTGATGGCTGTTCAATGTCAGTATAGCCGCAGGATCATTTCAATTCCATCAGATAAACATTAAGAAAGCGCCGTACCCTGGAATCATTCTGGCAGCCGGCGCTGTTATTCATACGTCTTTTTTGTTTGTGTCGATTGTCTTTGCGAACACGTAATACCTCTGGTAGAGGAACTCGGTGGTGAAGTTGAGAATCATGTTAATCGCGGTGGCGATATATTCATTGAGTCCAAGCCCCATGGTCAGCCAGTGTTCCAGCATGGTGGACAGCGGCGTAAAGACAGCGTAGTATAAGGCAACCTTCAGCATCGCCGAAGGAATATTGCCGGCCGACTGGAAGGTGAACTTCCGGTTCAGGGTAAAGTTCCAGAGAACCGATAAGACCAGACCGCAGAGATAGGACAGCCAGTAAGGGGCGTGCAGGATTTCGTTCATTAATGTGAATGTGCCGATCTCAATCAGTCCTGCGCTGATTGAGAAGAATGTGAATTTGATAAACCGCAGTGTTTCTTTCATGACCACTATTATAGTCTTTTCTCCGGGTTTGAGCATGGAAAAAGGAACAGCCGTAACTGTTCCTCATGAATGAGAATTACTGATTCAGACCGTTGTCACTCATCCATTGATCGATCTGCGACTGAACGGAAGCGAAGTCATTCTGAACTGTTTTGCCTGTCAGTGCCAGACCGTCTCTGACATCAGCATCAGGAATGACGGAACGGATCTGTTTCCGGAAGTGCAGAGAAACATGGACCTTTTGTTATAATAGGGTTCATGACACCATTGGAAACATTAAAAAACTATTTCGGATTTGATCAATACCGGCCGGGACAGAAACAGATCATAGACGCCATGATGAACGGCCGTGATGTGCTTGCGGTCATGCCCACAGGTGCCGGAAAATCAATCTGTTACCAGATTCCCGCTTTGTGCATGGATGGCATTACTCTGGTTGTTTCACCTTTAATCTCCCTGATGAAAGACCAGGTGAGTTCCCTTGTGCAGGCAGGTGTGCCGGCGGCTTATCTGAACAGTTCTCTTTCTGCCGCACAGTATACAAAAGCCCTGCAGCTGTTTCAGGCAGGGAAATACAAAATCGTTTATATCGCGCCGGAAAGGCTTCTGACGGACCGTTTTATTCAATGTATCCGCGGAAAGAAGATCGCCATGGTCGCCGTGGATGAAGCCCATTGCATTTCCCAATGGGGACAGAACTTCCGCCCGGATTATCTGAAGATTCCTGTTTTCATCAGCCTTCTCGGATACCGTCCTGTCATCGGCGCGTTTACCGCGACTGCGACAGATCAGGTCAAAGAAGATATCCTGAATAATCTGGAACTGAATGATCCCTTCCGGCTTACAGCAGGTTTTGACAGACCCAACCTTTTCTTCAGTGTCATTCATACCGAAGACAAAGATAAAGTGATTTTAAAACTGCTGAGGCAGTACAGAAAGAAATCAGGAATCATCTACTGCGCCACACGGAACCATGTCGAGGAAGTCACGGAAATGCTTTGTGACCATGGGTATAAGGCAGTCGGCTATCATGCCGGGATGTCCGAGGAAACAAGGCGGAAAAACCAGGAAAGCTTCTCAGATGATTCAACGCCTGTGATCGCGGCGACAAACGCGTTCGGCATGGGAATTGATAAATCCAATGTATCTTTCGTCATTCATGACCATATGCCGATGTCCATGGAAGCCTATTACCAGGAAGCCGGAAGAGCCGGACGCGATGGTGAACCGGCCGACTGTATCCTGCTGTACAGTGAAGATGATGTTTCACTGAACAAATATATTCTTGAGCATTCCGAGCCAAATCCTGCCTATTCGGAAGAAATGCAGAAAATGATCCGCAAGCGTGATCTGGAACGCCTGAAAGTGATGAAGAAATACGCGGAAACTTCAGAATGCCTGCGTCACTATATTCTTTCCTATTTCGGGGAAGACAGTCCTGCCTACTGCGCTTCATGCTCCAGCTGCCGCGATCATTTCACGGAAACCGACATCACTATCGAAGCCCAGAAGATCTTAAGCGCAGTCATCCGCACCGGACAGAGATACGGCATCGGTATGGTCATTGATGTGCTATGCGGCAGGGTCACCGAAAGAGTCGAAGAAAAAGGTTTTGACAAGCTTTCGGTATTCGGAATCCTTGACTGCGGACGAAAGGAAGCGGAAAGTCTGATCAAGGAACTTGAGTGGCAGGGCTATCTCCACGCTTCCGATGACCAGTACCAGGTTCTGACCTGCGATCCGTCCGCAGGCAATGTGTTAAAAGGGCTGAAGAAAGTCACCCGGTTTGTCCCGAAATCCAGAGTCAGTTCCTTTTCTGAAGCGGATGAGGAGCTTCTTGAAAAACTCCGGCAGATGCGCCTCAGTGAAGCGCGCAATGAAAAAGTGCCCGCCTATACCATCTTCAGCGACGCTGTACTGAAGCAGATTGTGCAGAAGAAGCCGAAATCAGCCGCACAGTTAAAGCAGATCAGCGGCATCGGAAAGAAAAAAGCGCAGAAATACGGCAAAAAGATTCTGAATATTGTGAAATGAAAAAAGACCTTACCCTCAAGGCCTGTGGAATCATTTATTCTAACAGCACAGGGACAGCCCTGCCGGAAAGATCGGCAGGGGGATGAGTGAGCTCATGCGTCTTCCCTGACAGAGATGTCCTCGCAGCTGTGAAGCTGTTTCCTGTTTCTCCGTATTTTTCACATGTGCTCTTTGTGTGCTGCTGATGCGCAGGCGGGGCACAACCAGAATTATGCCCCTGCCTTGCAGCAGCGTTCAGAGAGAACATGGGGGATTCCGGTACCGCTGGCGGAGGACAGACGGACCGGTGCTATTGGCAGCCTCAGCGGAGTCGGATTATTTTTGAGGCCCAACACAGAATATTGCGGGTCCTTCTTAAACACTCATCCGGAATATGGGCTTTATCTGGCTTAAAGTACACATATCCGATGAGACCCCAGGGAGGATCGCATAAACCGTCAGCCGGACACCGGTTCAGAATGAAAAGCGTTCCCATATGCATTGCGTGTTGATCGCCGGCTGGTACGGTCTGAAAAAGTATAATTGATGAAATGCGTTCCGTGCCAAGCCGACAATCACCTGTGCTTTGCCGATTATCCCAAAGCGGCCGGTGCTTTCTGTGTAGATTTAAGAGGTCTGCTTTTCTGTGTCGCGTCTGAGCGGAATGGCGACATTGCTGAAGAAACGGGTTCCCTCATGTGAGAACTGCGCGACGCCGCCATAGCTTTCCGCAGTGGAAGCGATCGAGGAAAGGCCGATGCCGTCGCGGCTGTGCCTTAATGAAATATACTCCCTGTCTTTCTTCCGTATGGTTCCGTTGAAGGTATTTACAGCGACAATATAAAGCTGGGTGTGATCCTCTGTAAGGATTGTGAGCTGAATTGCTTTTTCCTGAGCAGTCTGGCAGGCAGTCACCGCGTTTTCAAGAATATTGCCGGTCATACTGCAGAGATCGACATCGGAAACGGGCAGTTCGTCATCAACGGAAACCCGCAGGCTGAATCTGATCCCGTTCAGTTTGGTGACATGAACAAAATAGTTGAGCAGTGCGTTGAGGGCGTTATTGCCGCAGTACAGCTGGATTTCATTTTTCGGCATGACCTCGGCATACTGATCCAGATATTCTCCAAGAGCCTCCATATTTCCGGCATGATAAAGTTCCGACATCGTCATAATACTGTGGCGGAAATCATGGCGTGTCTTTTCGGAAGCTTTGATATATTTCTGCTGCGACTGGAACTGGCTTTCCTGCATTTCATAGATACGGTCACGTTCCTTCATTTTACTGATGGTCAGGGTACTGGAGATGGAGGAGGACAGAATAATCAGCATCAGAGTCCCTATAAGCAGCTGCTCGGAAATGATCAAAAGAATATTGAAAGTCATCATTTCTTCATGAAACAGCAGGTATGTCAAAGGATATAACGCTATGTTGGAACACGCAGTGACAGCTGAAAACAGAATGAGCGCATACCACACCAGCGGGGAGATCTGCTGGTCGACAAGAAACTTTCCGTATTTGATGAAGGGACTGCCCAGCAGGTACGCGGCCAGGACTGTGATTCCGAGCTGAAATAAAGAAAACTGCAGTGTATATGTTCCAAGACCTGAAGAAGGATTGATAAAAGCGTCAAAACAGGCGGCATAGTTGGTGAGAATGGAAAGAAGCGCGACAACGACGGAAAACACCCCAAGTGTTTTTCTCAGGGGCAGCTTCAGGCTGAAATGATAAATCAGAAAGCAGAGCGGAAATACAGCAGGCAGCAGGTCATTCGAGCGCAGCTGATATTTCCATGTCAGATAGGACATGATCCCGATCATTGCAAACAGCCCTGCCAGTATCGCCGCAAAAGTCCGCATTGACTTGTTTTTCAGTCTGTCCCTCACAGGCAGATAACAAAGAGCCGCAGCCGGCAGACAGATCAGATTGGCCAGTAATATCTTCAGCATTGCGGTTCCCCTGCTAAACAGCCGACGCTTTCCGGATGGACGCAAACTTATAATTCAGCCATTTCTGTTTTATGTCCCGTTCTTTTTTGACATGAATCGGGAAAATATCCCCGTTTTTCATAATGCACTGCTTATTCTGGATCTGCTCAACACAGTCCATGTTCACCAGAATTCCCTTGATCAGAATCAAGAAACGGGAATCCATCTGTTCCTGCACACTGGAAAAAGTCATACGGGTCCTGTATCTGCGCCCCTGCGTGTCCTTGATGAGAAGATAGTTTCTGTCCGTTTCAACAGAGACGATCTCCGCGAAGGAGAGACTGTATTCATGACGGTCATAGGCAAAGCAGAAACGGCTGTCTGTTTCTGTTCTGAGACGAAGGATGTGATCCATGAACCGGAATACCTCCTCATTCTGAGTCGGCTTGGTCAGATAGGCGGACGCAAAGACAGAAAAGGCCTCGGAACGGAAAGCTTCGCTGGTCGTCAGGAAAACAATGGCAGTATCTTCATCCGTTTCCCGGATCTTTTCAGCAGTGCTGATTCCGGACATTCCGTTCATGAATATGTCAAGAAACACAGCCGTATATTGAAATGGCTGATATGTTTTAAGGAACTCTTCGCCGCTCTGAAAATGACCGGTCTCAACGCTGAGCCGGTTCATGACTGCATACTGTTTCAGGATCTGCTCCAGATGAAGACGGTCCCTTTCATTGTCATCCACAATCGCTATATTCATACACGCACTGCCTTTTATCATTTTATTATATTGCGTATATGCATTCATGCTGTACGCCATTTTTCACTTCTTCGATTCCGCTTATCCCGGAACCGGCATCTGTTTTCAGTCCCACGGATACCCTTTTCAGATACAAGCGGCGCAAACCGATTGAGGAATGGTTGTCTGTTTACTCCATTGTCATTCAGAGTCTGCTGTGCTACATTTCCATACGCAATACAGCAAGGTAAACACAGCATGGAAAAAGACTGCACTGAACATAACGGAAACATTCTATTTGAAAAGAAGTGGGCGGTCTGCGGCAACAGCTTCACTGCCGGCGTCAGCGGAAGTGTCTTTGAGGACGGCATCTGCAAAGGCATGCCCAAAACATATCCCTACTTCATCGCTTCACGCAATCACATGAAGATTTACCGCTTCTTCGAAGGCGGCAGAACGCTGGGCTATCCAGCAGATCACACATTTCATAACAGCTTGTGCGATCCGGAAGCGGACTGTTATTACCGCAATATTCCGGAAGAAGCGGATTACATCACGATCTATCTTGGCATCAATGATTCCCACCATGAACATGGAAAGGCAAAGGACGGGGAAGATCCGACCGGTCCGATTCCCATCGGGACAATGGAGGACACAGGCACAGCGACTTATTGCGGGGCGTGGAATGAGGTGCTTTCCTGGCTGATCGTCAACCGTCCCTTCGCCCATATCGGCATTCTGGTTTCCAACGGCTGCGACCGTGAGGAATACAGAACAGTGCAGATCAATATGGCATTGAAATACGGCATTCCCTATATTGATCTCAACGGCGACCGCTTTACCCCGGTCATGATCCGCTCGCAGAATCCGGATATCTCTGATGAAGTGAAACACGCGGTCATGTTAAAACAGGCGGTGGATTATCCTCATAACACGCACCCCAATGATGAAGCCCATGCGTATGAGTCCTGTTTCATTGAAGACTTCCTGCGCAGAATCTGAAAAAAACATCTCAACAATAAAGACCCTGTGGAATGCAGGGTCTTAACTGTATTGAATCAAATTGTCCGGCTCTCCAAATTCCATGGGGGACTTCATTCGTGGGGGACCTTCATGGGGGACCGGATCTGAATAGCTAAAATCAACGGTATCTGATTGATTCAGATG